>CAMLIA010000121.1 GCA_946479905.1 uncultured Frankiales bacterium | reverse complement strand
TGTCCGCCTCGATCGCGACGCGTGGAGCGGGTAGGGACGTCATCGGCACCAGTGAAGGGGGTTCGCGGCTCGTGAGCATCGTCAGATCTGATGAGTCGCGCTCGTCGGTGCTCATCGTCGAGGACCACGAGCTGCTCGCGCAGAGCCTCGGCATGGCGCTGCGGAGGGAGGGGCTCGACGTCGAGGTGAGCGGCCTGAGCTCCCTCGAGGGGGTCCTGGCGGAGGCGCGCGGCCAGGCACCGGGTGCGGTGCTCCTGGATCTCGACCTCGGCGAGCCGGTGGGGGACGGGGTCGCCCTCATCGCGCCCCTGCGGGCCCAGGGCGGCCGGGTGCTCGTCGTCACGGGCAGCCGGGACCTGCACCGCCACGGGCTGTGCCTCGAGCAGGGCGCCGTCGGCGTGCTGCCGAAGAGCACGAGCTTCGAGGGACTGCTGGAGGCGGTCATCACCGTCGTGAACGGCGGTAGCCCCATCACGGACGGGCACCGGCAGTCGTTGCTGGCGGAGCTGCGCTCGTGGCGGTCCGCCAACGCGCGTCGGCTGGAGCCCTTCGAGCAGCTGACCCCGCGGGAGCGGCAGGTCCTCGGTGAGCTGATGAGGGGCCGCTCGGCCGACGCCATCGCCACGGCATGGGTGGTCAGCGAGGCGACGGTGCGGACGCAGATCCGCGGTGTGCTCACCAAGCTCGGCGTCACCTCGCAGCTGGCGGCGGTGGCGGCAGCACGTGCCGCCGGATGGACCCCGGCGCAGGAACACTGAGCCCCGGCCGGGCGTTCTGGCACACTGGTAGGACCCCATCGGCACCGGTTCACGTCCTCGCGGGCGACCCGGCGGCCACTGACGAAGGACACTCCATGAAGCAGGGCATCCACCCGAGCTACGTCGACACCCACGTGTCGTGCACGTGCGGCAACGAGTTCACCACCAAGAGCACCGTCGGCGGCGGCGAGATCCGCGCCGAGGTCTGTGCCGCCTGCCACCCGTTCTACACGGGCAAGCAGAAGATCCTCGACACCGGCGGCCGCGTGGCCCGGTTCGAGCAGCGCTTCGGCAAGCGCTCCAAGTAGCTGTCCGGCGGCGCCCGTTCCCCACAGGGGGACGGGCGCCGTTCGCGTGTTCAGGGAGGACCCCATGGCTGACCCGATCGACGACCTGCTGGCCGAGCACGCGCTGCTCGAGGAGCAGCTCGCCGACCCCAGCGTGCACGAGGACCAGGGCCGGGCTCGCGAGCTCGGCCGGCGCTACGCCGAGCTCGGCCCGATCGTCGCCGCCGTCAACCAGCGCGACCAGCTCCGCGGCGACCTCGAGGCCGCCAAGGAGCTCGAGATGGACGACGAGGTCGCCGAGATCACCCAGCAGCTCGAGGTGCTCGACGCCCGCATCGTGCAGCTGATGATCCCGAAGGACCCGGCGGACGCGAAGGACGTGATCCTCGAGGTCAAGGGCGGCGAGGGCGGCGACGAGGCCGCGCTGTTCGCCGGCGACCTGGTGCGGATGTACACCCGCTACGCCGAGCGGCAGGGCTGGAAGGTCGAGGTCGTCAGCCAGACCGAGGGCGAGATGGGTGGCTTCAAGGACATCCAGCTCGCGATCAAGTCCCGTGACCCGGAGAACCCCGTCTACGGCCGGCTGAAGTACGAGGGTGGCGTGCACCGCGTCCAGCGGGTGCCCGTCACCGAGTCCCAGGGGCGCATCCACACCAGCGCCGCGGGCGTCCTCGTGCTGCCGGAGGCCGAGGAGGTGGACGTGGAGATCAACCAGAACGACCTGCGCATCGACGTCTACCGCTCCTCCGGCCCCGGCGGCCAGTCGGTCAACACCACCGACTCCGCCGTGCGCATCACCCACGTCCCGACAGGCGTCACGGTCAGCATGCAGAACGAGAAGAGCCAGCTGCAGAACCGGGAGGCCGGGATGCGCGTGCTGCGGGCCCGGCTGCTGGCGCTCGCCCTCGAGGAGCAGGCGGCCAAGGACTCCGCCGCCCGCGGCAGCCAGATCCGCACCATGGACCGCAGCGAGAAGATCCGCACCTACAACTGGCCCGACAACCGGATTGCCGACCACCGCAGCGGATACAAGGCCAACAACCTCATGCAGGTCCTCGACGGGGACCTGGACGCCGTCATCCAGTCCATGGTCGACGCCGACAACGCCGAGAAGCTCAAGGGAGAGTAGTGCTGCTGCGCAAGGCGATCGCCGAGGCGACCGAGCGGCTCCGGGCCGCCGGGGTCGCCAGCCCTGAGCACGATGCCAAGGCCCTCGCGGTGCACGTCCTGGGGCTGAAGAAGCCGTCGGACCTCGCCATGCACGACACCCTCGACACCGAGGCGTACGACGAGCTGGTCGCCCGTCGTGCGGCGCGGGTCCCGTTGCAGCACCTCACCGGCTCGGTCGGGTTCCGCTGGATCGAGCTCGAGGTCGGGCCGGGGGTGTTCGTGCCGCGCCCGGAGACGGAGTCGGTGGTGCAGTGGGCCGTGGACCACGCCGCCCCTGGTTCGCTGATGGTCGACCTGTGCACCGGCTCCGGGACCATCGCGTTCGCGCTGGCGAACGAGGTGCCCGGCGCCGTCGTGCACGCCGTGGAGCGTGACCCGGTCGCGCTCGAGTGGACGCGCCGCAACGCCGCCCGGCTCGCCGCGGCAGGTGACCCGGAGGTGCGGCTGCACCTGGGCTCGGTCGAGGAGTGCCTGCACGAGCTCGACGGCACCGTGGACCTGGTCGCCAGCAACCCGCCGTACGTCGCCGAGGACGAGCGGCACATCCCCGACCCCGAGGTCATCGACCACGACCCGGAGATCGCGCTGTTCGCCGGCGCGGACGGGCTCGACGTCATCCGGCTGGTGGAGCAGGCCGCCCGCCGCCTCCTCAAGCCGGGCGGGCTGGTCGTCGTCGAGCACTCCGACCGGCAGGGCCGGAGCGCGCCGGCGGTGTTCGAGGCTGCCGGCGGCTGGGCCGAGATCGAGGACCACGTCGACCTGACCGGCCGGGACCGGTTCGTCACGGCAAGATGGAGCGGATGAGCACCACGTACGACGTGCGCACGTCGAGCCCGGAGGGCGTCGACGCGGCCGTCCACGCCATCCGCCGGGGGCAGCTCGTCGTCTTCCGGACCGACACCGTCTACGGCCTCGCTGCCGACGCCTTCTCGCCGGAGGCGGTGGGCCGGCTGCTCGAGGCCAAGGGCCGCGGGCGTGACATGCCGACGCCCGTCCTGGTGCCGAACCTGCGCACCCTTGACGGGCTGCTCGACGTCGTCCCGCCCGTCGCGCGGGAGCTCGCCGAGGCGTTCTGGCCGGGTGCCCTGACGCTGGTCGTGCAGCACGCCGCGACCCTGGCGTGGGACCTCGGCGAGACGAAGGGCACCGTCGCGCTCCGGATGCCCCTCGACCCGGTCGCCCTCAACGTGCTCGAGCAGACCGGCCCGCTCGCGGTGTCGAGCGCGAACCGCAGCGGCCTGCCGCCGGCGACGGACTGCGCCGAGGCGGCGCGGCAGCTCGGCACGGCGGTCGAGGTCTACCTCGACGGCGGCGAGTGCGGCGAGCCGGTGCCCTCCACGATCGTCGACCTCACCGCCGAGCACCCGACGGTGCTCCGGCTGGGCGCGCTCTCCCTGGACGAGCTGCGCTCCGTCGTACCCGATCTCGTCGCCCCCTGATGTTCCGGGTCCTCGTCGTGTGCACCGGCAACATCTGCCGGTCCCCGATGGCCGAGCACCTGCTGCGCGCGGGCCTGCGGGAGCGGCTCGGCGACGAGGCGGAGCAGTTCGCCGTCGCGTCCGCGGGGACGTTCGGGCTCACCGACCGCCCGATGGAGCCGTTCGCGCTGGACACGCTCCGCGACCGCCACGGCATCGACGGGTCGGCGTTCCGGGCGCAGCCGCTCGTGGACACCCTCGTCAGCGGGGCCGACCTCGTCCTGTGCGCCACCCGCGAGCACCGGGCGGCCGCGGTGACGCTGCACCCGCAGGCGGCCCGCAGGAGCTTCACGATCCGTGAGTTCGACCGGCTGCTGTCGGTCGTGGACCCCGCCACCCTGCCGCAGGGCGACCGGGTGGCGCGCGCCCAGGCCGTCGTCACGGCGGCGGCGGCGCAGCGCGGTCTCGTGCGGCCGCCGAAACCGGCCGACGACGACATCGTGGATCCCTACCGCGGTCCGCTTCCCGGCTACGTCAGCTGCGCCGCCCTGCTGCACAGCACCCTGCAGCGGCCCCTCGACCTGCTCGCCGGCTGACCGCCGCCGCCGAGGGGGCGGCCCCCTTCCGGTGATCAACAGGCGGTTGGCGGGTCGACTCGCCGGCGCGCTGTACGTGGGATCGCCTGCTGATCACGGGACGTCGGGCCTTGCGGAGATCAACAGGCGGTCGCCCGGGTGACGCGCGGGCGCGGTGGACGTGCAATGGCCTGCTGATCAACGCGTGGGCGCGCTGGGGGCGGCGGTAGGCTGGCGCTACCGCCCGCCACCGCTCGAGGGAGCACTGCCGTGACGTTCTGGGGTCCTTCTTTCGACGACCTGCAGCAGACCGACCCCGAGATCGCGGGGGTCGTCCTCGACGAGCTCACCCGGCTGCGCAGCGGGCTGCAGCTGATCGCGAGCGAGAACTTCACGAGCCCGGCGGTGCTGGCCGCGCTCGGCTCGACGCTGTCCAACAAGTACGCCGAGGGGTACCCGGGCAAGCGGTACTACGGCGGGTGCGAGGTCGTCGATGTCGCGGAGGAGATCGGCATCGCCCGCGCCAAGGAGCTCTTCGGCGCCGAGCACGCGAACCTGCAGCCGCACAGCGGCGCGAGCGCCAACATCGCGGTCTACGGCGCGTTCCTGCAGCCCGGCGACACGGTGCTCGCGATGTCGCTCCCGCACGGCGGTCACCTGACGCACGGCACGAAGGTGAGCTTCTCGGGCAAGTGGTTCAACGCCGTCCACTACGGCGTCGCGAAGGACACCGAGGACATCGACTACGACCAGGCGCGGGAGCTGGCCCGCGAGCACCGCCCGAAGATGATCATCTGCGGTGGCTCGGCGATCCCGCGCCTCATCGACTTCAAGGCCTTCCGCGAGATCGCCGACGAGGTGGGGGCCATCCTGATGGTCGACGCCGCCCACTTCATCGGGCTGGTGGCCGGCAAGGCCATCCCCTCGCCGGTGCCCTACGCCGACGTGGTGACGTTCACCACGCACAAGGTGCTGCGCGGCCCGCGCGGCGGCATGCTCGTCTGCAAGGAGGAGCACGCCGCGAAGCTCGACAAGGCGGTCTTCCCGATGATGCAGGGCGGCCCGCTCATGCACGCGGTGGCGGCGAAGGCGGTCGCGCTGAAGGAGGCGAGCACGCCGGCGTACCAGGCCTACGCGAAGCAGGTCATCGCCAACTCGATCGCCCTCACCGACGCGCTGGGCGCGGAGGGGATGCGGCCGGTCACCGGTGGCACCGACACCCACCTGTCCCTGCTGGACCTGCAGGGCATCGGGGTCACCGGCCAGCAGGCCGAGGCGCGCTGCGCCGCCGCCGGGATCGTGCTCAACAAGAACGCCATCCCCTACGACCCGCAGCCCCCGTCCGTCGCCTCCGGCATCCGCGTCGGGACGCCCAGCGTCACGACGCAGGGCATGACCGAGGGTGACATGAAGGAGATCGCGGGCCTGATCGGTCGAGCCGTGAAGGACGAGGACGGGAGCGCCGCGGAGGAGATCCGCCGGAGTGTCACCTCCCTCGTCGAAGCCCATCCGGCCTATCCCCGCTAGCGTCTCGCCGTGCGCGAGTACCTGCTCGTCCTGTGCGTCGCCGCCGGGGTCACCTGGCTGCTGACGCCGGTCGCGCGGTGGGTCGCGCTGCGGATCGGGGCGGTCGCCCAGGTCCGGGACCGTGATGTTCACGACATCCCGACCCCACGGCTCGGTGGGGTCGCGATGTACGCAGGCGTCTGCGCGGCGTTCCTGGTGGCGCACTCGCTGCCCGCCCTCAGTGCGGTGTTCAAGTACTCCGACGTGCAGGCCGTGGTCGTCGCAGGCGGGGTCATCACGCTGCTCGGCTTCGTCGACGACCGCTTCGAGCTGGACGCGCTGACCAAGCTCGCCGGCCAGACGGTCGCCATCGGCATCATGGTGCTGCTCGGCCTGCAGATGCTCACCATCACGCTGCCGGGCGTGGGAGCGGTCTCGCTGGGCTCGGAGGGCGTCGCGCTCACCGTGCTGCTCACCCTGCTCATCATCAACGCGGTCAACTTCATCGACGGCCTCGACGGGCTGCTCGCCGGCGTGGGTGCCATCGCCGCGCTGGCGCTGTTCGCGTTCTCCTACAGCCTGTCGAGCGGTCAGGTCACGCTCGGGGTGGGTCAGGAGCGGATCAGCGCGCCGACGCTCATCGCGGCCGTGCTCACGGGCGCCTGCCTCGGCTTCCTGCCGCACAACTTCAACCCGGCGCGGATCTTCATGGGGGACAGCGGCTCGATGCTGATCGGGCTGATGCTGAGCGCCTCGGCGATCTCGCTCACCGGCCAGTTCAACTACACGAACCTGCCCAGGAACCTCGCCTTCCCCGTGCTGCTGCCGCTGCTGCTGCCGATCGTCGTGCTGCTGGTGCCGCTCGTCGACCTGCTGCTCGCGGTCGTCCGCCGCACCCGCGCCGGGCGCAGCCCCTTCGCCCCGGACAAGATGCACCTGCACCACCGGCTGCTCGAGATCGGCCACAGCCACACCAGGGCCGTCCTGATCATGTACTTCTGGACCGCGCTGCTCGCCTTCACCGGCGTCGCGCTGTTCCTCACCGGGCCGTTCATGGTGATCGGGGTGGCGGGCAGCCTGGCCGTCATCGCGCTCATCGTGCTGGCGATGCCGAGGCTGCGGGAGCGCAGCTCCTGACGGCTGGGCACCGACCGCCATCTGCTAGGTTTGTGCCTGCGTTTCCCCATGTTCGAGCGCTGGTCAGGCACACTTCGTCCTGGCCGGCTTTGTGACGTGAGGACCTCTTGCCCGATCAGAGCGAAGGCCGGCCGGACCCCGGTCAGCCGCCGCTCTCGCTCGCCACGCTGGCCGGTCTCGGACTTGTCAATGCGGTGTGCGTCGGGGGTGGCCTGGCGCTCGGCCACTACCTCGACGGCGTATGGGGGACGGCGCCCGTGATGGTCCTGGTCGGCATGACAACCGGTCTCCTTCTCGGAGTGGTGGGGTCGGTGCTCGAGGTCCGGCGCCACCTGCAAGACTGACGACTCGTGAACGACCCCAAGGAGAGTTCCCCCACTGTGACGACGACAAGTGTGTCGCCGACGGTGGCCAAGCGCGGCTACAAGGGCGTTTGGCGCGTTCTGGTTCTTCCCGCGACGTGCATCGTGATCGCGCTGGCGGTCGGCCTGTCGGTCGGGCACGTCGCCATCGCCTTGCTGCTTGCCGGGGGCGTCGTCCTCGGCGTCGTGAACGGGCTGCTCGTCGAGCAGGCGACAGCGAAGATGGACCCGACCGACGACCCGGACCGCAAGGCGGTCGTCAAGAGCTCTCTCAGCCGGCTTGGGATGGTGAGCGGCGCGGCCCTGCTCGTCGCCTTCCTCGCGCGCCCGAACGGCTGGGTGCTGTTCGTCGGCCTGGCCGGGTACCAGATGCTCGCGCTGATCTCGCAGCTCGGCGTCGCGATGAGAGCGGCGCGGATCGGATGAGAGGCATCATCCTCACCGAGATCACCGTGGGTGAGCACCCGCGGTTCACCTTGTTCGGCATCGCGATGAACCGGGACACGGTCATCTCGACGCTCGTGGCCGGTGCGGTGCTCATCGGTCTGGGCCTCATCATGCGCCGCCAGCTCAGCCCGGAGGGCGTGCCCGGCAAGCTGCAGCTGGCCTTCGAGGGGCTGGTGAAGTACATCGAGGACCTGGTCCACGAGGCGATGGGCATCAAGGCCCCCGCCTTCGTCGTGCCGCTCGGTGTCTCGCTGTTCGCGTTCATCCTGATCGCGAACTACGTCGAGGTGCTGCCGACCCATGAGCAGCTGATCGCACCCACCTCGGACATCAACCTGCCGGCAGCGCTGGCGGTCCTCGTGCTCGGCATCGTGCACATCACCGGCATCCGGCGCAAGGGCGCGCTCGGCTACGCCAAGAGCTTCATGGGAGCGCCGTACTGGCTGGTGCCCTTCCGGGCGATCGAGGAGGTGGCGAAGCCGCTCTCGCTGGCTCTCCGACTCTTCGGCAACCTCTTCGCCGGCGGCCTCATGATCGCGCTCATCGGGCTGCTCCCCTGGGTGTTCGTGTCGGTCCCCCTGAAGTCCGTGTGGGTCATCTTCGACATGTTCATCGGCCTGATCCAGGCGCTCATCTTCTCCCTGCTGACCGTGGTCTACCTCAGCGCCGCGGTCGGCGAGGGCCACTAGCCCACGCATAGCCCACAAACGTCTCGACCCCAGGGCAGAGGCTCTGGGAGCACACCTTCACGAGGAGAAACGCAGTCATGGCAGCAGACACGATGCAGCAGGCAGTCACCCAGGCCGGAGCCATGGTCGGCGGTGGGCTTGCCCTCGCCGGCGGTGCCATCGGCGCCGGCATCGGCGACGGCCTGGCAGGTAGCCAGTACATCGCGGGTGTTGCGCGTCAGCCCGAGGCCCAGGGCCGGCTGCAGACCCTCTTCTTCATCACCGTCGGTCTGGTCGAGGCCATGTACTTCATCAACCTGGCCTTCATGGGTTACTTCGTCTTCGTTCTCGGCAAGTAACCGCAGCTACTCGGAGCAGAGCAGGTTCTCATGTCTCACTCGACCGTGTCGGCGGAGGGGAACTTCCTCATCCCCGACGGGACGTTCATCGCCGAGCTCGCTGCCTTCATCCTGATCGCGGCCTTCATCTACAAGGTCGTGGTGCCGCCGCTCAAGGCGAGCATGGAGAAGCGGCAGGACATCATCCGGCAGCAGCTGGAGGACAGCCGCCTGGCCAAGGAGCGCCTGGAGGCCGCGGAGTCCGACTACGCCGCGATGATGGCGGAGGCCCGCGCCGAGGCAGCCCGCACCCGTGAGGACGCCTTCCGGCTCCGCAGCGAGACGATCGAGGCGGCCAAGGACGAGGCCCGCCGGGCCGCGGAGGCGGTCACCAAGCAGGCCGAGGACCGGCTGGCCGCGGAGCACCGCCAGGCGCTCGCGCAGCTGCGTCGTGAGGTCGGTGGCCTCGCCGTCGACCTCGCGGGTCGCATCGTCGGCGAGTCGCTCGCTGACGAGGCGCTCCAGCAGCGCGTCGTCGACCGGTTCCTCGCAGAGCTCGACGCGAACCAGGCGACCTGATGCTCGGAGCGAGCCGCACCGCGCTGGCCGAGGCCCGCAAGAGCCTGATCGGGCTCGACGCGTCGTCGGCAGACCTCGGCACGCTGTCCGAGGACCTGCTCGCCGTTGTCGAGCTGCTCGGCCGCGAGCTGCCGCTGCGCCGCGCGCTGGCCGACACGTCGGTCCACAACGAGGCCAAGACGGCACTGGTCAACAACCTGCTCGGCGGCAAGGTCTCTCCGCTCGCCGTCCAGGTCCTCGTCGACGTCGTCGGGCTGCGCTGGTCGCGTCCGGGCGACCTGGTCGACGGCCTCGAGGCGCTCGGCGTGCTCGCGTCCTTCCTGCAGGCCCAGGCGGACGGGGCGCTCGACCGCGTGGAGGAGGAGCTCTTCCGGTTCGAGCGCATCCTCAGCGGCGAGGCCGCACTGCGGCTGGCCCTCGACGACGCCAACGCCGCTGCCGACCGCAAGCGCCAGCTGCTGTCGACGCTGCTCTCCGGCAAGGCCACGGACGCCACGGTGCGGATCGTCACCGCGGCGGCGCTCGGCCCGCGCCGGCGCACCATCACCGAGGCGCTCGTCGAGTTCGCCCGGCTCGGGGCCGACCTCCGCGACCGCTTCAACGCGAGGGTCACCGCGGCCGTCGCCCCGACGCAGCCGCAGCTCGACCGCCTCACGCAGGAGCTCTCGAAGCTCTACGGCCGTGAGGTCGGGCTGCGCGTCGAGGTCGACCCGACGCTGCTCGGCGGCATGGTCGTCCGCGTCGGCGAGGAGGTCCTCGACGCCAGCGTCGTGCGCCGCCTCGACACCGCCCGCCGCCAGTTCGCCGACTCCCTCTAGCACCACCCCCCAGACACAGCACCGCACGCCGCAACAAGACGAGAGAGCAGGAACCATGACCGAGCTCGCGATTCGACCGGAGGACATCCGGAGCGCGATCGAGCAGTACGTCGAGGCCTACAAGCCGGAGACCGCCCGCGAGGAGGTCGGACGGGTCATCGAGACCGGTGACGGCATCGCGCGCCTGGAGGGCCTGCCCTCGGCCATGACCAACGAGCTGCTCGAGTTCGAGGGCGGCGTCCTCGGTCTCGCCCTCAACCTCGAGGAGCGCGAGATCGGTGTCGTCATCCTCGGCGAGGCCGGCGGCATCGAGGAGGGCCAGGAGGTGCGGCGCACCGGCGAGGTCCTCTCGGCCCCGGTCGGCGACGGCTTCCTCGGTCGGGTCGTCGACCCGCTCGGCAACCCGCTCGACGGCAAGGGCCCGATCCAGGCCGAGGGTCGCCGCATCCTCGAGCTCCAGGCCCCCTCCGTCGTGCAGCGCCAGCCCGTGACCGAGCCGCTGCAGACCGGCCTCAAGGCCATCGACGCCATGACGGCCATCGGCCGCGGCCAGCGCCAGCTGATCATCGGTGACCGCCAGACCGGCAAGACGGCCGTCGCCCTGGACGCCATCATCAACCAGCGCGACAACTGGAAGACCGGCGACCCGAAGAAGCAGGTCAAGTGCATCTACGTCGCCATCGGGCAGAAGGCCTCCACCGTCGCTGAGCTGGTCGCCCGCCTCGAGGAGACCGGCGCGCTCGAGTACACGACGGTCGTCTCGGCTCCGGCCAGCAACCCGGCCGGCTTCAAGTACCTCGCCCCCTACACCGGCTCGGCCATCGGCCAGCACTGGATGTACAACGGCCAGCACGTCCTCATCGTCTTCGACGACCTGACCAAGCAGGCCGACGCCTACCGCGCGATCTCGCTGCTGCTGCGCCGCCCGCCGGGCCGCGAGGCCTACCCCGGTGACGTCTTCTACCTGCACAGCCGGCTGCTCGAGCGCTGCGCGAAGCTCTCCGACGAGCTCGGTGGCGGTTCGATGACCGGCCTGCCCATCATCGAGACCAAGGGCAACGACGTCTCGGCCTTCATCCCGACCAACGTCATCTCCATCACCGACGGCCAGATCTTCCTCGAGACCGACCTGTTCAACGCCGGTGTCCGCCCCGCCATCAACGTCGGCATCTCGGTCTCCCGCGTCGGCGGCAACGCGCAGATCAAGGCGATGAAGTCGGTCTCCGGCCGACTGCGGCTCGACCTCGCGCAGTACCGCGAGCTGGAGGCCTTCTCGGCCTTCGCGTCCGACCTCGACAAGGCGTCGAAGGCGCAGCTCGAGCGCGGTCAGCGGCTCGTCGAGCTCCTCAAGCAGGGCCAGTACGCGCCGTTCGCCGTGGAGCGTCAGGTCGTGTCGATCTGGGCCGGCACCAACGGCAAGCTCGACATCGTCCCGGTCGGCGACGTGCGCCGCTTCGAGTCCGAGCTGCTCGACTTCATCGGTCGCAAGTACGGCAGCATCTACGACACCATCCTGAGCACCGGCAAGCTCGAGGACAGCACGATCTCCGAGCTCGAGATCGCTGTCGCCGAGTTCAGCAAGGAGTTCCAGACCTCCGACGGCAAGCCGATCGTGGTGAACGAGGCGCCGGTCGACCCGATGGACAAGGGCGCCGAGGGCCAGGAGCGCATCACCAAGTACAAGCCCGCTCCGCCGGAGACGGCGCACTAGCCCATGGGTGCCGAGCTCAGGGTCTACCGCCGCCGCATCAAGTCGGTGCAGTCGACCAAGAAGATCACGAAGGCGATGGAGCTCATCGCCGCGTCGCGCATCAGCAAGGCGCAGCACGCGGTGAACGCTGCCCGGCCCTACGAGCGTGAGATCACCAACGTGCTCTCCGCGCTCGCGTCGCAGTCGACGGTCGACCACCCGCTGGTCAACGAGAAGCCGGACCCGCGCCGCGCCGCCGTCCTGGTCATCACCAGCGACCGCGGCCTGGCAGGTGGCTACAGCTCGAACGCCCTCAAGCAGGCGGAGGCGCTGTCCGCCCTGCTCCGCTCCGAGGGCAAGGAGCCGGTCAGCTTCCTCGTCGGTCGCAAGGGCGTCGCGTTCTACCGCTTCCGCAACCGCGACGTGCAGGAGAGCTGGACCGGCTTCTCGGAGAAGCCCAGCTTCGCCGACGCGAAGGTCGTCGCCGACACCCTCATCGAGGCGTTCCTCCGCGACACCGACGAGGGTGGTGTCGACGAGATCCACATCGTCTACACCGAGTACGTCTCCGCGCTGACCCAGCGCCCCGTGGCCGTCCGCGTGCTGCCCCTCGTCATCGAGGAGACGGACGCCCCTCCGCCGGAGGGCCCGCTGCCGCTCTACGAGTTCGAGCCGGAGGCCGAGGCGCTGCTCGACGCGCTGCTCCCGCGGTACGTCGAGACCCGGGTGTACGCCGCGCTGCTGGCGTCCGCCGCGTCGGAGTCCGCGTCCCGGCGGCGCGCCATGAAGGCCGCGACGGACAACGCGGAAGAGCTCATCAAGTCGCTCACCCGAGCGGCGAACTCGGCCCGACAGGCCGAGATCACGCAGGAAATCAGCGAGATCGTCGGCGGCGCTAACGCGCTCGAGTCGGCAGGGAGTGAGTGACTCACATGACCATCACGGCAGAAGAGACCACGGCGGAGGCAACCCCGGGCGGGGTGGGACGCGTCGCGCGTGTCATCGGCCCGGTCGTCGACGTGGAGTTCGCTCCCGACGAGATGCCCCCCATCTACAACGCGCTGCACGTCGAGCGCACGATGGGCGGCGAGACCGCGGAGCTCACCCTCGAGGTCGCGCAGCACATCGGCGACAACCTGGTGCGCGCCATCTCCATGCAGCCCACCGACGGCCTCGTCCGCGGTGCCCCGGTGCAGGACACCGGCGCGGCCATCTCGGTGCCCGTCGGCAACGTCACCAAGGGCCACGTGTTCAACTGCCTCGGGAAGCCGCTCGACGTCAGCGAGGAGTCGCTGAACATCGAGACCCGCTGGCCGATCCACCGGGCGTCCCCGGCGTTCGACACCCTCGAGTCCAAGACCGAGATGTTCACCACCGGCATCAAGGTCGTCGACCTGCTCGCGCCCTACGTGCGCGGTGGCAAGATCGGCCTGTTCGGCGGTGCCGGCGTCGGCAAGACCGTCGTCATCCAGGAGATGATCCGCCGCGTCGCCAAGGAGTTCGGTGGCGTGTCGGTGTTCGCCGGCGTCGGCGAGCGCACCCGCGAGGGCAACGACCTGTTCGGTGAGATGACCGAGTCCGGCGTCATCAACGACACCGCGCTCGTCTTCGGCCAGATGGACGAGCCGCCGGGCACGCGTCTGCGCGTCGCCCTGTCCGCGCTGACGATGGCGGAGTACTTCCGCGACGTGCAGAAGCAGGACGTGCTGCTGTTCATCGACAACATCTTCCGCTTCACGCAGGCCGGCTCCGAGGTCTCCACCCTGCTCGGCCGCATGCCGAGCGCCGTCGGCTACCAGCCGACCCTGGCCGACGAGA
>CAMLIA010000120.1 GCA_946479905.1 uncultured Frankiales bacterium | reverse complement strand
CCGCGACGAGGTCAACGAGCTGAAGAAGGAGCTTCGCGGCATGGACGCCGCCGGCATCCGCTGAGCGCCCTGCTCACCGGGGGATGCGGGAGGGGGCGCGGAAGCGCGCCTCGACGAGCCAGTACGACGCGGCGGCCGCGGCGAAGGACAGCCCGACCGCGACCAGCAGGACCGCGGCGCGCGGCCAGTCCGCGCCCTCCCGCCCGACCTGGGCGATGACCGGGACGCTCCAGAGGTAGAGCGAGTACGACAGCCGGCCGACCCAGACCAGCGGCGCGCTGCCGAGCACCCGGTCGCCGGCCCACGGCGTCGTGCGCGGCTGCACCAGCACCGCCGCGGCGCACGCCACGAGCGCCATGCCGCCCTGGTAGAGCCAGCTGTCGGGGTAGTCGGCACGGGTCACGACGACCAGCAGCACGGCGAGGCCGGCGGTCCGCACCGCCGCGGGCACCGGGACCCGGTGGCCGGCCAGCCCCACGGCGGCGCCCAGCAGCAGCTCGTCGAACCGCAGCCACGCGCTGTGGTAGCTCAGCACCCAGTCGCCGCCGTCCTGGCTGAACACGACACCACGGACCACGAACAGGGCGCCCGCGAGCGCGAGCACCGGTCCGGCGAGCCGCTCAGGCGCCCAGCCCCGCCGCAGCGCGAGCACCAGCAGCACCGGCCAGAGCAGGTAGAACTCCCACTCCACGACGAGCGACCAGACGTGCCCGAGCGCCGGGCCGAACGGCCAGCTGTGCCGACCGACCGTGACGTAACCGGCGATCGCCGCGAGCCCCTTGAGGATGGCCTTGCCCTCGCCGTACACCACCTGCCGCTCGACGACGACCACCGCGACGACCGCGGCCAGGGCGGGGAGCAGCCGGCGGGCCCGCCGGACGCCGAACGCGGGCAGTGACACCCCGCCGCGGAGGTGGCCGGCGACGAGCACCTGCGTGATGAGCATCCCGGAGAGCACGAAGAACACGTCGACGCCGAGGAAGCCGCCACGGAACGCGTGCCGCAGCGCAGGGACGGCGAACGTCAGGTGGAACCCCATGACCGCCAGGACGGCGAGGGCCCGGACGCCGTCCAGCTCGGGCCGGTAGCCCGCGGGCGGCTGCTGCACCGGGACACCGTAGGACTACTCAGGACGCGCGGCGTGCGACGCGCCAGCCTGGAGCCATGACCACGACGACCTCGCTCCCTGTCCTTCCCAACCCCGTCCCGGCGCCGCCGTCGCACACGACGGTCGCCTTCCAGGCGCAGGCCGCGATCGCGTTCGCGCTGTCGCTCGGCTTCATGACCGTCGGGATCCTCTACCTGCCGGTCGACCGCTGGCAGCGCGGCTTCCTCGTCCTCGGCACGCTGTTCACCATCAGCAGCTGCTTCACGCTGGCCAAGGTGGTCCGCGACGCCCAGGAGCAGAAGAGCTTCGTCAGCCGGATCGACGAGGCCCGCCGCGAGAAGCTGATGGTGGAGCACGACCCGTACAAAGCACTGTGATCCGGGTCACTTACCGCCGGTAACACCCTGTCTGTAGGCTGGACTCTCCTTCTCGGCGACGAGAACACGTTCCAGTTTCCTGACAGGAGTGCCGGTGCCGGACACCCGTGTGGCCGCTGATGGCGGGCGGCCCCTCCGCATCGCGCTGCTGAGCTACCGCAGCAAGCCGCACTGCGGCGGGCAGGGCGTCTACGTGCGCCACCTCTCGCGCGAGCTGGCGAACCTCGGCCACGACGTCGAGGTCCTCAGCGGCCCGCCGTACCCGCTGCTGGACGAGGGGGTGCGGCTGACCCACCTGCCGAGCCTCGACCTCTACCGCGACCCCGACCCGTTCCGGGTGCCGTGGCCGAGCGAGTTCCGCACCTGGGTCGACGCCCTCGAGTTCGGGATCATGTGCACCGCCGGCTTCCCGGAGCCGCTGACGTTCAGCCTGCGGGCCTACCAGGAGCTCAAGAAGCGTGACGTGCTCCCGGACGTCATCCACGACAACCAGACGCTCGGCTACGGGATGCTGCTCATGCAGCGCGACGGCATGCCGATCATCGCCAACGTGCACCACCCCATCACGGTGGACAAGAAGCTCGACCTGGCGGCGAGCCCCTGGCGCAAGAAGCTCAGCAAGCGCCGGTGGTACGGCTTCCTCGCGATGCAGAAGCGGGTCATCCAGCGGATGCCCACGCTGGTGACCGTCAGCGAGAACTCCTTCGTCGACATCGTGCGCGACTTCGAGGTGGACGCCGCGAGGATGCGCGTCATCCCGGTGGGCGTCGAGCACGAGGTCTTCGTGCCGCCGAGCCTGCCGCGGGTCCCCGGGCGGATCGTCGCGACCGCCTCCGCCGACCACCCGCTCAAGGGCATCGTGCCGCTGCTCGAGGCCGCGGCGAAGCTGCGCACCGAGCGCGACATCGAGGTCGTCATCGTCGGTCGCGCCAACCCGGGTGGGGCGGCGGACCAGACCATCAAGCGGCTCGGGCTCGAGGACACCGTCCGGTTCGTGACGGGGCTCCCGGAGCACGAGCTCGTCGAGATGTTCGGCTCGGCCAACGTCGGTGTGGTGCCGTCCCTCTACGAGGGGTTCAGCCTCCCGGCGATCGAGCTGATGAGCTGCGCCACCCCGCTCGTGTGCACCACCGCGGGTGCGCTGCCCGAGGTCGTCGGCGACGCGGCCCTCACCGTGCCGCCCGGCGACACCGAGGCGCTCGCCCAGGCGCTCAAGAGGGTCATCGACGACCCGGCGTACGCCGCCGAGCTCGGGCAGCGGGGCCGCGACCGCGTCATGAAGCGCTACACCTGGCCGTCCGTCGCCCGGCAGACCGCGCAGTGGTACCGCGACTACCTCGGCGAGACCGTCCCCCACCCCTTCGAGGAGGACTGATGCTGACCGTCGACTTCGACCAGTTCCCCGTCGGCCCCGGTGATCGCGTGCTCGACATGGGCTGCGGCGGCGGCCGGCACGCCTTCTCCCTCTACAAGCGGGGCGCCGACGTGGTCGCCTTCGACCTGTCCTTCAAGGACCTCGTCGAGGTGCGGAGCATGTTCGCCGCGATCCATCTCGCGGACGAGGCGCCGAAGGAGGCGTCCGCCGTCACCGTCAACGGGTCGGCGTACCAGCTGCCCTTCGAGGACGCGTCCTTCGACCGGATCATCGCGGCCGAGATCATGGAGCACCTGTCGGAGGACGAGCTCGCGATGTCGGAGCTCTACCGCGTGCTCAAGCCGG
The DNA here is from genome assembly GCA_946479905.1 of uncultured Frankiales bacterium. Next base: position 10,415 of record CAMLIA010000120.1, on the reverse strand, counting down.
GCGGCCTGATCGCGGTCACCGTCCCGCGCTGGCTGCCCGAGAAGGTCAACTGGGCGCTGTCCGACGACTACCACAACGAGCCTGGCGGCCACATCCGCATCTACAAGGGCTCCGAGCTGCGCTCCAAGTTGGAGAAGCAGGGCCTGACCTACCAGGGCCAGCACCACGCGCACGGGCTGCACTCGCCGTACTGGTGGCTGAAGTGCGCCGTCGGCGTCAAGAACGACCGCCACCCGCTCGTGCGGGCCTACCACCAGCTGCTGGTCTGGGACATGGTCAAGCAGCCGCTCGCGACCCGGCTCGCGGAGAAGGTGCTGCAGCCGCTCGTGGGCAAGTCCTTCGTCATCTACCTCCGCAAGCCGCTCGAGGAGGCCTCGCGTGCGGCGGCCTGAGCTGCGTGGGCTCCCGGGGGTCCTGAGCCGGGAGCAGCTGCAGCAGACCGTCGACGCGATCGCTGCCGCCCAGCAGCCGTGCGGTTCGCTGCCCTGGCCGGACGGTCACACCGACGCCTGGGACCACGTCGAGTGCGCGATGGTGCTCACGCTCGGTGGTCGCCTCGACGAGGCGAAGCGGGCCTACGCCTGGCTGCGGCGCACCCAGGCCGTGGACGGCTCGTGGGCGACCTCCTACGACCAGCTCGACGTCCTCGACCCGATGGTGGACGTCAACCAGTGCGCCTACGTCGCCGTCGGCACGTGGCAGTGGCTGCAGGTGACGGGCGACCGCGCACTGCCCGAGCAGATGTGGCCGCACATCCGGCGCGCCCTGGACCTGGTCTGCGACATGCAGGCCCCCACGGGTGAGATCTACTGGGCCAAGGACGGACCGGTGCCCCGTCGCGAGGCGCTGCTCACCGGGTCCTCGAGCATCTACCAGTCGCTGCGCTGCGGCATCGCCCTGGCGGAGCTGTTCGGCGAGCAGCAGCCGGAGTGGGAGCTCGCCGCCGGCCTGCTGCAGCACGCCGTCGCCCACCACCCCGACCTGTTCATGGACAAGAGCCGGTTCTCGATGGACTGGTACTACCCGGTCCTCGGCGGGGCCGTCCGCGGCCGGCTGGCCCGGCAGCTGTTCGACGACCAGTGGGACACCTTCGTCGTGCCGGGCCTGGGCATCCGGTGCGTCTCCGACGAGCCCTGGGTCACCGGTGCGGAGACCGCGGAGCTGGCGCTCGCCCTGCTCGTCTCCGGCGACCCGGACCGGGCCCGGCAGCTGCTCCAGGACGTCCAGCACCTCCGGTACGACGACGGCTCCTACTGGACCGGCTACGTCTTCGACAAGCAGGTGCACTGGCCGGCCGAGCGGTCGTCCTGGACCGCGGCCGCGATGGTGCTGTGCGCCGACGCCCTCGCCGGCGGCCCGACGCTCGCGCTCTTCGACGGCGCGGACCTCCCGACCGGGGTGCTGCTGCCGGCGGAGACCTGCCTGCAGGACGGCGCCCCCTGCGGAGACCTCGCCCGCCGCACCTAGGACCCGCTTGCGTCCTCAGATCTGCCCCCAGGACCACGCTGGGCGTGAGGACGCAAGGTCAGGTGACGGGGGCGTCCAGGCGCCGGAGCACGCGCAAGGAGCCGGTGACCGAGACCTGCTCGTACGCGCCGGTGTCGATGGCGCGGCGCACGACGTTCCACGGCGGCCGGCCGCCGTCCTCGGGGTTCTCGAACACGTCGTGGACGGCCGTGAGCCCGCCCGGCACGACGTGGGGGGCGAAGGCGGCGTAGTCGTGCTGCGCCACCTCCTCGGTGTGGTTGCCGTCGAGGAACAGGAACGTGAGCGGCGAGGTCCACCAGCGCGCCACCTGCTGGGTGCTGCCGACGAGGACCGTGACCACGTCGTCGAGGCCGGCGTCCCAGAGCGTGCGGCGCAGCGACGGCAGCGTCTCCAGCCGGCCGGTGTGCGGGTCCACCAGGGAGGGGTCGTGCCACTCCCACCCGGGCTGGTTCTCCTCCGACCCGCGGTGGTGGTCGAGCGTGGCGAGCGAGGCGCCGACCTCGCGGGCCGCCGCCCCCAGGTGCACGGTCGACTTCCCGCAGTACGTCCCGACCTCCAGCCACAGACCGGGGGCAGCGGTGCGGGCGGCAGCGTGCAGCGCCGCCGCCTCGTCGTCGGGCAGGAAGCCCTTGGTGGCGGATGCCACGTCCAGCAGCTCGGGGGTCACGCGGGTTCCTGTCCTAGAGTCGGAGTCGTCGGAGGGGAGTATCCCCGTCGCACGCGACTCGCCAGCACGGAGGCCCCTGCGTCTCCCGGGTCGCGCGGCCCACCAAGGGTGGGAGAGACCTCCGGTCGGGCCCCCGTGCCCAGACCGGAGGAAGTGCCGTGCTCGACGTCTCGCCGTTGACCTGGGTGGTCACGATCGCTGGGCTGCTCGCCGTCCTGGCCGTCGACCAGTGGGTGGCGGCGCGCAAGGGCGAGCACGAGTTCACGGTCGGCGAGGCGACCCGCTGGGTCGTGCTGTACGTCGGGCTCGCCGTCGCGTTCGGCACCGGGCTGCTGCTGCTCGGCAAGCGGCAGGCGGGCGCGGAGTTCTTCGCCGGCTACCTGACGGAGTACTCGCTGTCCGTCGACAACCTGTTCGTCTTCGTGGTGCTGATGTCGAGCTTCGCGGTGCCCCGCGCGCTGCAGCACAAGGTGCTGCTGTTCGGCATCGCCCTCGCACTGGTCCTGCGGGGCGCCTTCATCGCGATCGGTGCCGCAGCGATCGACCGCTTCGTCTGGGTCTTCTTCGTGTTCGGGGCGTTCCTCGTCGTGACGGCCTGGAAGCTGGCCCGCTCGGGCGGGGAGGACGTGGAGCTCAAGGAGAACAAGGTGGTCGCCCTGCTCTCCCGGGTCCTGCCCACCACCACGGAGTACGACGGGGCGCGGGTGCTCACGACCGCCGGCGGGCGTCGGGTCGTGACGCCCCTGCTCCTGGTGATGGTGGCGATCGGGTCGACGGACCTGCTGTTCGCCCTCGACTCCATCCCGGCGATCTTCGGGCTCACCAAGGAGCCGTACCTCGTGTTCACCGCGAACGCGTTCGCGCTGCTCGGCCTCCGCCAGCTCTACTTCCTGCTCGACGGCCTGCTGGACCGGCTGGTGCACCTGTCGAAGGGGCTGGCGGTCATCCTCGGCTTCATCGGCAGCAAGCTGGTGCTGCACGCGCTGCACGAGTACGGGGTGCCCGTGCCCGAGGTCGGCGTGCTGCCCGCCCTGGGCGTCATCGTCGGCACCCTCGCGGTGACCACGGTGACCTCGCTGCGCGCCACCCGGAGGTGACCCGCGTCGGGGGAGGTGGTGCGTCACAATCGGGGGTGATGCCGGCCGGCGAGAGGGGCAGCTCATGAGTGCGGTCAGTGCCGCGGGAGCCACGACCGAGGGGCCGCTGAGCCTCGAGGAGCTGTCCCGCATCGACGCCTACTGGCGGGCCGCGAACTACCTCTCGGTCGGCCAGATCTACCTGCTCGACAACCCGCTGCTCCAGGAGCCGCTGCGCCCCGACCACCTCAAGCCGAGGCTGCTCGGCCACTTCGGCACGACACCGGGGCTGAACCTGCTCTACGCCCACCTCAACCGGGTGATCCGGGCGCGAGACCTGTCCGCGATGTTCGTCACCGGGCCGGGTCACGGTGGCCCGGGCCTGGTGGCCAACGCCTACCTCGAGGGCACCTACAGCGAGGTCTACCCCTCGATCGGCCGTGACGCCGAGGGGCTGCGGGCGCTGTTCAGGCAGTTCTCGTTCCCCGGCGGCATCCCCAGCCACGTGGCCCCGGAGACGCCGGGGTCGATCCACGAGGGCGGCGAGCTCGGGTACTCGCTCGCGCACGCCTACGGCGCTGCCTTCGACAACCCCGACCTGCTCGTCGCCTGCGTCATCGGCGACGGCGAGGCGGAGACGGGGCCGCTGGCGGCGAGCTGGCACAGCAACAAGTTCCTCGACCCCTGCCACGACGGCGCCGTGCTGCCGATCCTGCACCTCAACGGCTACAAGATCGCCAACCCCACCGTGCTCGCCCGCATCGGCGACGACGAGCTGGCCGACCTGCTCCGCGGCTACGGGCACGACCCGCTGCTCGTCGCCGGGGACGACCCCCTGGACGTGCACCAGCAGCTCGCCGCCGCGCTCGACACCGCGGTGCAGCGGATCGCCGACATCCAGCAGGCAGCGCGCAGCGGCACCGCCGAGGGACGTCCGCGCTGGCCCTGCCTCGTGCTGCGCACCCCCAAGGGCTGGACCGGGCCGGCGGTGGTCGACGGGCTGCCCGTCGAGGGCACCTGGCGCTCGCACCAGGTGCCGCTCAGCCAGGTGCGGGACAACCCGGAGCACCTGCGGCAGCTGGAGGAGTGGCTGCGCTCCTACCGCCCGGAGGAGCTGTTCGACGCCACCGGAGCGCTGCGCCCGGAGCTCGCCGAGCTCGCTCCCGCGGGCGACCGGCGGATGAGCGCCAACCCCGTCACCAACGGCGGCCTGCTGCTGCACGACCTGGACCTGCCCGACTTCCGGCGCTACGCGGTCGAGGTCGCGTCGCCGGGTGCGGCCTCCGCCGAGCCCACCCGGGTGCTGGGGGAGTGGCTCCGCGACGTCATCACCGCGAACCCCACGACCTTCCGGCTGTTCGGCCCGGACGAGACGGCGTCCAACCGGCTGCAGGCGGTGTTCGAGACGACGGACCGGGTCTGGGAGGCCGAGCAGCTCCCGACCGACGAGCACCTCGCGCGGCACGGCCGGGTGGTGGAGGTGCTGTCGGAGCACCTGTGCCAGGGCTGGCTGGAGGGGTACCTCCTCACCGGCCGGCACGGGCTGTTCAACTGCTACGAGGCCTTCATCCACATCGTCGACTCGATGGTCAACCAGCACGCGAAGTGGCTCAAGGTCACCAACGCGATCCCGTGGCGGCGCCCGGTCGCCAGTCTCACCTACCTGCTCTCCAGCCACGTGTGGCGGCAGGACCACAACGGCTTCTCGCACCAGGACCCGGGCTTCATCGACCACGTCGTCAACAAGAAGGCCGAGATCGTCCGGGTCTACCTCCCGCCGGACGCCAACACCCTGCTCTCGGTGACCGACCACTGCCTGCGGTCGCGGCAGTACATCAACGTCGTCGTCGCCGGGAAGCAGCCTGCCTTGACGTACCTGTCGATGGAGCAGGCGATCGCGCACTGCGCGCGGGGCCTCGGCATCTTCGACTGGGCGAGCAGCGCCGGCGACGACGAGCCGGACGTGGTGCTCGCCTGCGCGGGCGACGTGCCGACGCTGGAGACGCTCGCGGCGGTGGCGCTGCTGCGGGACCACCTGCCGGACCTGAAGGTGCGGGTCGTCAACGTGGTGGACCTGATGCGGCTGCAGCCGCCGAGCGAGCACCCGCACGGGCTCCCGGACGCGGAGTTCGACGCGCTGTTCACCAGCAGCCGGCCGGTGATCTTCGCCTACCACGGCTACCCGTGGCTCATCCACCGCCTCACCTACCGCCGCAGCAACCACCACAACCTGCACGTCCGCGGCTACAAGGAGGAGGGCACGACCACCACGCCCTTCGACATGGTCATGCTCAACGACCTGGACCGCTTCCACCTCGTCATCGACGTGATCGACCGGGTGCCCGGGCTGGGCGAGCGCGCCGCGCTGCTCCGCCAGCAGATGGTCGACGCGCGACTGGCCGCGCGGGCCTACACCCGCGAGCACGGGGAGGACGACCCGGCGATCAGCGGCTGGACCTGGCAGCCCTGAGGTGCGGGTCCTCGTCGTCAACGCCGGGTCGTCGTCGCTCAAGGTGCGGCTGCTCGACGGCGACGACCTGCTCGCGTCGTACGACGGGCTGCCCGACCCGGCGCCGCAGGTCGATGCCGTGGGGCACCGCGTCGTGCACGGCGGGGCACGTTTCGTGGAGCCGGTCGTCGTCGACGAGGACGTCGAGCGGGCGCTGCGGGAGCTGACCGAGCTGGCGCCGCTGCACCAGCCGAAGTCGCTCGCCGGCCTCGACGCGGCACGCGCCCTGCTGCCGGACGTGCCGCACGTCGCCTGCTTCGACACCGCCTTCCACGCCGGGCTGCCCGCGGCGGCAGCGACGTACCCGCTGCCGGCGGCGTGGCGGACCGGGCTGGGGATCCGGCGCTACGGGTTCCACGGGCTGTCGCACGGCTGGGCCGCGCAGCGGGCGGCCGAGCTGCTGGGCGACCCGGGACGGCTCGTCACCTGCCACCTCGGCGCCGGTGCGTCGCTCGCGGCCGTCCTCGAGGGGCGGTCCCTCGACACCACGATGGGGTTCACCCCGCTGGACGGCCTGGTGATGGCGACCCGCAGCGGCGCCGTCGACCCCGGCCTGCTGCTGTGGCTGCAGGAGCACGCGGGCGTCACCGCGACGGAGCTGGCCGACGTCCTCGAGCACCGCAGCGGCCTGACAGCGCTGGCGGGTACAGGTGACATGCGGCTGCTGCTCGAGCGGGACGACGCCGACGCCCGGCTGGCCGTCGCGGTCTACCTGCACCGGCTCTGCGCAGGCATCGCCGCCATGACCGCGGCCCTCGGCGGTCTCGACACCCTCGTCTTCACCGGCGGTGTCGGCGAGAACGCTGCGCCGGTCCGCGAGCAGGTGGCGGCGGCGCTCGGCTACCTGGGCGTGGCCGTCGACCCTGCGATCAGCGGCGAGGACTGTGACATCTCCGCCAGCGGCGCACGGGTGCGCACGCTCGTCGTCGCGAGCCGCGAGGACCTCCAGATCGCCCGCGCGGTCCACCGCCTGCTGACGCGCTAACCCGCGAGCAGGACGCCGAGCAGCAGGGCGCCGAGCGCGGACAGCCCGGTGAGGGCGCCGAAGACCGCACGTCCCCGGGACGTGGTCGCGCGGGTGTGCAGCCAGGCGGTGAGCCCGGAGGTCGCGACGACCACCAGCTTGACGACCAAGGTCGTGCGGTAGGACCCGTGGACCTCGTCGTGCTCGGCGGCGACGTTCCACACCCCTGTGGCGAGCAGCAGCGCGAAGGCCGGCCACGCCACCCGGTTGAAGGCGCGGGCCGCGGCCGCGGGGACGTCCGGGCCCTGCCGCCGCAGCGCGGGCACGAGCGCGGCGAGCACCAACTGCCCACCCACCCAGACGGTGGCGCCGAGGACGTGCAGGAACAGGCGGGTGGTGTCCCAGCTGAGGGCGATCACCCAGCAGACGGTACGACGGCGAGCTCGGCAGCGATCTCCCGGGCCCAGGCCCGGACAGCGTGCTCGTCACGCCAGTCGCCGGGACCGACGTCGACGAGGTGCCCCGCGACGGGACCGTCGGTGCCGGCGTCGAGCGCCCCGCCGAACGCGACCGACCCGCGCGCGCCCACGAGTGCCGCGAGCTCCTTCTGCTGGTCGGGGATCACCGGCGCGTTGCCGCCGCCGACCACCCCGCTGCTGAACAGCCAGACCGGCAGCTGCTTGAGGGCGTCGGCCTGCCGGTTCACCAGGTCGGAGGCGTCACGGACCCAGCGGTCCACGTAGACGGCCGATCCGATGACGACGGCGTCGACGTCCTCCAAGGTGCTGATGTGCGCAGCGGGCACCGCCCAGGCATCGACGCCGCGAGAGCGCATCTCGTCGGCGATCCAGCCGGCCAGCCCGGCGGTGGCTCCGTGGAAGGACGCGTAGGCAACGAGGACAGTGGTCATGCCACAGACGCTGCCGCTGCCGGCGATCGCGGTGCAGGGCCGAACGTCCCTGGCCCGAGGGCCGACGGTCAGGCGACCGCCTGCAGGTCGCGCAGAGCGTCGCCGAGGGCGTCGACGAGCAGGTCGGCGTCGGGGACGTGCACGCGGTCGACGGTGATGCCGAACCAGAGCCGGCCGGCGTAGGAGGTCATGGCGAACCCGAGCCGGAGCCGGTCCGCGATCGGCACGAACGGGTGCAGCTCGGTCAGCCGGCGGCCGAGTGCGTACAGCGGGACCGGTGGGCCGGGGACGTTGGTGGTGACCGTGGTGAGGTGGCGGTGGGGGAGGCGGAAGCCGCCGAACAGGCCCGTGAGGAGCAGTGGCGGTGGCAGCAGCCCGGCCGAGGAGGTGAGCAGCTCGCCGGCCTGGGCCTGGCCGCTGCTCTTGAGGCGGCTCAGCTCGGCACGGACCGCGAGGAAGCGCTCGAGCGGGTCGGCGACGTCGACGGGCAGGGTCGCGAGCAGGGCGGAGACCTGGTTCGCGTCGAGCGCCGTGCCGTCGCGCGAGCCGTGCCTGCGCACCGACACGGGCACCAGGCTGCGCACCGCGGCCGGGTCGGGCACGACCCCCCGGGAGAGCAGCAGCTCACGCAGCGCCGAGCAGACCATCGTCTCCGCGACGTCGTTGATGGTGCCCTCCAGGGCGTGGCCGACGGCCCGCACCTCCGACAGGGACACGTCTGCCCACAGCCAGTCGCGCTGCTTGCCGACCGGCCCCAGCAGCGGGGTGCGGGTGACCGGCCGTGCGGCGGCGAGCCACTGACCGACGCCGCGGACGTCCACCACCGCTGCCCGGGCCGTCCCGAGCGGGTGCCGCACCGCCTGCAGGACCGCCCCGGCCGAGCGCGGGGAGGGGATGCCGGCGAGCGCCCGGGCAGCGAGGCCCGGTGCAGGTGCGGCCGTCCACGGCGGGCCGGGCTCGGGGAGGCTCGCCTCGGGGGAGAGCTCGAGGACCTGCGCGAGCAGGTCGGTGCCCGCGATGCCGTCGACCATGCAGTGGTGCACCTTGCTCAGCAGGCCCCACCGCCCGTCCGGCAGGCCGGCGACGACCCACGTCTCCCACAGCGGCTGCTGGCGGTCGAGGTGCCGCTCGAGCAGCCGGGAGCACAGCGTGCGGGCCTCCGGCTCGCCGCCCGGGGCCGGCACCGCGCACGCGTGCACGTGCCGGCTGATGTCGAAGTCCGCCTGGTCGACCCAGATCGGCCGGCCCAGCCACAGCGGCGCGTCCCGGACGGTCTGCCGGTAGCGCGGCACCCGGTCCAGCTTCGCGGAGATGAGCGCGCGCACGTCGGCCAGCTCCGGCGCCGGGCCCTCGAAGACGGCGAGCGAGGCGATGTGCAGCGGTGACGTCGCGCTCTCGAGGCGCAGGAACGCGGCGTCCAACGGGCTCAGCACGTCGGTCACCGGGACCGCCAGGTCAGGAGCTCGTCGAAGCCGGAGCGCACGCACTCCACGAGGCGGGCGGGATCGGGTGCGGCCGTGGTGTCGATGTTCAGGCCGACGAAGCAGGTCCCCTCGTACGACATCAGGGTCGCGTTGAGCGCGGCCCCCGTCGTGGGGCCGAACACCTGCCAACCGGTGACCTTGGCCCCGGCGGCGTACAGCGGAACCGGCGGCCCGGGGACGTCGCTCGCGAGCACCTCGACGTGCTTGAGCATGGCGCCGACGACCTGGCGTGGGACGAGGTTCAGGGCGCGCGCGATGCTCTGGGTGTGGGGGAGCGAGCGCTCGGTCCGGCGGGACTGCGCCTCGGCGTGGACCGCCCGCATCGTCGCGCCGAGGTCCTCGGCTCCGGTGGGGATCGTGAAGCGCATCAACGTGATGCGGTTGCCGGCCGGCGGGTCGTCCGGGGCGCGCAGGTCGATCGGCATCGTGACGCGGATCCGCGGCAGCTCCGTGCCGTGCGCGGCGTGGTGGTGCCGCAGCCCGCGGGCGAGCGCGGTGAGGAAGGCGTCGTTGACGGTGCAGCCCTCCGCTGCGGCGGCCTCGTGCAGGTCGGCGAAGGGCACCTCGAGCCCGTGCAGCGAGCGGGGCAGGCCCCGGGCGCGCAGCAGCGGCGAGAGGGTGCTGCGGACGGGCGCGACCGTCCGCGCCACGGAGGCCAGCGTGTCGAGGGCAGCGCGGGGGTGCAGGCTCAGGGCGAGCCCTGCCTGCACGGCGGCCAGCGGCGCTGTCGCCGCGGCCCGCAGCCCGAAGCGGGCCTGGTCGCCGAGGGCGTCGCGCAGCGGGTGGCCGGGCGGGTGGGGCCGGGGCGCGACCGCCGGTGCCCCCGCCGCACCTGAGCGCGCGAGGTCGAAGAGCTCCGTCGCCAGCGCGACACCGCCGACGCCGTCGGTCAGCGCGTGGTGGAAGCGCAGCACCAGGGCGGCCCGGCCGCCGGTCAGGCCGCTGACGACCGTGACCGTCCACAGCGGGCGTACCGGGTCGAAGGGGGTCGTCGCCTCGATCCGCGCGATCTCGAGGACGGCGCTGTCGTCGTGCGGCGGTGCGACGGCGACCTCGCGGAGGTGCCAGTCGAGGTCCACCTCCGGCACCCGTGTCCAGCGCGGTGGCGCCAGCCGCCACGGCGGCACGAAGACGGCGTGGGCCAGCTCGGGCACGTGGTGCACGGCGTCGGCCACGCGCCGGCGGAAGACGTCACGATCGGGCTGCTGGTCGAGGAACACGACCACGACGACGGGTATCCGCAGCAGCGGGTCGCGCTCCAGGTACCAGCTGAACGCGTCGCTCGGGCGCAGTGGGTGGTCCTGGTCCGTCGAGGGC
>CAMLIA010000119.1 GCA_946479905.1 uncultured Frankiales bacterium | reverse complement strand
GGTCGAGGAGCTCGGCGGCGCCGTGGCGGCGATCGAGAAGGGCTTCCAGAAGAGCGAGATCGAGAAGTCGGCCTACGAGATCGCGATGGGCATCGACAGCGGCGAGCGCATCGTGGTGGGGCTCAACAAGTTCCAGGCCGCGCAGGAGGAGCGCTACGAGCCGCTGCGCGTGGACCCGCAGATCGAGCAGGACCAGCGGGAGCGGCTCAAGGTGCTGCGCGCCGGCCGTGACCAGGCCGCGGTCGACGCCGCTCTGGAGGCGATCAAGAAGGCCGCGGTCGGGAGCGACAACGTGCTCTACCCCATGAAGGAGGCGCTGCGGGCCATGGCCACCGTCGGAGAGGTCTGCGGGGCGCTCCGCGAGGTCTGGGGGGTCTACACCCCCCAGGAGTTCTTCTAGACTTGCTGATGTCCAGGGGGGACCGTCTCGACGGGGAGGACCCCCGCTGTGCTCGTGTACGCCGTCTTCTTGGCCCTGCTCGTTCTCGCCTTCCTGCTCGCCCTGCCGCTGCTGAGGCGCAGCTCCCGGCTCGACGAGGTCGACCGCTTCCACGTCGCCCGCTCGCTCACCACCGCGTGGTCGACCCAGCCGACGCCGCAGCTCCGGGTCCCGGCCGAGGGTGAGGACCTCACCGAAGAGGGTGATCGGGTTCGCCCACCGCGGCGGGATGGCCGAGCGTCCTGAGAACTCCCTCGCCGCCTTCCAGCACGCCCTGGAGCTGGGTGCCACCGGACTCGAGTCCGACGTGTGGCTCGACGCGGACGGCGAGCCGCTGCTGCACCACGGCCCGCTGCACAAGGAGCCGGTGCCGCCCCTGTCGCTCGCGGGGCTGTTCGCCCAGTGCGGCACCGACTTCGACCTGTCGCTGGACATGAAGGGCGCGGGCGACGTCGCTGCCCGCACCGTCGAGGTCGCCCGGGAGGCCGGGTTCGACCTGAGCCGGCTGTGGCTCTGCGGGGGCGGGCTGCGCTCGGCGGCGTGGCGCTCGCTGGACCCCGACGTGCGCCTGGTCACCGACATGCGCTGGCGGGACGCGGTCCTCGGCGGCCGCCGGGCGATGGCAGCCGTGAGCGCCGCCGGCATCGATGCCGTCAACCTGCGGCACGGCCGGTGGTCCCGCCGCCTCATCCGGCGGGCGCACGAGGCCGGCCTGCTGGCCTTCGGCTGGGACGTGCAGTTCGCCTGGACCATGCGATGGGCAGTACGCCGGGGGCTGGACGCTGTTTACTCAGACCGCCCACGACTGCTGGTGGAGGTGCTCCCGAGGTGAAGATCCCGTTCGAGGGCTCGGCGCGCTCGAGCCTCGGCGTGGAGTGGGAGCTGCAGCTGGTCTCGCGCGACACCCGTCAGCTCACCAGCGCCGCGAGCGAGATCCTGACCGAGCTGAGCCCCGACGGCGAGCACCCGAAGGCCAAGCACGAGCTGCTCGAGTCGACCATCGAGATCATCACGGGGGTGTGCGCGGACGTCGCCGAGGCCACCGCCGACCTGGCGGCGACCGTCGAGGAGCTCCGGCCGCTGGTGGAGGCCCGCGGCCTCGGGATGATGTGCGCGGGCACGCACCCCATCACCGACTGGGCGACGCAGACGATCAGCCCCAGCCCGCGCTACGCCAAGCTGGTCGAGGACATGCAGTGGCTGGCCCGCCAGCTGCAGATCTTCGGGGTGCACGTGCACGTCGGCGTCCGCAGCCCCGAGAAGGCCATCCCGATCGTGAACGCGCTGTCGGCGTACATCCCGCACTTCCTCGCGCTGTCGGCCTCCTCGCCGTTCTGGATCGGGCACGACACGGGCCTGGCCTCGGCGCGCTCCAAGATCTTCGAGAGCCTCCCCACCGCCGGGCTGCCCTACCAGCTCGCCGGCTGGACCGAGTTCGAGGAGTACATGGAGACCCTGATCTCGACCCACACCATCGGGTCGATCAAGGAGGTCTGGTGGGACATCCGGCCGCACCCGACCTACGGCACGGTGGAGCTGCGGATCTGCGACGGCCTGCCGACGCTCTACGAGGTCGGGATGGTCGCGGCGCTCTCCCAGTGCCTCGTCGACGTCCTGGACCGGGAGATCGACAAGGGCTACACGCTGCCGATGCCGAAGGGCTGGGTGGTGCGCGAGAACAAGTGGCGCGCGGCCCGCTACGGCATGGACGCGCACATCATCCAGGAGGACGAGACGACCCGGCCGGTCCGCGACGTGCTGCTCGAGCTGGCGCAGGACCTCAAGCCGAGCGCCGAGCGGCTGGGGTGCGTGGAGGAGCTCGCCCGGGTCGAGCACGTGGTGACGGTGGGCGCGTCCTACCAGCGGCAGCGCGCCGTGGCGGCTGCTGCGCACGGTGACCTCACCGCGGTCGTGGACAGCCTGCTGGACGAGTTCTCGTCGGGCCGACCGGCGGGTGCGCAGTGATCGACCTCGTCGAGGTGCGCCGCGACCTGCACCGGCACCCCGAGCTGGGGCGGCAGGAGCACCGCACGACGGCGGTGCTCGTCGAGCACCTGACCGCCGCCGGCCTCGCCCCGAAGGTGCTGGCCTGCGGCACGGGAGTCGTCTGCGACATCGGGCTCGACGGCCCGATGGTCGCGCTGCGGGCCGACATCGACGCGCTGCCGCTGCAGGACGAGAAGCACGTCAGCTACCGCTCGCTCGTCGACGGGTGCTGCCACGCCTGCGGCCACGACGTGCACACCGCGGTCGTGCTCGGCGCAGGGCTCGAGCTCGCCCGGCGGGAGCTTCCCGGGCGCGTCCGGCTGATCTTCCAGCCGGCCGAGGAGCTGATGCCCGGGGGCGCGCTGGACGTCATCTCCGAGGGGCTGGTCGACGGCGTCGCCGCCATCTTCGGCCTGCACTGCGACCCCTCGCTGGAGGTGGGGCACATCGGGTTGCGGTCGGGACCGCTGACGGCCGCCGCCGACAACGTGGAGATCCGGTTGACGGGCCCGGGCGGGCACACCAGCCGGCCGCACGGCACCGTCGACCTCGTGCACGTGCTGGCCACGGTGGCGACCGGCCTCCCCGCCGCGCTGTCCCGGCTGGTGGACCCGCGCGCGGGGATGTGCCTCGTGTGGGGTCACGTCGCCGCCGGGGTCGCCCGCAACGCCATCCCGCGGGAGGGCGTGCTGGCCGGCACCCTCCGGGTGCTGGACAAGACGGCGTGGGAGCAGGCCCCCGAGATCATCGAGCGGGTCGTGCAGGGGCTCGTCCTGCCGTACGGCGCGCACGCCTCGGTGACCTACCAGCGCGGCGTGCCCCCGGTGGTGAACGACCCGTCCGCCACCACCCTGCTCGGCGCCGCCGTCACCCAGGCGCTGGGTGCTGGGTGCCTCGTCCCGACGCAGCAGTCGCTCGGGGGCGAGGACTTCGCGTGGTACCTGGACCACGTGCCGGGCGCGATGGCGCGGCTCGGGGTCCGGCCGCCCGGCGCGGAGCGGCCGATGGACCTGCACCAGCCCACGTTCGACGTGGACGAGGCCGCTCTGCAGGTGGGCGTCGACGTGCTGGTCGCTGCCGCGCTCGCCGGCATGTCGCTCCGCTGACCGGGCGCTCCCGGCCGCTCGCTAGGCTTTCAGGCGTCGGCGGGTGATGCCACGTGCCAGAATGTAACGTGTTCTAGCTGGGGAGGTGACACGTGGCGGATGTGAGCGCTGACGTGCTCGTGGTCGGGGCCGGCCCGTCCGGGCTGTACGCGGCCTACTACGCGGGCTTCCGCGGCCTGTCGGTGGCGGTGCTCGACGCGCTGCCCGAGGCCGGCGGCCAGATCACCGCGCTGTACCCCGAGAAGATGATCTACGACATCGCCGGGTTCCCCGCCATCCGCGGCAAGGACCTGGTCGAGAACCTGGTCAACCAGGCGGCGCCGTTCGAGCCCACCTACCTGCTCAACGAGCAGGCCGTCGGGTACGCCGACCGCGGCGACGACGTCCTCATCAGCTGCTCCTCGGGCACGACGGTGGCGGCCAAGGCCGTGGTGGTCACGGGCGGCATCGGCACCTTCTCGCCCCGCCCGCTCCCGGGCGGCGAGGCCTTCGAGGGCAAGGGGCTGGAGTACATCGTCCCCACCTACACGCCGTACGCCGGCAAGGACGTCGTCGTCGTGGGCGGCGGCGACTCCGCGGTCGACTGGGCCCTCGGCCTGGAGGGCGTGGCGGCGTCGGTGACGCTGGTGCACCGGCGGGAGGAGTTCCGGGCGCACGCGCACTCCGTGAAGCTGCTCCAGGACTCCTCGATCACCGTCATCACCCCGGTGTCACCCGTGTCGGTGAACGGCTCCGTCACGGTGGAGTCCCTGACCGTCCGGCACGTGAAGACGAAGGAGTCGCAGGAGCTGGAGTGCCACGCACTGGTCGCCGCGCTGGGCTTCACCGCCGACATCAGCCCGCTGGAGGCCTGGGGGCTGGCGACCGAGGACCGCCACATCGTGGTCGACACGACGATGGCGACGAACCTGCCGCGGGTCTACGCCGCGGGCGACATCACCGAGTACCCGGGCAAGGTCCGGCTCATCTCGGTCGGCTTCGGCGAGGCCGCGACGGCCGTCAACAACGCGGCGACCGTCATCGACCCCTCGGCTACGGTGTTCCCCGGCCACTCGACGGAAGGCGCACAGGCGTGACGTACGTGATCACCTCGTCCTGCGTGGACATCAAGGACATGTCCTGCATCGAGGAGTGTCCCGTCGACTGCATCTACGAGGGCGACCGCAAGCTCTACATCCAGCCCAAGGAGTGCATCGACTGCGGCGCGTGCGAGCCGGTCTGCCCGGTCGACGCGATCTACCCGGACCGCACCCTCCCGGCCGACAAGGTCGAGGACAAGGAGGACAACCGGGTGTTCTTCTACGAGGTGCTGCCGGGTCGCGACGAGCCGCTCGGGTCGCCCGGCGGGTCGATGAAGACCGGCCCCATCGAGGCCGACACGCCGCGCACGGTGGAGCTCCCGCCCAACCCCGACGCGGACTAGCCGATGGCGCGCCCCGTCGACTTCGTCAACGTCTCCACCGAGGGCCTCGAGTCCTCCCCGGTCGCCGAGGCGCTGGCCGGGCTGCGCGCCAACGAGGCCCGGTACTTCAAGAACAAGTACGACCAGGACTTCACCGTGCAGCCCGCTGCCAAGGCGAAGAAGCTCGTCGACTACGTCGCGAAGGTCCTCAGGGAGGAGCGCGGCATCGTCATCTCCTCACCGGCGCTCGAGGCGACCGAGCTCGAGGTCGACGGCATCCGGTGGACGCACGTGTTCTACGAGAGCGGCCTGGCGGTCAACGTGCTCTACACCCTCGCGGACGCGGGGAAGCGAGCGGTGGGCTTCAAGCTGTCCGATGGCATGGAGGTCCCCGAGGAGCTGTCGGCCTTCAAGTTCGCCCGGCAGAAGTCCAAGCTGGCGGGGACGATCCGCGGGTCCTACTTCGTCATCAAGAACGAGTACTGACCTGCTCCTCGGACCACGCCCAGAGCCGCTCGGCCTCGGCGGGGTCGGTGGCCCAGGCCATGACACCCGCTGTGTAGTCCTCGTTGACGGGACCCGCGACGCCGCAGTCCTCCAGGTAGCAGCCGTTGGGCAGCCCGTCCGTGACCGCGGCGTAGACGGTCGTCGCGGCGCCCTGCGGCACGGTCTTGAAGGTCGGCAGCCGCTTCGCGAGGCCCTCTGAGTCCTCGGCGGTCAGGTGCCGGCCGAGCTCGGTGAGGATGACCCCGGGGTGCACGGCGTACGACGTGTGGCCGCGAGCCGCGAGACCGACGGTGAACAGGATGTTGGCCGTCTTGCTCTGGCCGTACGCCGTCCACTTGTCGTAGGACCCCTCGTCCCGGAAGTGCGGGTCGTCCCAGCGCATCCCGCTGCGGAAGTGACCGCGGCTGGAGAGGTTGACGATGCGCGCGTCCGGGCCCAGGTTCGGCAGCAGCGCGGTCGTCCACGCGAAGTGCCCGAGGTGGTTGGTGCCGAGCTGCATCTCGAACCCGTCGGCGGTCCGGGCCAGCGGGCAGGCCATGATGCCCGCGTTGTTGATGAGCAGGTCGATGCGCGGCAGCCGGTCGGCTGCGGCGTCCGCCCCGCGCCGGACCGCGTCCAGCGAGGCGAGGTCGAGCTCGACGAGGTCGCAGTCGACGACGGCCTTGGCCTTCGCGACGTCGCGCACCGCGCCGACGACCTCGCAGCCCCGGGACTGCAGAGCACGGACCGTCTCGACGCCCAGGCCGGCGGAGGCGCCGGTGACCAGCGCCGTCCGCCCGCTCAGGTCGACGCCCTCGAGGACCTCGTCGGTCGTGGTCTCCGCTGCCACCTAGACGGTCGGGACGCCGGGGACCTCGGTGCCCGCGGGCAGCGAGATCGACTTCGACTCGAGGTAGGCGGCGAGCCCCTCGGGGCCGAGCTCGCGACCGACACCGGACTGCTTGAAGCCACCGAACGGCGCGGCGAACTCCAGCGCGAACGCGTTGACCGTGTAGGTGCCCGTCCGGACCTGGCGGGCGATGTCGATGCCCGCTGCGACGTCGGCGGTGAACACCGACCCGGACAGCCCGTAGTCGCTGTTGTTCGCGATCCGCACCGCCTCCTCAGGGGTGTCGTAGGCCAGCACCGAGACGACCGGGCCGAACACCTCCTCCTGGGCGATGGTGTGGTTCTGGTCCACGTCGACCACCAGGGTCGGCTCGACGTACCAGCCCTTCGACAGGCCGCTCGGCCGGCCGCCGCCGACGGCGATCTTGCCGCCCTCGGCCTGCGCCTTCGCGATGTAGCCCTCGACGCGGTCGCGCTGGCGCGAGGCGACGAGCGGGCCGATGTTGGTGGCCGGGTCGAGGGGGTCGCCCACGACCTGGTTGCGGGTGAACTCCGCCAGTGCGTCGACGGTCTCGGAGTACTTGTCGCGGCTGACGAGGATGCGGGTCTGCGCGACGCAGGCCTGGCCGTTGTTCATGAAGCCGGAGCCGAGGGCCTGCGGGACCGCGACCGCCAGGTCGGCGTCGGGCAGGAAGATCGAGGCGCTCTTGCCGCCGAGCTCGAGGGTGACGCGCTTGAGCTGCGCGCCGGCGGCCGCGGCGATCTGCTTACCGGCGGCCGTGGAGCCGGTGAAGCCGACCTTGTCGATGCCGGGGTGGCTCACCAGGTGCGCGCCGACCTCGCGGCCGGCGACGACGATGTTGAGCACGCCTGGGGGCAGGCCGATCGTCTCGCACGCCTCGGCCAGCTTGTAGGCGTCGAGCGGCGTCTCGGGGGACGGCTTGAGCACGACGGTGCAGCCGGCGAGGAACGCGGGGCCGAGCTTGAGGACCGTCGTGAAGAGCGGGACGTTCCACGGGACGATCGCGGCCGCGACGCCCACGGGCTCCCGGCGCACCAGGGCCGGCCCCATGATGCCGTTGCGGAGCTCCTCGAAGTGGTAGGTGTCCGCGAGGCCCGCGTAGTAGTTGAGCACCATGCTGCTCGCGAAGACCTGGCCCATCTGCGAGAAGGACATGGGCGAGCCCATCTCCGACGAGATCAGCCTGGCCCAGTCGTCCATCTCGCCGGTGATGAGGTCGGAGAGCTTCTGGAGGTAGCCCGCGCGCTCCTTCGGCGTCAGCCGCGGCCACGGGCCGTTGTCGAAGGCGTCCCGGGCAGCGGCGACGGCCTTGTCGATGTCAGCCGTCGTCCCGTCCGGCACCCGGGCGATCACCTCTTCGGTGTGGGGGCTGATCACCTCGATGACACCGCTTCCGGTGCTGGGGATGAACTGGCCGCCGACGTAGATGTGCTCGCGGGTCTCCACCGATCAACTCCTTCGCTGCGGGCTCCGGCGCCCGACCTGCCGAGTATGGAACACGTTCTACCTGTTGCGCCAGCCTCAGGTCTGGTCGAGCAGGATCGTCAGGTCGGCCACGACCTGGAAGCCGAGCCGCTCGAGCACGGGACGTGACATGGGGGATGCCTGCGTGACCAGGGTGCCGGATCCGAGCTCGCGTGCGTGCTCCCAGCGCCGTCGCACCAGCGCCCGGTAGCAGCCGTTCCCCCGGGCCCACGGCCGGGTCGCGCCGCCGGCGAGTGCGCCGACCCCCTGCTCGGTGAACAGCAGCCCCCCAGCCGCCACCGGCTCGTCGTCGCGACAGGCCAGGAAGTACGCCCGACGCCGGCCCGTCGCGGCCAGGTGCTCCCACGCGTCGGTGAGGCCGTCGGCGACCGCGCGGCGCTTGTCGTCGGGGGTGCTGTCGTCGACCTCGAACAGGATCTCGCGGAAGACTGCCAGGTCCTCGGGCGAGCGCACCTGCCTGACGTCGACGCCTGGGATGGCAGGGGGTTCCTCGGTCAGCACCATCGCCGCGCCCGGAGGCTCGGGGGCGGCACCGCGCAGGAGCAAGCGGTCGGCGAGGCCCGGCGGGGTCGTGCTGGGCCCGAGCCACCACGTGAGCTCTTGCCGGCCACGCGAGGCGAACCAGGCCCGGACCTCGTCGATGAGGGCGTCGGCGGCCCCGGCTGGCCCGCGCAGTCGCGAGGCGGTGGCGAAGTAGGGGCTGGGGCCTGGCTCGAGGCTCAGCCGGACGGCGCCGAGGTCGGCGTACTCGCCTCCCGGCCCGAGGGGCAGGTAGGCCATCAGGTCCTCGGCGACCTCGGCAGCGCGCACGTCGGCAGCCTAGGAGTGCATCTCGCGCAGCTTCTTGCCCGGATGGCCACCACGCGGCTCGATGAAGATCCCGGTGGCCTCGGCGAGCAGCGCGCCGTCGCAGTGCGCCGTGCCCCACGCGATGACCTTGCGGCCGGTGACCTCGCGGACCCCCGCCTCGTAGTCGATGCGCCGGTTCAGCGGCGTGCCGGCGACCAGCTTCACCGACAGGGTGCCGGTGAACCCGGCGATCCCCGAGGCGGCCTGCGCCACGCCCAGCAGGTCGTCGAACGCAGAGATGACGTAGCCGCCGTGCACGAGCCCGGGCGGCCCCTCGTAGTACGCGGGGTACGTCGCGTGGCCCCTCGTCGTGGTGCCGTCGAAGTCCAGGACGAGCGGCGCCGCGAGGGGGTTGGACAGCCCGGTCAGCGGCGACCGCTCGAACAGCGACTCGTCGACGGGCGTGAGGTGCAGGCCCTTCTCGCGGATGTCGGGGAGGGCCGCGATCGCCTTGCGCGCCAGGGCGAGCCGGTCCTCGGCCTCGGTCAGGGCCTGCTCGTCGGCCTCCTCGACCGCCAGCATGAGGACGTCCTCGATGAGGCCGCGCACCTCCTGCGCCAGCGCGTGCTTGCGCACCCGCCGGGGGGAGGGCTCGAGGTAGGTCGGGTGCCAGGTGCTCATCGGGCAGCGAGCAGCTCGCCGAGGTGCTCGGAGGTGCGCTGGGCACCGCCGAGGGACAGCTCCAGGACCTTGCCGGCGAGGAACCACTTGTGCAGCGGGTAGCTCACGTCGACGCCGAGCCCGCCGTGCAGGTGCACCGCCTTCGAGGTGACGCGCTGGATCGCGTCCGCGGCCCAGAACGCGGCGATGGCCGTCTGCTCGGTCGCGTCGTGTCCCTCGTCCACGCGCCAGACCGCCTGCGCGCTGGTCAGCCGCATGCACTCGACGTCGATGTAGCAGTCCGCCACCTGGTAGGTGATGGCCTGGAACGCGGCGAGCGGCTTCCCGAACTGCTCGCGCGTCGAGACGTGCTTCGCGGCGAGCAGCAGGGAGGCCTCGGCCACCCCGACCGCGTAGCTGCAGGTCAGCAGGGTCAGTCGCTGCAGTGCGGTGGTCGCCTTCTCCTGCAGGGGTACGCCGGGAGCGCCGTCGAGGACGAGGGTGGCCGCCGGTTCGTGCGAGCTGACCTGCTCCGCCGTCCGGCTGACGCCCTCGCCGGCGAGGTCGACGAGGTAGAGGTCGGCGCCGGCGGCGACGACGGCGTGCGACGCCTCGGCGGCCCACGCCACGGCGACCTGGGTCCCCGTGAGCCGGCCGTCAGTGGCCGTCACGCCGCCCTTCCAGCCGTCGGCGCCGATCGCCGGGACGACGATCCGGCTGCCGGCCAGGACCTCGTCGACGAGAGCTGCGTCCTCGAGCGCCGGCAGGGCGGCGAGGACAGGCACGACCGGGACGCGGCCCGCGGCCTTGCCCGTCTCCTCGGCGAGCACGGCGGCGACTGCCAGGGGGAGGTCGCGCGAGAGCCCGAGCAGGCCGGCCTCGGCGAGCCGCGCCCACAGGTCGGTGTCGAAGCCCTCGAGGCCGACTCCCGGATGGGTGGCCGTGGCCAGCAGCTGCTGGGCGAGCCCGCGGACGGCCGCCTGCTCCTCGGTGGGGGTGAAGTCCATCAGCGTGCTCCTCTCGGGAGGCCCAGGGCGGTCTGGACGAGGATCTCGCGCTGCACCTCGTTGGAACCGCCCCCGAAGGTGCGGACCGGCGCGCTGCGGTAGGCCCGCTCGAG
The DNA here is from genome assembly GCA_946479905.1 of uncultured Frankiales bacterium. The sequence continues at coordinate 3,472 of CAMLIA010000119.1, read as the reverse complement.
GGTGCCGGCGAGCTCGGCGGCGGGCGACCCCTTCTGCAGCATGCCCGCGCGGCCGATCACCTCCAGCAGCAGCCGGTAGGACTCGATGTCGGTCTCCGACCCGAAGACCTTGCCCGCACTGGCGTCGGCGGGGGTGAGGGTGCCGGCGTCGGTCTTCCACGCCATCCGCCAGTTGAGGAGCTTGAGGGCCTCCAGCCGCGCGCAGACCCGGGCCAGCGTCTGCCTGACCCACGGCACCTCGATCACGCCCTCGTCGACGGCCCACTGCCGGACCGCCTCGAACAGCTCCAGGGAGCGACCGCCCATCGCGGCGAGGGCGACCCGCTCGTGGTTGAGCTGGGAGGTGATGAGCCGCCAGCCCTCGTCGACGTTCCCGACCACCATCGAGGCCGGGACGTGCACGTCCTCGTAGTAGGTCGCCGACGTGACCTCGCCGCCGACCGTCGTGATCGGCGTCGCCGAGAACCCGGGCGTCTTGGTGTCCACCAGCAGGATCGTGATGCCCTTGTGCTTCGGGGCGTCGGGGTTGGTGCGGGCGGCCAGCCAGATGTAGTCAGCCGTCAGCCCGCCCGTCGTGTAGACCTTGTTGCCGTTGACGACGAAGTCGTCGCCGGCCCGCTCCGCCCTGGTGCGCAGCGACGCGAGGTCGGTGCCTGAGCCCGGCTCGGTGTAGCCGATGGCCACGTCGAGGGTGCCGGCCAGGATGCGCGGCAGGAAGAAGTCCTTCTGCTCCGCGGAGCCGTTGCGCATCAGCGTCGGGCCGACGGTGTTGAGGGCGATCATCGGCACCGGCGCCTGCGCCCGGGTGGCCTCGTCGAAGAAGACGAACTGCTCGAGGACGGACCGGCCCTGGCCGCCGTACTCCGTCGGCCAGCCGATGCCGAGCCAGCCGTCGGCCCCCATCTTCTGCCGGACCTCCAGCGACGTCGGGCCGTTGTGCCCCTCCGCCGCCATGGCCTCCCGCACGGCGGGCGTCAGCAGGCCGGCGAAGTAGCTGCGCAGCTGGTCGCGGAGCTCGTGCTGGGCAGGGGTGTAGTCGAGGTACACGCGGTCTCCCGATCTAGAACGTGTTCTTGTTTCAGTGTGGCATCAAACCGGGTCGAGCGCACGGGCGGTGTCGCGGTCGAGGTGCCTGGTGCCGAGCAGCATCAGCGCCGAGCCGATGAGGATGACGCCCGTCGTGCAGCGGAAGGCGAAACCGAGGTCACCCTTGATCTCGCCGGTGTGGATCCTGATCCGGTGCGAGTCGGCGATGAGCCCGATGACCGGGGGCGTGACCGCCGAGAGCACGTTGGCGCCGAGCTTCAGCAGGCCGAACGAGGTCCCGCGCAGCGCAGCGGGAACGACCTCCGCCGCGATGCAGGTGATCGGCGGCAGCGAGGACACCACGAGGGCGACGCCGACCATCTGCAGGGGCAGGCGGACCGCGTACACCGGGATGCCGTCCAGGAAGCTCACGAACAGCAGCACCGTGCCGGCAGCGGTCACGGCCGCCGTCAGCAGCATGAGCGCCCCCGGCACCCGGTTGCGGACCCGATCGGTCGCGATCCCTCCGCCGACGCCGCCGGCGATCGCACCGAGCAGGATGACACCCCCGGCGATGCCCGGCGCCGCGGACTCCGACAGGCCCGATGCGCGGACGTGGTAGGCGATGCCCCAGAAGCCGAGTGCCGTGAGGATGCCGTTGATGAACGCGGTGGCACCCAGCAGGACCCGCAGCGACGGCACCTGCAGCGCGGCCTTCACGCCCGACCAGGTGGTGTGGGCCAGCGCCACGTCCGGGACCTGCTGGACGTGCTGGTCGGAGGCCCCGCGGGCGGGCAGCGGCAGCCTGCGCACCAGCAGCGCGACCAGCACCCCGGGCAGGCCGACGGCGAGCACGGCGACCCGCCAGCCCGCCAGGTGGAAGATCAGGCCGCCGAGCGCCGTCCCGACACCGAGCCCGACCGTCGGCACCACGCGCTGGTAGGCGTAGGCCCGGCCGCGCACCTCCACGGGGTAGTAGTCGCAGACCAGCGACTGGACCGCTGGGTCGTTCATGGCGTCGCCGGCACCGAGGATCGCCCGTGACGTGAACAGCTGCCAGAACCGCTGGCTCGCAGCGGCCAGCGCAGTGGTGGCCGACCAGACCCCGAGGACGATGCTGATCAGCACCCGGCGGTCGAGCCGGTCCGCCAGCCGGCCGCCGGGGACCGCCAGCAGGAGCGCGGCCACGATGAGGGCGGAGTTGAGCAGGCCGGCCTGACCGTCGTTGAAGTGCAGGTCGCGCTGCACCGCCTCGATGACGGCGGGGAGCACGCCGCGGTCGAAGGAGTCGACCAGGCCGACGAGGCACAGCACGACCAGCGGACGCCGGCCGTACCGTCCCCACTTCACCGGCTGCTGCTCAGCTGTCCGAAGATCCGCCGGGCGTGGGCCGCGGTCAACCGGAAGAACGTGGCTGTCGCCGTGACGGTGGTCGTGTCCCCGGACGTGATCGAGCCGGCCATCTCGACGATGCGCTCGCCGGCGGCGACGACGTGCGCCTCCAGCACCAGCGGTGCGTTGACCGGGGTGGGTGCGGCGTAGCGGATCTCGAGACCGATGGTCATACCGGCGACCTGCGCAGCCATGCCGGCCTCGCCGAAGACCTGGTCCATCACCATCGACAGCATGCCCCCGTGCACCAGGCCGGGTGCGCCCTCGTACGTCGGGCCGAAGCAGACCTCGGCCCGGACGCCCTCCCGGGTCCGGGACGTGAGGCGCACGGGAGGGGCGATCGGGTTGCCGATGCCGAGCACGGCGTTGTAGGGCGACGACGTGGCGCCGTCCGGCACCCAGGGCTCGTCGCGCAGCTCCGCCAGCTGGGCCGTCGCCTCCCGGACCAGCGCCGTCGCGCGCACGAGATCGCCGCCCTGCGCCCGGACCGTGGCCGCCATCAGCTCGCGCACGGCCTGCGCGAGCTCGTCGGCCCCGGGGGTGAGCGCGGTGGGGATCACGTGCCGGTGAAGCTCGGCTTGCGCTTCTCGGCGAACGCGCGCGGCCCTTCCTTGCTGTCGTTGGTCGCGAAGACCGGGATGCCGATCTCGAGCTCCACCTTCAGGGCCTCCGGCTCGGGCAGGCCCTCGGTCTCGCGCAGCGAGCGCAGCACCGCCTTGACGGCGAGCGGGCCGTTCTCGGCGATGGCGTCGGCGATCTCGTGCGCCTTCTTGAGCGCCTCGCCGGTGGGCACGACGTGCCCGATCAGGCCGATGGTCAGGGCCTCCTGGGCCGTGATGGTCTTGCCGGTGAGCAGCATCTCGGCGGCGATCGTGTACGGGATCTGCCGACGCAGCCGGACGGTGGAACCGCCCAGCGGGAACAGCCCGCGGCGGACCTCGGCGATCCCGAAGGTGGCCCCCTCGCCCGCGACGCGGATGTCGGTGGCCTGCAGGATCTCCGTGCCGCCGGCGATGGCGGGGCCCTCGACGGCGGCGATCAGCGGCTTGGTGAG
>CAMLIA010000118.1 GCA_946479905.1 uncultured Frankiales bacterium | reverse complement strand
CATGATCGCGAAGCCGACGCCGGGCAGCTGGGCCCGCATCGCGCGCTGGCCCTCGATGACGTCGGTGTAGACGTCCGGCAGCGGCCCGTCGTCGCGCACCGACCCGACCAGCACGATCGTGTGGTTGCCCTTGACGAGCGCGTGCATGATGCCCTTGGTGAGCACGCCCTGCTCGACGGCGGCCTTGATCGAGCCGCAGCGCCGGATGGTGTTGATGGCGCGGATGTGGTGCTCGTGGCCGTGCTCGACGCCCTTGCCCATCGTGAGGTCGACGCCGAGGGACGTGCCGTAGAGGGCCGACTCGATGTCGTGGGTGGCCAGCGCGTTGCCGGCGAACAGGATGTCGACGTACCCCGCCTCGACGAGCGCGGTGAAGGCGGGTGCCGCGCCGGTGTGCACGATGCCGGGACCGCCGACCCAGAGCACCTTCTGGCCGTCGCTCTTGACCTCGCGCATCCGCTGCGCGATCTGCCGCACCAGCAGCGCCTGCGGCTTCTCCGACGACACCGTGGAGCTCATGAACTCGAAGGACTCGGTCGTGGAGTGCTCGCGCACCGGCAGCACCACCTTCACCCCGGAGGCGCCGCACACGACCATGTCGCCCTGCTTGACGTCGGAGACGGGGACGGTACGCACGCGGTCGCCGAAGACGACGAGCCCGCAGTCCATCTCCGGCTGCTCGACGGGCACCCACTGGCCGCCGAGGCGGACCACGGTCTCGAGGTTGGTGGTGGAGTAGAAGTCCTCCGGGAAGACGCCGTCGCGGTCGCACTCGCGGAGCACGGCCTCACCGGGGTCGACCTGGTTGACGCCGTGGATCTGCAACCGCATGAGCAGCCGCTGCAGCGACTCGTCGTCGTCGGCGGAGACGATGATCCGCGCGTAGGACTCGTCCTCGTGCCGCTTGCCGACGTCGAGCCGGTCGATCCGGTAGTCGCCGCCGTAGGCCAGCACGTCGTCCAGGACGGAGGCCAGCACGCCGGAGTCCATGAGGTGCCCACGCGCCTCGAGGCTCTCGCTGACTGTCACACGACCGCCCCATCGTCTGGTCCAGTGTCGGTCGGGGGAGCATCGCGCATCGAGTAGACGAGGACCGCGGCACCCCCCACGGTGAGCACCAGTCCGAGCAGGAGCGACAGGCCGTCGTCGGCCAGCTTCAAGGCGCGCGGGGCGAACAGGGCGGTGAACCCGAGCAGCACCATGAGCACGGCGCCGACCGTCCGCAGCCGGGGCCGGGGGATCTTCGGGGGCGGCGGCGGCTCGTAGTGCCCCTCGTCCTCCAGCGCGTCCGGCTCGACCCACGCGGGCAGCGGCTCGTCGAAGGCGGCCGGCTGGGGCGTCGAGCGGTCGCTGCGCCGGCGGCGCGGTGACTCGTCCGGACCGGGGCTGTCCAGGTCCTCCGACACCGGCCAGCGCGGCACCGGGTCGTCGGTCTCGGTGGCGAACCCGGCCACGATCTGCCGGAACAGCTCGTCGTCGCTGGGCAGCCCGTCGCCGCCGACGGGCGGCTCCAGCGGGCTGGTGGCGTTGGTCGGCAGCTCGGGTGGCTGCAGGACCCGCGCGGCGGCGGTCCGGGGCACCGGCCGCACCAGGCCGGAGGGGGAGCTGCCGGGCTCGAGCAGCTCGGCGAGGTCGGTCACCTCCGCGGCGACGCAGGTGCGCGCGAGGTCGGCGAGCGAGGAGTCGACCCAGAGCCGGTCAAGCGGCCGCTTCGGCAGCGTCGCAGCACGCGTGGAGCTGTCCAGGTCGCGCGCGGGCTCGACGTACGCCGCGACGCCCTCGGCGGCGAGGCTGTCCAGGATGGTCTCCGACAGCCTGGGGTCGAGGTCGACCAGGGCCCCCCACTCGGTCGCGTGGAGCCCGTTGTCGCGGCGGCCGCCGTCACCGGGGAGCGTCATGTCGCAGGCAGGTGCTTCCGGATGAAGTCGACGGACCCCTCGAAGATCGTCGGGGCGTCGTTGTCCAGCGTCGCGACGTGGTAGCTGTCCTCGAGCACGACCTCCTCGGCGTGCACGATGCCCGCCCGCAGCAGCCGGAACGAGACCGGCTCCACGACGTGGTCGTCGACGGAGCGGTACATCAAGACTGGGCAGGTGATCCTGCCCAGGTCGCGGGCGATGGTCGGCATCGCCGAGAACATCGAGGCTGCCGCCTTCAGCGGCACCCTCGGGTACGCGAGCTCGGTGATGCCGGGCTTCTTGATGTCGCTCGCGATCCCGGGGAAGGACGGCACCAGCCACTTCAGCACCGGCAGCAGCTTGGCGTCGCGCCGCTCGGTGCCGACGGCGGCGTTCACGACCACCAGGCCGGCGACCTGGTCGGGGCGCTGCTCGGCGAGCCGCAGCACGAGCGCCCCGCCCATCGACAGCCCCATCGCGAAGACCGTCGAGCAGCGGGAGCGGAGGTCGTCGAAGGTGCGCTCCACCTCGCCGTACCAGTCCGAGAAGCGCGTCGTGTTCATGTCCTGGATCGAGGTGCCGTGCCCGGGCAGCCGGGGGGCCTTGACCGTGAAGCCCGCGGCGGACAGGTGCTCGGCCCAGGGCCGCATCGACTGGGTGGTCCCGGTGAAGCCGTGGCTCAGGACCACGCCGACCGGGCCGCCCGGCAGGTCGATGGGCTCGGCTCCAGGCATGACAGAGGGTGCAGGCACGTGAGGATCGTCGCACGACCGGCCGGGACATGGCGTCGGGGACGGCGAAGACATAGGGTTCGAGCGTCCCGTTCGTGCGCGCTGAAGGGTGGTCCGGTGTTCTACTGGGTGGTCAAGGCGATCTTGACCCCCATCCTGCGGACGCTGTTCCGGCCCTGGATCGACCACCCCGAGTACATCCCGTCGGACGGCCCGGCCATCCTGGCCAGCAACCACCTCAGCTTCAGCGACTCGATCTTCCTGCCGCTGGTCGTCCCGCGCCGGGTGACGTTCCTCGCCAAGGCCGACTACTTCACCGGCAAGGGCGTCAAGGGCCGGCTGAACAAGATGTTCTTCTCGGGCGTCGGGCAGGTCCCCATCGACCGCTCCGGCGGCGCCGCCTCGGAGGCCGCGCTGCGCACCGCCAAGCGGATCCTTGCAGAGGGCAACCTCCTCGGGCTCTACCCCGAGGGCACCCGGTCGCCGGACGGCCGGCTCTACCGCGGCAAGACCGGCGTGGCCCGGATGGCGCTGGAGGCCGGCGTGCCGGTCATCCCGGTCGCCATGATCAACACCGACGTGGTGCAGCCGACCGGCAAGATCATCCCGCGCATCGGCCGGGTCGGCATCAAGGTCGGCAAGCCGCTCGACTTCAGCCGCTACCAGGGCATGGAGGGCGACCGCTTCGTGCTCCGCTCCATCACCGACGAGATCATGTACGAGCTGATGCTGCTCTCCGGCCAGGAGTACGTCGACTGCTACGCCACCAAGGCCAAGGCCGACATCGAGGACGCCCGGCTGGCCGCCCGCGAGGCCCTCGTCAGTGACGCACCCTCGCAGCGCCGCGCCAGCTGACCTCGAGACGGCTCTCTGGCGGGCCGTCGCAGCGTTCCGCGTCGCCGCCCTCGGCTACGCGCTGCTGTCCATCGGTGCCCGGATCGGCGGGTACGACGACGACCGGCCGGCACTGGCTGTCGCCGCGGTCATGGTCGTGTGGACCGCGGTCATGCTGCGGGTCCCGCACACGGCCCCGTGGCTGGTCCTCGATGTGCTCGTGGCGCTGGCCTGCCAGCAGGCGACCGTGCTCGCGCTGTCGGCCCACCAGGTGGCCCGCGGCGACCCGACCCTGCCCGTGACGTGGGTGGCCGGGCCGGTGCTGGCCTGGGCGGTCCGGCGCGAGTGGCGCGGCGGCCTGCTCGTCGCCGGCGTGCTGGCGGCCGGCGCGGTGGTCGAGCGCGGCGGCCTGTCGCAGGCGACCGTCAACAGCGTCGTGCTCCTGGTGCTGGGCGGCACGGTGGTCGGCTACCTGGTCAACGTCGGCCGCCGGGCCGAGCAGGCGTACGCCGAGGCCGTCCGGCTCGCCGCGGAGACCGCCGAGCGCGAGCGGCTGGCGCGCTCCGTGCACGACGGGGTGCTGCAGGCGCTGGCCATGGTCGCCCGCACCTCCGACGACCCGGCCCTGGTGGCGCTGGCCACCGGTCAGGAGCAGGCGCTGCGCCGGCTGGTGACCGAGGCACCGTCGGTGGGCGCCGGCCTCACCGACCTGCGGACCCTGCTGCCGGCCCGGCCCGGCGTCGAGGTGGCCGCCCCCGCCTCCGCCGTACCGCTGCCGGCGGCCGTGGCGCACGAGCTGGCCGCCGCGGTCGGGGCCTGCGTCGACAACGCCCTCCAGCACGGCGGGTCGACCGCCTGGGTGCTGGTCGAGGACCTGGGCGCCTCGGTGGTCGTGTCGGTGCGCGACGACGGGCCGGGCGTCTCCGCGGCGCGGCTGCAGGCCGCCGCCGCGGAGGGCCGGATGGGCGTGGCGCGGTCGATCCGCGGCCGGATCGAGGACCTCGGTGGCACGGTGACCATCGACAGCAGGCCCGATCAGGGGACGGAGGTGGAGATCAGTGTCCTCAGAGCTGCCCCTGCGGCTGGTGATCGCTGACGACCACCCCATCTGGCGCGACGCGGTGGAGCGCGACCTGGTCGCCGCCGGGCTGGACGTCGTCGGTGTGGCCGGCGACGGCGACAAGGCCGTCCGGGTCTGCACCGCCGTGCACCCCGACGTGCTGGTCTGCGACCTGCAGATGCCCGGCCGCACCGGCGTCGAGGTGACCGCAGCCGTCGTCCCCCTCGGGGTCCGGGTGCTGGTGCTGTCGGCCTCGGGCGAGCAGACCGACGTGCTGGAGGCGGTCAAGGCCGGCGCCACCGGCTACCTGCTGAAGTCCGCCTCGTCGGCGGAGCTGCTGGAGGCGGTCCGCAAGACCGCGGCGGGGGAGGCGGTCTTCACCTCAGGGCTCGCGGGCCTCGTGCTCGGCGAGTACCGGCGTACCTCCTCCGACTCCTCCGCACCGCGGCTCACCGAGCGCGAGACCGAGGTGCTGCGGCTGGTCGCCAAGGGGCTGACCGCCAAGCAGGTCGCCGAGCGCCTCTCGCTGTCGCACCGCACCGTCGAGAACCACGTCCAGAACACCCTCACGAAGCTGCAGCTGCACAACCGCACGCAGCTGGTCCGCTACGCCCTCGAGCAGGGCCTGGACTGAGCAGGGCTCGCGGGCCGAAAGCGGGGCATTGCGGGCTTCGGCTTGTCGGCGGGCGCGGCGCGGAGGACAGTCGGGCTGCGGGCCGGGTCGGCGTCGGAGAGGGTCTTGGGCGGGATGCCCGGCCGAGGGGGTACGCCATGAACGGTGCGATCCACATCAGCTGGAAGGCGAGCGTCCCCGGGCGCGAGGCCAAGAGCATCGAGGTGTTCGGCGCGGCGCTCGAGCGCTTCGAGGGGCTGCTGAAGCAGGGCCGGATCCACTCCCACGAGGAGTACTTCGCGGTCACTGGCGCCGAGGGCGGCTTCATGATCGTGCGCGGTGAGCTGGACGAGCTGCTCAAGATCTCCGTCGAGGCCGAGACGCTGGCGCTCAACAGCAAGGCGGCATCGATCGTGCAGGACTTCACCATCCAGATCTACGCCGGCGGCACCGACCAGGCCGTGCAGGAGGTCATGGGCACCTACATCAGCAGCCTGCAGGAGATCGGCTACTACTGATCAGGACTCGGGCGGGAGGAACTCCTCGAAGCGGATCGCGCCGTTGGCGGCGATGAACTCCCGGACCCGCCGGTTCTGCTCCCGCACGACCTCGAGGTCACCCGCGCGGGCCGCGCTGCGCGACAGCCGCACCCGCGCGAACACCGTCGAGGAGGCGTCGCCGATCGCCTCGTAGGTCTCGATCGCCGCGACGACCCGCTCGCACGCGTCGATGTGCTTGCCGTCGTCGTTGAGCAGGTGCGAGGCCGCGAGGTGGTTGGCGGCGACCATCCACGGCGTCTTCGGCTCGAGCGCCTCGAGCCGGGCCGCGATCAGCTCCAGCCGGTCCCGGCCGACGAACGAGCCGAGCAGGACCGCCGGGTAGAGCCACTCCCGCGCGCTCCCGCGCATGTGCTGGCTGGTGTGCTCGTAGAGCTCGTCGAACAGGGCGGTGGCCGCGGCGATGTCGCCCAGCATGTACATGCAGCCGCCGTAGTGGGCGAGCGCCGACCGCACCAGCTGCGGGAAGCCGCTGCGCCGGCCGCGCTCGACCACCTCGGCCAGCTCGGGCGCGGGGGTGTCGCCGCGCAGCACCCGGACCGTCGACATCACGGCCACCAGGTGCGCCTCCCACTGGCGGGCCTCCGCCGAGGTGCTGGCCAGGAACGCCTCGGCGTGCAGGAGCAGCCGGTTCCAGTCCCCGTCGTACCACGCCATCAGGGCGCTCTCGGAGTCGTCCGCGCGGGTCGTGAGCGACAGCCCCCAGCCGCGGGTCGCCCGGGCGCTCTCGTCGATCAGCTCGTACGACCTGCGCAGCCGGCCCTCCTCCTGCATGGTCGTCGCGAGGTTGTTCGCCGCCCGCTGCAGGGCGCGCAGGCCGTGCTGCCGGCACAGCGCCAGCGCCTCCTCCTGCTGCACGATCCCGAGCCGGTCACCGATGTTGTAGCGGGCGGTCCCGGCGGTCACCAGCGCGTTGGCCTCCACCTCGAGCAGCCCGAGCGGCCGGGCGATCGCCATCGCACGGTCGGCGAGGGCGATGGCGTCGCCGTACTGGTGGCTGAGCATCCGCAGCCGGCTGAGCTCGGCCAGCGCGTTGGCGAAGGTCTCGCTCGCGGGTTCCTCCGCCAGCAGGTCGACCGCCCGCTGCAGGTGCAGCGCGGCGAGCTGGGCGCCGGCGCCGCGGTACCACTCCACCTGGCCCAGCAGGATCTGCGCCTTGGCGGCGGCCCCCTTGTCACCGACCTGCAGCAGCCCCTCGGCGGTGTCCTGCACCCGCGCCGGACCGCCCTCGGCGTAGAACGCGTGCGGGTCGTCGAGGAACCCGAGCTCGCTCGCCAGCAGCTGCGCCTTGAGAGCGGCCGGCTCCTTCTCGTGGCCGTACCAGAGCATGACGGCGCGCCGCGCGAACGCGTGGGCCGCGCTGACGGCGTGCAGCCGCAGCGCGCGCTCCGCGGCGGTGCTGAGGGCCTGCCGGGCGCGCTGGGCGTAGGGCTCGAGCTCGAAGCCGAGCACGGCGGCCAGCTCGTAGGCGGTCACCCGGTGGTGCGCGCGCAGCTCGGCGACGTCGTCCCCGCGCTCGGGGGAGAAGGCGTCGAACCACTCCGCGCAGCGGCGGTGCTGCACCACCCGCAGCGAACGCGGGATGCGGGCGTAGGCGGCGTCCCGGACGAGGACGTGCCGGAAGGCGTACTCGTCCTCGCCGGCGACCGAGGTCCGCGGGTTGCGACGCACCACCTCGCGCCGCTCGAGCGCCTCGAGGCAGGCGGTCACGGTGGCCCGGTCGGCGTCGGCCACGGCGGCGACCGCACCGCCCCAGAAGCTCTCCCCGACGACCGCCGCGGCCGACACGACCGAGCGCTCCGCGGCGGTGAGCAGGTCCAGCCGGCTGTCCACCACGCCCTGCACCGTCTCCGGCAGCGGCATGTCGGGGAGCAGGTCGCGGGCCTGCAGCACACCGGAGTCGGTGAGCATGCGGACGTACTCCTCGGCGTAGAGCGGGTTGCCGGCGACCAGCCCGAGAAGCCTTCGCTGCAAGGGATCCGGCAGCACCGCGTCGCCGAGCAGCCGGGTGAGGAAGGTCAGCGTCTCGGGCTCGGACAGCGGCGTGAGGGTGATGGTGAGGGTGTCCCCGAGGCCGGTGAACCAGTCCGGGCGGCGGTCGACGAGCTCGGGGCGGGCGGTCGCGAGGACCAGCAGCGGCACCGAGCTGGCCGCCTCGACCAGTGACTTGAGGAAGTCGAGGAAGCCGTCGTCGGCCCAGTGCAGGTCCTCGAACACGAGGACCGTCGGCGCGTCCTCCGCCAGCGTCAGCAGGTACCGCCGCCAGGCCGCGTGCGAGGCCGCCACGTCCTCGCCGACGTCGGCGCTGGCGCCCGGGAGGCCGATCAGGGCCGTGAGCCGCTCCTTGACGGCGGTGATGCCCTCGGGGTGCCGGCCGAGCAGGGTCTCGACCGACTTCTCGAGCTTCGCGGCAGCGACGGCCGTCGGGTCGTTCTCGAGGATCTGCGCCTGGCTCTTCACGACCTGGCCGAGCGCCCAGTAGCTGACGCCCTCGCCGTACGGCAGGCACGAGCCCTCCCGCCAGCGCACCAGGCTCGGGGTCGCCGGGGAGTCGACGTGCTCCAGCAGCGCCCGGGTGAGCCGGCTCTTGCCCAGTCCCGGCTCGCCGACCAGCGTGACGAGCTGGCCGCGCCGCTCCTGCATGGTGCGCCGCAGGCTGCTGACGAGCAGCCCGAGCTCGGGCTCACGGCCCACGAGCGGCAGCGCGTCGGCGACCTGGTTGTTGCGGATCGGCACGCCGACGGCGATCCAGGACTCCCCGTCGGTGTGCGGCACGCAGTCGATCGACGTCCCGATCGAGCGGTGCGCCTCGGCGCCGATGAGGACCGTGCCCGGCGGCGCCTGCGCCTGCAGCAGCATGGCCCGGCTCAGGATCTCGCCGGCGATCCGCGGCTCGTCGGCCTCGAAGGACACCAGTGCCTCGCCCGTGGCGACGCCGGCCCGGGCGATCATCGGCGTGCCGTCGGCGTACGCCGTGCCGGTGATCTTGGACTGGACCGTCAGGCCCGCGCGGACCGCCCGGTAGGGGTCGTTCTCGTGGGCGGTCGGCGCCCCGAAGACGGCGATGACCGCGTCGCCGATCCGCTTCGCGATGGTGCCGCCGAGGTCGTGGACGGCGGTCGCGACGATCCCGAAGAACTCCTTCTGGGACGCCCGCAGGTCCTCCGGGTCGAGCTGCTGGGCCGTGGCGGAGAACCCCACCAGGTCGACGGCCAGCACGCTGACGTAGCGGCGCTCCTCCTCCGGTCCCGGCAGCGTCGGGCCGGCCACCGGCGCGGCAGCGCCGACCGCCCGGCCGCACCAGGTGCAGAAGGCCAGCCCGGGCTCGACCGGCTGCCCGCAGCCCTGGCACGGGGCAGGCAGCGGCGACCCGCACTGGCCGCAGAACCGTGCGCCGGCGGGAGCGGAGGCAGCGCACGAGAGGCAGGAGATCTCGATGGCGCAAATCCTCCCAGAACGCTCAGACCCAGTCGAGGCTCCTCGCCACCGCCCGGGTCCACCGCTCGTGGCTGCCGTCGTCCCGCACCCCGGCCGTCGGCTCGAAGCGGCGGTCCAGCCGCCAGGTGCTCGCGAGCTCCGCAGGGCTCGACCACACCCCGGTCCCGAGCCCGGCGAGGAAGGCGGCCCCGAGGGCGGTCGTCTCGAGCACCTCGGGCCGCTGGACGGGTACGCCGAGCTGGTCGGCCTGGAGCTGGCAGAGCAGGTCGTTGGAGCAGGCCCCGCCGTCGACCTGCAGGCTGGGGACCTGGCAGCCGGCCTCGCTCGTCATCGCGTCGACGACGTCCCGCACCTCGAAGGCGATCGCGTCCAGGGTGGCTCGGGCCAGGTGGCTGCGGGTGGTGCCTCGGGTGATGCCCAGGACCGTGCCGCGGGCGTCGGGGTCCCACCAGGGCGCCCCGAGCCCTGTCAGTGCGGGGACGAACACCACGCCGCCGCTGTCCGGGACCTGGCGGGCCAGCGCCTCCACCTCCGGCGCGGACTGGATCACCTGCAGCCCGTCGCGCAGCCACTGCACCGCGGCCCCGGTCACGAACACCGCGCCCTCCAGCGCGTAGGTCAGGGTTCCGTCCGGTGCCATCCACGCGACCGTCGTCAGCAGCCGCTCGCTGAGCACCGGGGTGGTGCCGGTGTTCACCAGCACGAACGACCCGGTGCCGTAGGTGCACTTGCTCCGGCCCTCCTCGTAGCAGCCCTGCCCGAACAGCGCGGCCTGCTGGTCACCGGCGATCCCCGCGATCGGCAGGTCGAGCCCGAGGAACGCGACCGGGTCGGTCCGGCCCACCTCGCCCCAGCTGGGCACGACCTCGGGGAGCGCCGTCAGGGGTACGCCGAACAGCGCGCACAGCTCCTCGGACCACCGCCCCTGGCGCAGGTCGTAGAGCAGCGTCCGTGAGGCGTTGCTCGCATCGGTGACGTGCCGACGGCCACCCGTCAGGCGGGCCACGACGTAGGAGTCGACGGTCCCGAGCGCCGTACGACCCGCTGTCACCCCTTCCCAGGTGCGCCGGTCGTGCCGGCTGACCCAGGCCAGCTTGGTGGCCGTGAAGTACGGGTCGAGGCGCAGCCCGGTGAGCTCCGCGATCCGCGGCTCGTGCTCCCTCATGTGGTCGCACAGGTGGCTGGTGCGACGGTCCTGCCAGACGATCGCGCGGCGCGGCGACTGCAGGGTCGCGCGGTCCCAGAAGCAGGCGGTCTCGCGCTGCACGGTGATGCCGACCGCGGTGACCTCGTGGCCCTCGAGCGCCTGCCGGCAGGCGGAGATGACCGCGACCCAGATCTCCTCGGGCTCGTGCTCGACCCAGCCCGGCTCGGGGAAGTGCTGCGCGAACTCCTGGTAGCCGCGGCTCTCCACCCGGCCGTCCTCGCTGACGACCAGGGCTGTCACCCCGGTCGTGCCGCAGTCGATCGCGAGGACGCTCATGCCTCACGCAGCTTCTGCAGGACGAGGACGTCGATGGCCCCGGGGACCATCCGCTCCTCGTAGTTCTCGACGCCGGCCCAGTCCTCGAGGTCTGAGTACCCCAGGGCCTCCAGCTTCGTCGCCACCTCGTCGGCGAGCGCGCCCTCCAGCGGCAGCGTCTCCTCCGGCTTGCCGAAGTACAGGTGGTGCAGGTCGAGCAGCCGCTGCAGCTCGAGCACGGGATCGGGGTGGTCGTCGACGCGCAGGTCGACGAGGACGTCCGAGCCACCGCCGTACCCGCCGCCCTCGCTCACGACGAGGAGCACGGCGGACTGCCGGCCCCGGCGGTCGCCGCCGGCGCGGTCGCCCGCGAGCAGCGCCTTCGCGAGCCGCTCGCTCAGCGGTCCGCGGGTGCTCTCGAAGGTGTCCGCCAGGGCGTCCACGACCTCCGGCCCGGTGAGGATGTTGCCCTGCGCCGCCCAGCCGTCGCCGGTCCGCCCGCCCGCCCACGCGTGGCACTGGCTGCCGGTGAACGTGGCGGCTCCGCCGTGCCGGTCGACGACCCCGGCCTGCCGCTGCTCGCGCAGCTCGTCGGCCGCGGTCAGGGCGTCGAGGGCCTGCTGGGCCGTCTTGCCCTCGGCCAGCATCCGCAGGCCGTCGGGCCGGTAGGCCAGGTTCGCGAACGACTGGGTCGCCACCGCGCCGACGCCGTGCTGTGCGGCCGGGACGGCGGCGCCGACGGCCAGGAACTTGCTGGCGACGGCCACGCCCCACTGGTCGTCGGCCGTCGCGACGAGGGAGAACGTCATGGGCTGGGAGACTAGGCCCGTGCGGTTCTTCCTCGACCTCGAGTTCGGCGACACGACCTCCGTCGTGACCCTGGTGTCGGTCGCTGCCGTCGCCGAGGACGGCCGGGAGTACTACGCGGTGTCCTCGGAGTTCGACCCGCTCGCCGTGCACCCGTGGGTGGCCGACAACGTGCTGCCGCAGCTGCCGCCCACCTCGACCTGGAAGCCGCGCTCGGTCATCGCGCGGGAGCTCGAGGCGTTCTTCGGCGACGACCCGGTCTGGTGGGCCTGGTACGGCGCCTACGACCACGTCGCGCTCTGCCAGCTGTGGGGCGACATGCCGTCGCTGCCTCGGCAGCTGCCGCGGTTCACCCTCGACGTGCGGCAGCTCTGGGAGCACCTCGGCCGGCCCCGGCTGCCCCAGCAGGAGTCCGGCCTGCACGACGCGCTGCAGGACGCCCGGCACGTGAAGGTGAAGTACGACGCGCTGGCCGAGGCCGCCTACCGCCTCGGCCTCGTCGTCTGAGCGCCTTCCTCTCCCGTGAGACTCGCCTGGCAGACCGGGAGGGCCTTCGCGAAAAGGCCACGACCGGCGGGCGCGGCTTGGTACGACGTCACCAGGCACAAGCCTGACATCGGAAGAGGCAGCACATGCGCGCACACGTCTGGACCGTCGTCGCCGAGTTCGACGCCGGCTACGTCATCGGTCGGTGCCAGGTCTGCGGGCAGCAGGACCTGCTGGACGTCGGGGCCCTGCTCCCGGCTCCTCGCACGACGGCCGTCACCGACCAGGCCGAGGTCTCCGCGGCTCCCTCCTGAGCGGTCCCTCCTCGGTCAGCGCTCGGGCCAGTGCCAGGCGCCGCGGCCCATCAGCCCCTGACCGACGAGCTGGGTCTGGCCGAGCTCCTTCGTCAGCTCGATCCGCCGCGCCTCGGTGCCGGAGGTGAGTCGCTCGACGAAGCCGACGGCGTGCGAGACGACGACGATCTGCGTCTGCCGGGCGACCGCAAGCATCAGCGCCGCCAGGGGGGCGTGCAGGTCCGGGTGGAGGCTGGTCTCCGGCTCGTTGAAGACCAGCAGCTGAGGGGGGCGGGGCGTCAGCAGCGCGGCGACGAGCAGCAGGTAGCGCAACGTGCCGTCGGACAGCTCGGCGGCCGGTAGCGGTCGCAGCATCCCCGGCTGACGCAGCCCGGTCAGGAACCCGCTTCCGGTGCTCAGGTCGAGGGTGCTGCCGGGGAAGGCAGCGTCGACGGCCGCAGCGAGACCTTCCGCATCGCCGATCTCCACGATCGTCTGGAGGGCCGCAGCCAGGTCCGCGCCGTCGTGGGCGAGCGCGGTCGTGCGCGTGCCGACCTGCGGTCGACGGGCCGGCGCGTCGCTGTCGGTGCGGAAGTGGTCGTAGAACCGCCAGGTCTGGAGCTGGCGCCGCAGCAGGACCAGCTCCGGAGCCTGGTCGGTGCTGGCGAGCTCGGACAGCATCGAGTCGTACGGCGCGAGCTCGCCTGGCACGTCGACCCACGCGCCGGCCTCGTCGCGCAACCGGACCCGGCTCCCGCTCCTGTCGCAGAGCAGGGCGGCCGGCCGGAGCACCGGCCCGTGCCAGACCACCTCGCGCTTGATCTCGGGGTCCAGCTGGAACGCGCTGTTGCCCGGCGCGGGCAGCCCGAGATCCATCGCGTAGCCGTACTCGTCGCTGGCGAAGCCGAGCCTCAGGTGCACCGGCCCACGCGATGCCGTCCCTTGGACCGGATGCTCACCCCTGCGGACGGCACCACCGATGACCGAAGGCCCCGCCCAGAGCGCCGACGGCAGGCCACCCTCACGCGCGAGAGCCGCCACGGCACCGTTGCGTGACGCATCCGCGAGCAGCCTCAGCGCCTTGTAGAAGCTCGACTTGCCGGAGCCGTTCGGTCCGGTCACGACGTTCAACCCGTCGAGCGGCGTGCGCAGGTCCCGCAACGACCGGTACCCCTCGACCGCGACGACCCGAATCACACCCGGAGGCTAGAGCCCGTCCCGGACATCGCCGCTCAGAAGAGACGAGACCAGGTCATCGAGAAGTCGTGCTCCCAGGTGCGCCCGCCGTCGTGGGAGTTCTCGCCGCTCCCGACCATCTCGTCGGTCCCCACGAACCGGGCGGTGGACCGCTGCCAGAAGTCGGCGTCGCGCCGGATCATCGACCAGCCCTGCTCGTCGAGCCGCAGGTCGAAGAGCCGGGTGACGCCGCGGACGTCGAAGTAGTGACACGCCTGCTCGTCCAACAGTGCGATGGCGTTCGGGAAGTCCGGGTGGTCGTAGCTCCAGTGCAGCATCACGAAGGCGCCGTCGAGCACAGGCTCGTACCGCTGGTGCCCCACCACAGGCACTGGCAGCGCCACGTGCTGCATCGAGAAGTCCCAGGTGCCGAGCAACCGATCCAGCGACATGCCTAGGGATCTCCGAAAAGTGAGCGCGAAAACGCGCGGGTCGCCTGGGCTAGCGTCGGATCATGCCGCTCTCGCCGGACGAGTTCTATGCCCATGCGGTCGC
>CAMLIA010000117.1 GCA_946479905.1 uncultured Frankiales bacterium | reverse complement strand
AGGCGCAGGACCCGCCGGCGTTGGGGTTGTCGATCGTGAAGCCCTGCTTCTCGATCGTGTCGACGAAGTCGATGGTGGCGCCCGCGAGGTAGGGGACGCTCATCCGGTCGACGACGACCTTGACGCCGGTGCCGTACTCCTGGGTGACGTCACCGTCGAGCGTCCGCTCGTCGAAGAAGAGCTGGTAGCGCAGGCCGCTGCAGCCACCCGGCTGCACGGCGACCCGGAGCGCGAGGTCGTCGCGGCCCTCCTGGGCGAGCAGGCTGGCGACCTTCTCGGCAGCGGGGTCGGTGAGGACGACGCCGACCGCGGTCGAGGTCTCGGCGCTGGTCTCGGTCATGGTTTGCCTCTCAGACGGGTTTCCTCGCAGAACGCGCAGGCGCGTGGTGCCATTCCATTGTCACACGTCCCAGGCCCTGGCGACGGTGGACGCGACGGTGGCAAGGGACTCACCCGGCTCCCCGAGCGCAGCTTCCAGCCCGACGGAGTCCACCAGGCTGTACGACGAGTCGATGCCGGCTGCGGCCGCCTCGCGCCGCCCGACGCTCGTCCGGCCCGCGAGGACGACGCACGGCACCCCCTGTTCGCCGGCTGCCGCGGCGACCCCGGCCACGACCTTGCCGCGCAGCGACTGCCAGTCGAAGGACCCCTCCCCGGTCAGCACCAGGTCCGCGCCGGCGACCGCCGCGGGGAGCCCGACCGCGTCGGCGACCAGCGAGACCCCCGACACGCGGCTGCCGCCGGCAGCGAGGATCGCGAAGCCGAGCCCGCCGGCCGCACCTGCGCCCCGCAGGTCGCGCGCGGGCCGGAGGTGGGCCTCCACGAGGTCCGCCCAGTGCGCCAGCGCCGCCTCGAGCGCGTCGAGGTCGCGGCCGCCCTTCTGCGGCGCGAAGACGCGGGTGGCGCCCTGCTCGCCGAGCAGCGGGTTGTCCACGTCGGTGGCCGCGACCAGCTCGACGGCTCTCGGGGTGCCGACCAGCCTCGCCGCCTGGGCGAGCGGCAGGCACCCGGGCGCGAGCCGTTCGCCGTCGGCCGCCTCCCGGCGTACCCCCAGAGCCGCGAGGAAGCCGGCGCCGCCGTCGTTCGTGGCGGACCCGCCCAGCCCGACGACCACGCGCTGGGCACCCGCGTCGAGGGCGGCGACGACGAGCTGCCCGACGCCGTAGGTGGTGGTGACGGCCGGGTCCCGCTCCGCCTCGCCCAGCAGGTGCAGGCCACAGGCCTGGGCGGCCTCCACCCAGGCGGTCGTGCCGTCCAGCCGGTAGGACGCCAGCGTCGGGCGGGCCAGCGGGTCCTCGACGAGCACGGTCACCCGCGTGCCGGGCAGCACGTCGACGAACCCGGGACCACCGTCCGACATCGGCAGCAGGATCAGCTCGTCGTCCGGCCGGACCCGCCGCCAGCCGGTCGCGATCGCCTCGGCGGCGTCGGAGGCAGTGAGCGTCCCGGTGAAGCAGTCCGGGGCGATCACGACGCGCACCCGGCGAGTCAACCCCAGGGAAGCATCGCCCCCTCCGGGGGGTTATCGTCTGTACGACGACAAGAAGGGCCGAGGACCGATGACGGAGCTCGACGTGACGCCCACGCCGCTCGCGCTGCTGCTGCTGGGCAGGCAGAGCGACCCCGACAGCGAGCGCGGTGTCGACTGCCCCGGCGAGCTGCCCCCCGCGTCGGACCCCTCGCTCGTGGAGCGGGCCCGCAAGGCGAAGGAGGCCCTGGGCGACAAGGTCTTCGTCCTCGGGCACCACTACCAGCGCGACGAGGTCATCCAGTTCGCCGACGTCACGGGCGACAGCTTCCGGCTCGCGCAGCAGGCCGCCGCCCGGCCGGACGCGCCGTACATCGTCTTCTGCGGCGTGCACTTCATGGCGGAGTCCGCCGACATCCTCACCGGCCCGGACCAGCACGTGGTGCTGCCCGACCTGGCCGCCGGCTGCTCGATGGCCGACATGGCGAGCTTCGCGCAGGTCGAGGACTGCTGGGAGCAGCTCGCCTCGGTCGGTCTCGACGGGGTCACCGTGCCCGTGTCGTACATGAACTCCTCCGCGGCGATCAAGGGCTTCACCGGTCGGCACGGCGGGACCATCTGCACCAGCTCCAACGCCCAGCGCGCCCTGGAGTGGGCGTTCACCCAGGGCTCGAAGGTGCTCTTCCTCCCCGACCAGCACCTGGGCCGCAACACGGCGGTCCGCGACCTCGGCATGTCGCTGGACGACTGCGTCGTGTGGAACCCCCGCAAGCCGCTGGGCGGCAACACGGTCGAGCAGCTGCAGGCCGCCCGGATGATCCTCTGGAAGGGCCACTGCTCGGTGCACGGGCGGTTCACGCTGGAGTCGGTGCACGACGTCCGCGAGCGCGTCCCGGGCGTCCAGGTGCTCGTGCACCCCGAGTGCCAGTACGAGGTCGTGCAGGCCGCCGACTTCGTGGGCTCCACCGAGCGGATCATCAAGCTCGTCGAGGAGTCACCGGCGGGCTCGAAGTGGGCCATCGGGACCGAGCTGAACCTCGTGCGCCGGCTCGCGAACGCCCACCCGGACAAGACCATCGTCTTCCTCGAGAAGACGGTCTGCTTCTGCTCGACCATGAACCGGATCGACCTGCCGCACCTCGTCTGGGCGCTGGAGGAGCTGGTCGCCGGCCGGATCCCGAACGAGATCACGGTCGAGGCGGAGACGGCGCGGTTCGCGCGCCAGGCCCTCGACCAGATGCTCGCCCTACCCTGATCCCGTGACCGAGCAGACCCAGGGCAAGGGCCGACCCACCCCGAAGCGCAACCAGAAGGCGCGCGGACCCGTCGCGCCGCCGCCCACCAACCGGCGCGAGGCGGCCAAGCAGCTGCGCGCCAAGCAGGCCGAGCAGCGCGCCGCCGTCCGCTCCGGCGCGAAGGCCGGCGACGAGCGGATGTTCCTCCCCCGCGACCGCGGGCCGGTCCGCTCCTACGTGCGCGACCTGGTGGACAGCCAGCGCTCGCTCGGGCCCTTCCTGCTGCCCTACATGATCGTCGTCATCATCCTCGGGTTCGTGCCCAACAAGCAGCTGTACGCCGCGGCGTTCCTGTCGATGCTCGGGGTGATCGTCATCGTCGCCCTCGACTACATCCGGCTGGGCCGCATGATCAGCAAGGGCCTGAAGGAGCGGTTCCCCGACGAGAAGAAGCGCCGGCCGCACGTGCTGTACGGCCTGCAGCGCACCGCCCTCATCCGGCGCTGGCGCACTCCCCCCGTCAAGGTGGAGCTCGGCGCCGACGTCTAGGGTCGGCGCATGGAGTTCAGGAACCTCGGTCGCAGCGGTCTGAAGGTCAGCGAGATCAGCTACGGCAACTGGCTGACGCACGGCTCCCAGGTGGAGGCCGACGCCGCCCACGCGTGCGTGCGGGAGGCCCTCGAGTGCGGCATCACGACGTTCGACACCGCTGACGTGTACGCCGGGACGCGCGCCGAGACGGTCCTCGGTGAGGCCCTCAAGGGCGTCAAGCGCTCGTCGTACGAGCTGTTCACGAAGGTCTACTGGCCGACAGGGTCCGGGGTGAACGAGCGCGGGCTGTCCCGCAAGCACATCCTCGAGTCCTGCCACGCGTCGCTGGAGCGGCTGCAGACCGACCACATCGACCTCTACCAGGCGCACCGCTACGACTACGAGACGCCGCTCGAGGAGACGATGCGCGCGTTCGACGACCTCGTCCGCGCCGGCAAGGTCATGTACGTCGGCGTCTCGGAGTGGAAGGCGTCGGAGATCGCCGACGCGCTGCGGATCGCCGACGAGCTCGGCCTCGACCGGATCGTGTCGAACCAGCCGCAGTACTCCGCGCTCTACCGCGTCATCGAGGCCGAGGTCGTGCCGCTGTGCGCCGACGAGGGGGTCTCGCAGATCGTGTGGTCGCCGATCGCCCAGGGCGTGCTGACCGGCAAGTACCTGCCCGGAGCGCCGCTGCCCTCAGGAACGCGGGCCACGGACGAGGCCGGCGGGGCGAACATGATCAAGCGGCTGCTCGACGAGCGCATCCTGACCGCCGTCCAGGGCCTGCAGCCGCTCGCCGCCGACGCCGGTGTCTCGATGGCCCAGCTCGCCATCGGGTGGGTGCTCTGCAACGACAACGTGGCGTCCGCCATCGTCGGCGCGTCCCGTCCGGAGCAGGTGCGCGACAACGCCGCGGCCACGCGGCTGCCGGACGACCTGAAGAAGGCCGTCGACGAGGTGCTCGCCGACGTCGTGATGACCGACCCGTCGCTGACTGCCAGCCCGCCCAAGCGGCCCTAAGGGGCCTCGAGGGACATCGGGCCGTAGGTCTTGCGGTCGCCCTCGAAGAGCGTGACCGCCGCCACCCCGGCCGCGAGCAGCTCGCGCCAGACCTCGCCGACCCACGACTCCGCGTCGGACTGGGTCGGGAACTCCGGCTGCAGCGGCGCCTCCGGACCGGGCTCGGCCGGTGACCCGTCGGGACCCTCGTACGTCCAGTGCCAGCTCATGACTGGCAGGCTATCGGCGTGCGGATCCGGGTGCTGGGCAGCGGGGCGGCGGACGGCTGGCCGAACCCGTGGTGCTCGTGCGCGTCCTGCACCGCCGCCCTCGAGCAGGGCGTGGTCCGCGGCCAGACCTGCGTGCTGGTCGACGACCGGCTGCTGCTCGACCTCGGACCGACCGTCGGCCTGGCCGCCGCCCGGCTCGGCGTGAGCCTGCGGTCGGTCGACACGGTGTGCGTCACGCACCGGCACGTCGACCACCACTTCGCGCAGGCCTGGGTGTGGCGCTACTGGGCGAGCCACCCGCGCTCCCTGACCGTCGTCGCCCCGCCGCTCGTGCTCGCCGACGCGAAGCCGCACCTCGACGAGTGCACGACCGTCCCGGCCCGCCCGGGCGACGTGCACGAGGTCAACGGGTTCACCGTCCGGCCCGTCGACGCGAACCACCCGGAGGACGCGGTCCTCTACGACGTGACCGCACCGGACGGCACCCGGCTGCTCTACGCCACCGACACGGGGGTGCTGCCCGAGGAGACCGTGGAAGCCTTGCGTGACAGGGCTTTCCACGTCGTGCTCCTGGAGCTCGCCGGCACCCCGATCCCCTCGCACCTGACCCTCGACAGCTGGCCCGCGCAGGTCGACCGGCTCCGCGCGGCAGGCGCCATCACCGACGCCACCGACGTGGTCGCCATCCACGTCGGCCACGACAACCCGCCGCCCGACGAGCTCGACCGCCGGCTCGCCGCCCTCGGCTCCCGGGCGGCACGGGACGGAGACGTCATCGACACCGCACGCGGCCGCACCGTCCTGGTGCTCGGCGGCCAGAGCTCGGGCAAGTCGGCCTGGGCGGAGAGCCTGCTCGGGCCCGACGTCACCTACGTCGCGACGGCTCCGGACCGCGACGACGAGGACTGGGTACGACGGGTGAGCGCGCACCGGGACCGCCGCCCGGCCAGCTGGCGCACCGTCGAGACCGGTGACGTCGCCGGCGTGCTCCGGACGGCCACCGGCCAGGTCCTCGTCGACGACCTGGGCCTGTGGCTCACCCGCGTCCTCGACGACCACTGGGAGGCCGCGGACGCCCGGGAGGTCTTCGACGCGGCCCTCGCCGAGCTCACGGCCGCCTGGGCCACGACCCGCGCGCACGTGGTGCTGGTCGCTCCCGAGGTGGGCTCGGGCGTCATCCCGCCGACCGCGAGCGGGCGGCTGTTCGCGGACCTGCTCGGCCGGGCGGCGACGGCGCTGGCCGGCCGGGCGGACGAGGTGCACCAGGTCGTCGCCGGCCAGCCGCGCAGGCTCCGGTGAACCGGCTCGCGCAGGAGCTGCGCAGGGTGTTCGGGGATCCGCCGTCGTACCCGAGAGCGGTGGTCCGCATCCAGGTCGGGGACGGCCAGGGGCTCGCGGCGGGCCGTGAGGAGGGCGACCGCCTCGTCGACGCCGGCTGCGAGCTGGTCGTGCTCGACAGCGACCTCGCCACCCCCGCGGTACGGGCCTGCCTCGCCGCCCTCCTCGGGCTCGAGCCGGTGGAGGTCACGGACCGGCAGGCGCCGGACTGGGCGGCCGAGGTCGTCGCGGTGCGCGCCCTGCTGCGCGCCACCCGCGACCCCGAGCGGCTCGCCGACGGCGGTCTCGGCCGGCTCGTCGGGCTGCTGGAGCAGCTCACCGCCCGGCGCACGCCGGTGCTGCTGGGGGGCGGCACTGCCACGGCCACCGCCGCGCTGGCCGTGTGCACCCGCCAGCCCGGCGCCGAGCGGTGGCTGCTGGCGGGGAGCGCCCCCGACGACCAGGTAGCCGCACGTGCGCTCGCGCAGGCCGGGCTCGTCCCGCTGCTCGACCTCGGGCTGGGCACGACCGGGGCGGACGTCGCCGTCGCGGTCGTCCGTGCCGGGCTGGAGTCCCTCGGTGCTTGACGGGCTGCGCCTCGCGCTGACGACGCTCACGATCGCCCCGGTCCGCGGTCCGGGGCGGCTCGACCGTCGTACCGCCAGGACGGCGATGGAGCTGGCACCGCTGGTGGGACTGCTGCTGGGCCTGGCCGCGGCCGGCGTGCTCTTCGCCTTCCGGGTGCTGGGCGACTTCCGCTCGCCGCCGCTGCTGCCGGCCGCGCTCACCGTCGGCAGCCTCGTCCTGCTGACCCGCGGGCTGCACGTGGACGGGCTGGCGGACCTCGTCGACGGGCTGGGGGCCTACCGGGACCCCGAGGGGACCCGAGCCGTGATGAAGGCACCGGACCTGGGACCGCTCGGGATGTCCGCCGTCGTGCTGACCCTGCTGGTCCAGGCCGGCGCGCTGCTGTCGTGCGTGCTGCACGGCCGGGGCACCGCCTCCCTGCTCGCGGCGGTCGTCACCGGCCGGCTGGCCGTCACGTGGGCCTGCAGCGGGCCCGCGGCGGCCACCGACACCGGGCTCGGCGCGCTGGTCGCGGGCACGGCGCGGCGGGCGGTGGCGCTCGCCTGGACGGTCGTGGTGGTGGCGGGGTTCGCGGCCTACGCGACGGTCGACGGCGACCAGGTCGGCAGCGGTACGGAGCAGGCGGTGCGCACGGCCCTCGGCGTGCTCGTCGGCCTGGGGCTCGCGTGGCTGCTCGGCCGGCACGCCCTGCGCCGGGTCGGCGGGATCACCGGCGACGTGCTCGGTGCGCTCTGCGAGGTCGCCACCACCGGCTGCCTGGTCGTGCTCGCCTCCGGCGTCTGGGGCGCCTGACCCCGTCAGGTGTCGGGGAGCTCGGCGATGATCTGCTTGGCGATGGCACCGACGGGGATCACGTCGACGTCGACGACCTGGTCCGCGACCTCGGCGTAGTAGCCGTTGCGCTCCGCGGCCAGCCGCCGCAGCGCCGCCACCGGGTCGTCGCCGAGGCGCGGCCGTTCGGTGCCGGACACCCGTCGTACCAGGGCCTGGGGGGACGCGCGGAGCCAGACCACCCGCGCCGGCGACGAGCTGAGCCGCGCCCGCGCCTCCTCGTCCAGCACGACACCGCCCGCGACGCTGCCGATCATCGGCCCGGGCATCCCGAGCAGCAGGGTCAGCACCTGCGACTCGGCCTGGCGCAGCGCCTCCTCGCCCCGGCTGTCGAGCAGCGCCTTGGCCGAGGCGCCGGCGGTCCGCTCCAGCAGCGCGTCGTTGTCGAGGTAGGGCCAGCCGAGCTTGGCGGACAGCGCGGCGCCCACGGAGGTCTTGCCCGAGCCCATCATCCCGACGAGCAGGAGCTTCGTGCTCACCGCACGTGGCTCGGGACGAAGGGCGGCTTCACCACCTTCATCACGCTCGTGCGGCCGCGCACGTCCACGGTCACCTCGTCCCCCTCGGCGATGCCCTTCTCCAGCAGCGCCAGCCCGATCCCGACCCGCAGTGTCGGCGAGAACGTCCCGCTCGTCACCTCGCCGATCTCCCGGCCCTCCCGCGCCACGGCCATGTGCGCCCGCGGGATCCCGCGGTCCTGCGACTCCAGTCCCCACAACGCCCGACGCGGCCCTTCCGTGCGCTCCTTCAGCAGCGCCTCCCTACCCCAGAAGCGCGGCTTGTCCCACCCGACCGCCCAGCCGGCGCGCGCCTGCACGGGCGTGATCGTGAGCGACAGGTCCTGCCCGTGCAGCGGGTAGCCCATCTCGGTGCGCAGCGTGTCGCGCGCACCCAGGCCGCACGGCAGCGCGCCGGCCTCGATCAGCCGGTCCCACACGTCGGCGGCCTGGTCCCACGGCGGCAGCAGCTCGTAGCCGTGCTCGCCGGTGTAGCCGGTGCGGCAGACGATCATGTCGCCGGCCACCGTGTAGCTCATGTAGTCGTGGTCGGTGGGCAGCCCGAGCTTCGCGACGAGCTCCGCCGACCGCGGTCCCTGCACCGCGATCACGCCGTACGACCTGTGCAGGTCTGTCACCTCGAGCTCCGCCGGGGCGTCGCCGGCCAGCAGCGACATGACGGTCGCCGTGTTCGCCGCGTTGGGGATGAGGAACACCTCGTCCTCGCTGCGCACGTAGGCGATGAGGTCGTCGACCACCCCGCCGTCCTCGGCGCAGCACAGCGTGTACTGCGCCTGCCCGGGGCCGATCCGGCGCAGGTCGTTGGTGAGCCGGTCGTTGACGAAGTCGAGCGCCCCCGGCCCGCGCACCACGCCCTTGCCGAGGTGGCTGACGTCGAAGACGCCGACGTCCTCCCGCACCGCGGCGTGCTCCTTGAGGACGCCCCCGCCCGGGTACTCGATCGGCATCTCCCAGCCGCCGAAGTCGGCCATCTTGGCCCCGAGCGCCACGTGCCGGTCGTGCAGGGGGCTCTTCAGCAGCTCGCTCACGCCGAGGACCCTAGCGAGTCGAGCGCGGCCGCCAGGGATTCCAGGTCGCCCGGGGTCACCCACGCCGCGGTCGAGACCCGCAGCACCGGACCGGTCATGTCGTCGGCCCGCGAGGTCGGGACCGCACTGACCACGAACCCCCTCTCCAGCAGCGCCGCACGCGTGGCGAAGGGGTCGGCGCTGGCGTGCCGCAGCGTCGTGATGCCGGTCGGCTCCGCCACCGGCTCGACGACCTGCCAGCCGCCCGCGCCCTCGAGCAGCACCCGGGCCGCGGCGGCACCCGCCTGCACCACGGGCAGCAGCGCCGGCGACCAGGTGCGCGCGGCGTGCGCGAGCCCGACGCGGCCGGCGACGTGCGGCTCGGGGGTGTCGTACCTCGCGAACCGCCCGGGGTGGTGCGCCGGGCCCAGCGTCGGTGGGTCCGCGAGCTGCTCCCGCCACGGCGGCGCGACGCAGCCCCAGCCCACGCCGCGCGGCCCGCACAGCCACTTGCGGCTGGTCCCGACGTACGCCGCCGCGCCGGCGGGCACCGCCGTCTGGCCGACCGCCTGCGCCACGTCCAGCACGAGGGGTACGCCGCTGGCCAGCGCCAGCTCGACGGGCTGCGCGACGCCCCGCTGGCTGAGCACCTGCGGGAAGGTCACGAGGTCGAGGTCCCCGGGCACCTCGACGACGCGGCCCAGCTCGTCGACGGGCAGCGGGACGAGCTGCCAGCCCTTCCAGCGGGCGCGGTCGCGCAGGAACCGGGCGTTGCCGCCGTACTCGCCGGCGATCGTGCCGATCCGCGCGCCGGGCGGGAGCGGCCAGGCGTCCAGGACGGTCGCGAAGGCCGTACCCGCCCCGTCCGCGTAGAACGCCTCGTCGAGCCCGACGAGCGCCGCCAGGGCGACCCGGCCCGCGTCGATCGCGGCGGCCGCGTCGGCCTCGGCGACGTAGGCCCCGACGGTCGCCTCCGCCTCGAGGTGCGCCTGCTCCAGCTCCAGGACCCGGGTGGACACCCGCCCGGCCGCCGCCGCGTCGAGGTGCACCCGGTCGGTCGGGAACCGCTCCTGCACCCAGTGCGCCACGCTCATGGGCCCCACCCTAGGTAGGGTCGCTCCCCGTGACAGCCAGCATCAGCGTGACCTCCGCGAGCGCGGCCACCACCAAGGCCGACGCGGTCGTCGTCGGCGTGGTCAAGGGCCCGAAGGGGCTCGCGCTCGCGCCGGGCGCCTCCGACGTCGCCAAGGCGTTCGGGAAGGGGCTCCTCCCGGCGCTCGCCAGCCTCGGCGCGACGGGCGCCCGTGAGGAGGTCACCCGGCTCGCCACCCTCGGCAGCACCAAGGCCACGGCGCTGGTCGCGGTCGGCCTGGGCGACAGCTGGGACGCCGAGGCGCTGCGGCGCGCGGCCGGCGCGGCGGTGCGCTCGCTCGCGGGCGCGTCCGCCTCCGTCGTGCTGGCGCTCCCCACCGACGACGCGGCCTCGGTGCGCGCGGCCGCGGAGGGGGCGCTGCTGGGCGGCTACTCCTTCACGACCTACCGGCAGGCGTCGCTCGCCGACCAGAAGGCGCCCGTCTCCTCCGTCGTCGTGGCCACCGGCGTGAAGGACGCGAAGAAGGTCGTGCAGCGGGCCGCGGTCGTCGCGGCCGCCGTCCACCTGGCCCGCGACCTCGTCAACACCCCGCCCTCGCACCTGCACCCTGTCGAGCTCGCCGCGGCCGCCGCGGCCGAGGCGAAGCGGGCCGGCGTCGACGTCGAGGTCCTCGACGAGAAGGCGCTGAAGAAGGGCGGGTACGGCGGCATCCTCGGCGTCGGCCAGGGCTCGGTGAACCCGCCGCGGCTCGTGCACCTGTCGTACCGGGGCGGGCGCGGCGCCAAGAAGAAGGTGGCGCTCGTCGGCAAGGGCATCACCTTCGACTCCGGCGGCATCTCCATCAAGCCGTCGGCCGGCATGGAGGACATGAAGTCCGACATGGGCGGTGCGGCGGCCGTCATCGCCGCGGTCTCCGCGGCCGCGCAGCTGAAGCTGCCGATCGACGTCGAGGCCTGGATCCCGATGGCCGAGAACATGCCGAGCGGCACGGCGATCCGGCCCTCCGACGTGCTCGTCATGCGGAAGGGGACCCGGGTCGAGGTCAACAACACCGACGCCGAGGGCCGGCTCATCCTCGCCGACGCGATGGCCCGGGCCTGCGAGGACGGGCCCGACTACCTGCTCGACGTCGCCACGCTCACCGGGGCGCAGGTCGTCGCGCTCGGCAGCCGCACCTCGGGCGTGATGGCCAACGACGACGCGTTCCGCGGGACCGTGGTGGCCGCTGCGGACGCCGCCGGCGAGTCGATGTGGCCGATGCCGCTGCCGCCGGACCTCCGCAAGGGGCTCGACTCCGAGATCGCCGACCTCGTCAACACCGGCCCCCGCGAGGGCGGGATGCTCACCGCGGGGCTGTTCCTCAAGGAGTTCGTCGCCGACGGCGTCACCTGGGCGCACCTGGACATCGCGGGGCCGGCGTACAACGGCGGCAAGCCGTACGGCTACACGCACCCGGGCGGCACCGGCGTGGCCGTGCGGACGCTCGTCCAGCTGCTCGAGGACCTGGCTGCCTGACACCGGCTCAGGTCTGTGCCGGATCTCACCCGTCTGGCCCTGCAGTCGGCGGCGCGCGGCGCCGAAGAGACTGCCATGAGCCTCCTCGACGTCGTTGCCCAGAAGGCCCGGGTCGCCGGACTCGTCGCCGCCGCGTGCGCGGTGACCGGTGTGGCCACCGCCGCTGCCGTCGCCCCCTCGTTCACGAACGTGGACTCCTCGACCGACGTGGTCGCGAGCGCCTCGCCCGACCCGTCCGTGAGCCCGACCGCCACCGACAGCCCGGCTGCCGACCCGGTGGTGACCGACGCGGCCACCGTCGACGCGCCCGCGAGCCCCACCGCGAGCGCCACCCCCCTGCCGTGCCCGTCCGACGTCGCCAACCACGGCGCCTACGTCTCCTCGGTCGCGAAGGACAAGAGCACGCACGGCCGGGACCACGGCAAGGCCGTCTCGACCGCCGCGAAGTCCGACTGCGGCAAGAAGGCCGGTGACGCGACCAGCACCGACGCCGCCGGCACCGACACCACGGACCCGGCGGACGCCACCGAGACCGAGAGCCCGGAGCCGGTCGAGAGCCCTGATGCCCCCGACGCCAGCCCTGCGGTCCCCCACGGTCACGGCAAGGGCCACGTGAAGGTCGGCAAGGCGGGCTAGACCACCCTCACAGAACCACCCTCACAGACACTGACGGCCGGCTCCCTGCACGGGAACCGGCCGTCAGCGCCTGGGTGGCGAGCGCACGAGGCGCTCACCCCTGCTGTTCGCCACCGGCGGGCCGGCTCCTGCCTGGCGACCCGAGATTCTTTCCCGCGGGCGCGCTCAGGTGCTGCGGGGCTCCCCGGCGGCCTTGCGGGCGGCCGTCCAGTCACGCATCCGCTGCGGGTAGCCGGTCGCCGCCACGTCGTACACCGGGATCGCCAGCTTGCGTCCCAGGTCGAACGCCGCCTTGGGCGACGCCACCCGGCGGCGCGTCCACTCCCCGTCGGCCGCCACGAGCACGAGCGTGGGCGCCGTCGTCATCGTCTGGGGCTCCACGAACCCCTCGACCCCGGAGCGTGAGCCCGCGAACGCGGTGAGGTGCGCGACGTCCTCGTCGCCGGCCGGCCGGACCGTGCCGGCACGCGGCTTCCGGGAGAACAGTCCCACGGGGCGGGCTCCTCAGGGAGTTGGTCGGGGTCGTTGGCAGCCGCAACGGGTACGGGTGAAAGGATGCCATGCGGCAGGCGCGGTCCGCCTGACCTGAGTCCGGCTGAAGGAGCACGCAGCAGTGGCAACCGTCGACCTGGTCGTCCTGGGCGGAGGAAGCGGCGGGTACGCCGCCGCCCTGCGCGCGTCCGAGCTGGGCATGAGCGTCGTGATGGTCGAGCGGGACAAGGTCGGCGGCACCTGCCTGCACCGGGGCTGCATCCCGACCAAGGCGCTGCTGCACTCCGCCGAGACGGTCGAGGTCATCAAGGACGCGGCGCTGTTCGGCATCCAGGGGACCTACCAGGGCGTCGACATGGCCGGCGTCAACGCCTACAAGGCCAAGGTCGTCGAGGGGCTCTACAAGGGCCTGTCCGGCCTCGTGAAGAGCCGCAGCATCGAGGTCGTCCAGGGCACCGGCCGGCTGGTGTCCGGGACGGCCGTGGAGGTGGACGGCCGCACCATCGAGGGCCGGCACGTGCTGCTCGCCACCGGCTCCGTCCCGCGCTCGCTGCCGGGGCTCGAGATCGACGGCACCCGCGTCATCACCTCCGACCAGGCGCTCGAGCTCGACCGGGTGCCGGCCAGCGCGATCGTGCTGGGCGCCGGGGCGATCGGCTGCGAGTTCGCGAGCGTCTGGAACGCCTTCGGCGCCGAGGTCACCATCGTCGAGGCGCTCCCCCACCTCGTGCCGCTCGAGGAGGAGTCCTCCTCGAAGCTGCTCGAGCGCGCGTTCCGCAAGAAGGGCATCAAGCAGGAGCTCGCCGCCCGGTTCCAGTCGGCGACGCCGACCGCGACGGGCGTCCAGGTCACGCTCGAGGGCGGCAAGACGCTCGAGGCGGAGCTGCTGCTCGTCGCGATCGGGCGCGGCCCGGTGAGCGAGGGCCTCGGCTACGAGCAGGTCGGCGTCGAGATGGAGCGCGGCTTCGTCAAGGTCGACGCCTACTGCCAGACCAGCGTCCCCACCATCTCGGCGGTCGGCGACCTCATCCCGACCCTGCAGCTGGCGCACGTCGGCTTCGCCGAGGGGATCCTCGTCGCGGAGCGGCTCGCCGGCCTGCCGGTCACCCCCGTCGACTACGACGGCGTCCCCCGGATCACCTACAGCCACCCGGAGGTGGCGTCGGTCGGCATCACCGCCAAGCAGGCGGCCGAGCGGGGGTACGACGTGGTCGAGGCCACCTACGACCTGGCCGGCAACGGCCGCGCGAAGATCCTCAACACCGCCGGTGCCGTCAAGGTGATCGCGCAGAAGGACGGACCGGTCCTGGGCGTCCACATGGTGGGCGAGCGGGTCGGGGACCTCATCGCCGAGGCGCAGCTCATCACCAACTGGGAGGCGCTGCCGGCCGAGGTCGCGCAGCTCATCCACCCGCACCCGACCATGTCCGAGGCCCTGGGCGAGGCGCACCTCGTCCTGGCCGGCAAGCCGCTGCACGCCCACTCCTAGCCATCCCAAAGGGAGCTTTCGCAACCCATGGCCGTCTCCGTCACCATGCCCCGCCTCGGGGAGAGCGTCACCGAGGGCACCGTCACCCGCTGGCTGAAGAAGGAGGGCGAGCGGGTCGAGGTCGACGAGCCGCTGCTCGAGGTCTCCACCGACAAGGTCGACACCGAGATCCC
>CAMLIA010000116.1 GCA_946479905.1 uncultured Frankiales bacterium | reverse complement strand
TCGCCGATGTTCGACCAGTCGCAGTGGGACACCCCCGGCCCCACCGCCGAGGCCGTCTACGACGAGCGCGCCGAGACCGTCATCACGACCCTGCTCGGAGGCCACCGGTGACCGAAGCCGCTGTTCAGACCCGCGCGCCGTACCGGCTCGTCCTCCCCGCATCCGCCGACCGCATCGACTGGCTGCGGGCCCGCCGCCACGGCATCGGCTCCAGCGACGTCGCCGACATCATGGGCGTCGGCTACAGCACCCCCGCGCACGTCTACCACCACAAACGCGGCGACCTGCCCCTCGAATCCGACGCCGGCGAGGACGCGCTGTGGGGCACGCTCCACGAGGAGACCGTCGCCCGCGAATGGGCGCGGCGGAACCGGTCGACGGTGCGGCGGATCGGGCTGATCGCCCGCCGCGACGAGCCGTGGATGATGTGCACGCTCGACCGGCGCATCACCGAATGCCCGCTGAACCGCGACGCCCGCGAGCAGTGCGCGCTCGAGGTGAAGACGAGGAATGCGTTCGTCGCGAAGAAGTGGCGGCGCGAGGTCCCGGACGACGTCCTCGCGCAGACCTTGTGGCAGATCGCCGTCACCAGCTACTCCCACATCCACGTCGCCGTTCTGATTGGCAACGCGGACTACCGGCAGTACGTCGTGACGCGGTCCGGCAATGAGGACCTGATCAACGACATCGTCACCGTCGCGTCCCGGATGTGGCACGAGCACGTCCTGCCCGGTGTCCCGCCGCCGTACGAGGGCGACCCCGAGCGCCTCGTCGAGCTGCACAACCAGCTGCACCCGGACCGGTCCGGGGTGCTCGACCTCGGTGCGGACATCGACACCTCCATCGAGGTCATGGGCGACCTGGAGGACTACGAGACGAACCGCCTCGCCGAGTCCGCCGCCCGCAAGGCGAAGGACGCGGCGAAGGCCCGCCTCATCGCCCACCTGGCCGGGAACGAGATCGCCGCCCGCGACGGCATGCCGGTCTTCACCTACGAGCCGTCCCCGCGCCGCGCGGTTGACCTGGAGCGCCTGGCCGCGAACTGGCCCGCCGCGTACGCGGACTGCGTCACCGAGAAACCGTCCCCGCGCCTGAACATCGCCAAGCCGTACCGCCTCGCGGCGCCGAAGGAGAACACCCGATGAGCCTGCGTGACCGCGCCGCCGAACTCGCCAGCCGCACCGACCAGCCCACCGCGGACGACTGGGGCCTGCCCGCCCAGCCCGCCACACCGCCGCCCGCCGCCGCTCCCGCTCCGGCTCCGGAGGAGCTCCCGGACATCGACATCGACGAGCCCGGCGCCGAAGGCCCCGAGCAGGTCCCCGTCCACGTCGCCTGGTCCCGCGTCATGGGCGAGATCCGCCGCATCGGCAAGCACGACAACTACAACGGCGGCGGCACCCGCTACAACTTCCGCGGCGTCGACCGCACCGTCAACGCCTTCGCGCCCGCCCTCCGCAAACACGGCGTGCTCGTCATGCCCGTCTCCGTCGACGCGTCCTACCGCGACACGAAGACCAGCAAGGGCAACGCGATGCGCGAGTGCACCGTCCGCGTGAAGTGGATGGTCGTCGGCCCGAAGGGCGACACGCTCCCGCAGCTGCTGGAGTCCGCCGGTGAGGCCCTGGATTCGGCCGACAAGGGCACCGCGAAAGCCCAGAGCGTGGCGCTGCGGGTGCTGCTGCTGATGGCCGGGATGGTCCCGACCGGTGACCCCGACCCCGACTCGATGCACATCGAGCGCGGCGAGGCGCCGCTCCGGCCGGCGACCTCCTACCGGGATGAGGCGCTCGACCCGGACACGAGCCGTCAGCGGCTCCGGCAGATGTTCTACGAGGTCCAGCAGCAGCGCCGCGGCGGCGAGACCGTCATCAACGAGACGGGCGATGAGGAGCCGATCGGCGCGCTGATCACCCGGATCGGTAAGGAGCGGTTCGGGGGCGGCGAGTGATGGACGGCTGCTTCATGTGCCGCCTCGAGCAGTACGAGGCGTTCATCGCCGACGGACTCACCCCCGACGAGGCGTCAGCGCTCGTCAGCGCCCTCAATGGGGACCGGCCGTGATCTGGCTGCTCCTCGTCATCATCGCCGCGCTCACGGCCGCGCTCGTCGCGGCCGTGGCCCGGCTCATCCAAGCCACCACCCGGCCCGCCACCGGCCGACACGCACACCACCACCACGCCCGGAGGACCACGTGACCGCCACCGAACAGACCCTCATCGGCAACGACAACTCCCCCGAACGCGTCATCGCCGACGCGATCGCCGACGTCCTCCACCCCGAGAACGACGTCCCCGTCGGCCCGCCCAGCGACTTCTACCGCGACCTCGCGAAGGGGATCCTCGCCGAGCTCGCCGAGCACTACCAGCTCATCCCCATCGACGCCCTCACCGACCTCGCCGCGAAATGGCGCCGCGAAGCCGAAGGTCAGGACATCTGGCACGGCATCTGGGCGGGCCGCGACAGCTACCAGGCCGGCGTCGCCCGCGGCCGCGGGCGTCAAGGCGTCGACTGCGCGAACGACCTCGCCAACGTCATCGAGCACGGCACCGTCGAGGCGGTGACCCGATGATCCTCGCCGCCATCATCGCCGCCGCGCTCATCCTCCTCGTCGCCGTACCGCTCATCTGGCTCCACGGCCGGCATGTCGGCCACGAAACCGGCTACCAGCTCGGCTACGACCACGGCCACGACATGGGCCGCGCCGAAACACTCGGCGCGGCCGAAGACGTCTACCGGCGGTACGACCGCGACATCGACGAGCTCCGCGCCGAGAACTACGACCTCGAACAGCGCCTCGCCGCATGCGCGTCCGCCGTCCACGCCCTCCCCGGAGGTGCACGGTGACCGCCCGGCAGATCACCCCGATCATCGCCGCGTCCTTCGCGGCCGGCCTGCTCGCCTACTACGCCGTCGACCGCATCACGTTCCTGACCGGCCACACCATCCGCGACCTCCGACACGCCGGGAGCACGCCGTGAACAAGCCCCGCGTCATCGGCCTGGACCTCTCCCTCACCGGCACCGGCATCGCCGACTTCGCCCACGACGGCCAGGTCATCACCAAAACAATCCGCAGCACCCCGAACGGCAAGGCCATCACCGACCAGTTCGACCGGCTCCGCTACATCGTCCACGAGGTCGACAGGTTCACCACCTTCAGCGGCCCCTGCCCGTCGCTCGTCCTCATCGAAGGCCCCTCGTACGGATCAAAGGGCGCAGGAACGTGGGACCGGGCCGGGCTGTGGTGGCTCGTCGTCTGCCTCATCCTCGACCGCCAATACCCCCTCGCCGTCGTGCCGCCCGCCGTGCTGAAGAAGTACGCGACCGGCCGCGGCAACGCCGACAAGACCGCCATGGCCGTCGCCGTCCAGAAGCGCTGGGGCGCCGAGCTCCGCGACGACAACAAGGTCGACGCCTGGTGGCTCGGCGCGATGGGCCGCGAGCACCTCGGCCGCCCGTTCGTCGACGTCCCGAAGGCGCAGCGCGAGGCGCTCGCCAAGGTCGACTGGCCGGAGGTGGCGTGATGCGCATCGGCTCCATGTGTTCGGGATACGGCGGCCTCGACGCCGCCGCCAAGGCGGTCCTCGGCGGCACGCTCACCTGGGTCGCCGACCCCGACCCCGACGCCACCAAGGTCCTCGCCCACCACCACCCCAACGTGCCGAACCTCGGCGACATCAAGACCGTGGACTGGTCGGCCGTCGAGCCCGTCGACATCGTCACCGCCGGATACCCCTGCCAGCCGTTCAGCGACGCCGGCCAGCGAAAAGGAACCGAGGATGAGCGCCACATCTGGCCGTACATCGCCGCTGCCCTTCGCGTTCTACGACCCCGACTCGTCCTGCTGGAGAACGTCCGGGGACACCTTGGACGGGGTTTCGATGCCGTTCTCGGGGACCTTGCCGACCTCGGGTTCGATGCGGAATGGCAGGTTGTACGAGCGTCCGACGTCGGCGCCGTCCATCAGCGCGAGCGCCTCATCGTCCTCGCCACTGCTCCCGACGCCGCGAGCGACGGACGGCACGAACCAACGCGGCTCCTCCGGCGACCTCATGCTGCCCTCAGCCGTCTGCCAGCTCTTGCCGACGCCGCGGGCGAGCGACACCGGGACGCCCGGCCGGCGCGCGTCGGAAGGCTTCCGGCCACCGCTGTCGCAGGTGATCCTGCCGGTCGTGTCGACTGGGGCGTCTACGAGCCTGCCATCCGACGCTGGGAACACGTCCTCGGCCGGCCAGCTCCCCGGCCAACTGAGCCTGGACGTACCGGGGATCGCCTGAACCCCCGCTTCGTCGAGTGGCTCATGGGCCTCCCCGCCGGCCACGTCACCGATGTCCCCGGCATCTCCCGCAACGCCCAACTCCGCCTGCTCGGCAACGGCGTCGTCCCCCAGCAGGTCGCCGCCGCCATCACCCACCTGCTCGCCCGAACGGAGGCCGCCGCATGAGCACCCTGACCAGCCCGTACGAGGACATCGTCGCCGCCCTCCAAATGGACCCCTGGGCCCGGCGAGCCGCCTGCAACAACCTCGACGCCCTCACCACCCTCCAATGCCACGACCGGCTCCCCGACGGCACCCGCGACGAGAACGCCGCCCGGCAGCTCTGCGCCGGCTGCCCCGTACGCGGCGAATGCCTCTCCTGGGTCCTGCGCCTGCCCGAACGCGACGACCCCGACGACCTGTGGATCTGCGGCGGACTCAACGTCGACCAGCGCCGCGTCGCCCGCCGCCGCATCGCCCACAAACTCCCCGCCCAGCGCAGCCCCAAGCCCGTCCCCGCCACCAAACGGTGCAAGGACTGCGGCGAGACCCGCACCGCCGACGAGTTCTACCGCGAACAGTGGGGCGACGGCCTGTCCACCGACTGCAAGCCCTGCCGCAAAGCGAAACGCCGCGCCAACAGCGGCAACCAGGCCGCCCCCGTCCAGCGCATCCCCACCAAGAAGCCCTGCAGCATCTGCGAGCAGGTCAAACCGCTTGAGGACTTCGCCGTGGACAGCCGGGCCCGTGACGGCCACGACGCGCGCTGCCGTGCCTGCCGACGCGCCCAGCAGCGCACCCGGAAGGGAGAAGCCGCGTGAGCACGCCGATCATCTTCTGCGACAGCTGCGGCAACACCGCAGCCCGCGGCGGCCACGGCTGGTGTGTCGCCTGCTACAACCGCTGGGCCCGCGCCGGCCGCCCCGACGCCGGGCCGCCGCCGCGCAGGAACGGCCGCTACGACGAGTACGCCGAACTCACCCGCGAGCAGCACTACACGCTCCGGAACGCCGCCGCGCGCATGGGCATCAGCGAACGCACCGCCTGGCGGTACGAGGCCCGCCTCCGCGCCGCCGGCATCCAACCCGCCACCTACCAGTCCGGCCAGCTCGGCATCCACGTCATCCGCGTCACCCGAACCCGCGTCACGGAAGCTGCGTAACCCCCATGTCAGGTCGTCTCGTTGGCGAAGTCGCCGAATGGCTCTGCACACCTGCCGCAGCGGACCTCACCGCCGCCGAACGGGTCGTGCTCCTCGTCATCGCCGAACGCGCCAACGAGAAGACCCGCGAGATGTGGCGGCACCGCGCCGACACCATCACCCTCGCCGAACGTCTCCGCCTCGCCACCGGCCTGGGCGAGACGAGCCTGTCGAAGGTGTTCAAGAAGCTCGCCGACCGCGGCCTGGAGGTCCGGGTGCCGCTCGGCGTCACGGAGAACGGCCGCACGGTGTTCTCATGCCGGGGGCGGGCGACACGGTTCCACCTGCCCGCCCTCCCGGCGTCCGTGGAGCTCCCCGAATGCTTTGCCTCTAGGCAAACCAAAGACCCTGTGGATAACCCGCCGCAGGACGCCCCGGAGGAGCCCGATGAGCCCTCCGAATGCTTTGCCCCAGGGCAAACCAAAGAGCCGAATGGTTTGCCTCAAGGCAAAGCAACAGGCCCGAATGCTTTGCCTACAGGCAATCCCTATCCCTCTACTACGGGTCCCTCTAATGAAGATTCCTCCGATGGTTCCCCGAAGTGGGTGGCTGAGGAGGAAGGCAGAACCGAGCCCGCCGAGACGCCAGAAGAGACGACTCATCACATGGGCTGGGATCCGAGCTACCACGAAGCCTCCGGCCTCCTACAGACCCTCCCCGATCTTGGCGGCGAGTACATGACCGCGGCTGAGCAGCAGCTCCCCGCCGGCACACCCCTCGCCGACCGCGTCATCCATGCCGCACGACTCGCGAAGGAGGCCATGGCCTCATGACCGACACCGCCCAAGCGCTCGCCATACTCCGCGACCAGCTCGCCAGCCTCGTCTCCCGGATCGACACCGCCGAACTCCCCCAGCCGGACGGCATCGAAGACGCCCTCGGCGCAACTGGGCCCGTGTGGAACCCCGCCAAGGGCTGGACCATCCGCTGCGTCGACGACGACCGCAGCCGCCCGGCCAGCGTGTACCTCTCCAGCCCCGAGCACTTCGGCGGCGACGTCACGGCCGAAGGGATCGCCGACGCCCGGCGCATCGCCATGGCGATCCTCGCGGCCTGCGACTGGGCGGATGGGATCGCCAATGGCGTCACCCAGCTCAACGCGCGGAGGCGGTCATGACCGACCAGGAGCAGGCCCGCGAGAACGCCGCCCGGGAACTCGCCCGCCGCCTTGAACACGTCACGTCCCTCGCTGACCCGCTCGCGTTCGCCCGCGACTACTGGGCCGACGCCACCGCCCACGGCTGGCGGTACATCCCCACGACCCTCGACATCCGTGACCAGATCGGCCGCGCCGACCCGCCGAACGAGGAGTTCCGGCGCGCAAAGGAAGCCCTCACCCGGAAGGACCGCCCGTGACCACCATTCGCCCCGGCCAGATCTACGAGCCCTGCGACCCACGTGAGCGCAGCCGACTTCGCGTGCAGCAGTACATCCCCGGCGCTGAGCGTGCGTACGTCACCGACGTCAACGGCAAACGCCCCCGCCTGATCCTCGTGAAGTCGCTGCACGTCGACGCCACCACCCGGACCGGGAAGCCGCGCCGCACCGGCTACCGGCTCATCCAGGACGTTGAGGAGACCAAGTGACCGACGACGACCACGCCGAACTCCTCGGCTCCTACGCCGTGCACCTCCGCAGGGCCGGAGACCGCGCGGACGCCGCCGACAAGCTCCTCGCCGACGCCTCGGCGCACCTGCGGGCCCTCTGCGCCGCCGGACGCCACGACCACATGGGCGAGAACCTCGGATGCGCGGGATGTGCACTCGTCGACCGCATCGACACCCACCTACGCGGCGCTCAGAGCGCCGAGAGCGAGAAGAACCGATCATGAGCAGCATCTGGATGAGCGAGACCACCCCCGAGGAATTTCAAGCCGAGTGCCCTCATGTCGCTTGCCAGCGCGCGGAGCCTCACGAAGGTCACGGCTGGCGCGGCACCCGCCGCGAGTTCGGTGGAGCAGTCGAAGTGATGAGGACGTACTGGTGCCCGGGAGTCTCTGAGAGTCCCGCAGAGCCGCGAACAGGGCCACGCGGGCACAACGAGACACCCCACGCCACCACAGACGCCCAGGAGGCTTCACAGTGACCATCACGCCCAACCCCATCGCACGCCTCCTCGGACGCACCGAACCCAAACCACCCGACCCCGAAATCCCCACCTACCGCTGGACGCCCCGGCCCGACGTCGCCTTCACCCTCGACGACGCCTACCGCGAAGCCGACATCCTCGACCGGCCCGCCGACCTCACCGCACAGCGGCCCAGCCCCAGGGACGCCGCGCTCGAGCTGTTCGGGACCACGCCATGACCACGCCCAGCAAAGCCGCAGGTCGTGACACCACCTGCGACAAGAACCACTGCCACGGACGTCGCCGCCAAGCACCCGGCGAGGTCTGCCACCGACCCGCCGGCTGGGGCACCGAACACCCCGGCATCGGAGCCTGCAAACTCCACGGCGGCAGCACCAAGAACCACCAGACCGCAGCGAAGACCGAGATGACCCGCCGCGCCGCCGCCCAATGGGTCCGTGACGCGGCGCCCATCACCAACCCCGCCGAAGCGCTCCTCAACGTCGCCAGCGAGATCAACGGGTTCAAGGACTACCTCGCCGACCGGGTCTCTGAGATCCGCGCCGAGTCGTGGCGGTACTCCGGGGCGCAGGCCGAGCAGCTCCGCGCGGAGATCAGCTTGTACGAGCGGGCGTTGGACCGTACGGCGCGGGTGCTCGTCGACGTGAACAAGCTCGACTTGGAGGCGAAGCGGGACGCATTCAACCAGCAGCACGGCGCGCTCCTCGCCGGCGCGGTGCAGCGGATCCTCGACGCCCTGGACCTCACCGAGCAGCAGCGGCGGCGCGTGCCTGAGGTTGTGCCCGCCGTCCTCCGAGCCATCGAACAGGGAGCAGCATGAGCAGCGACTGCGGTGTGTGTGGCCGGCCGACCCCGGACAACGCCACGATCTGCCCCCGGTGCGCGTTCGTCCTCGACGCGGCGCTCGCTGACGTCGCCGGATATCAGGGCCTCGCGTACGACCTGCAGCTCACCATCACCCGGCAGGCCCGCATCGGCACCCGCTCCGGCGGCCGGACCACCGAGACCCCGGTGGCGTTCGTTGAGCGCGCGTCGAACATCGAGCGGGCGCTGAAGAACACCCTCGTCGGCTGGGTTCGGGTCATCGCTGGTGAGACAGGCGCCGAGCAGCCCGCCGACGATCTCGCGCGGATCGCTGCGTGGCTGCGGCCGCGCGTCGGCTGGCTTCGCCACCACGAAGCAGGCGCGGAGGCGCATGACCAGATCCTCGACGCCGTCGCGGACGCCCGCCGGGTTATCGACCGGCCGGCGGAGCGGCTGTACGCGGGGCCGTGTGACGAGTGCGGGCGGGACCTGTACGCGGCCCTGGACGCGGCGTACGTACGCTGCACCAACACGGAGGGCCATGAGGGCGGGGATGAGTGGGTGTGGCGGGTCGAGGACCGGCGCCGGTGGCTGCTGGACTCGGCGCGGGACGTCCTCGCGACCGGTACGGAGATCTCGCGGGCGCTCACCCGGTATGCGCAGCCCGTGACGCCGTCGGCGCTGCGCGGGTACGTGCATCGCGGGTCGCTGGTGGCGCGGGGCGAGCGGGTGGAGGGCGGCCGGATGGTGATGCTGTATCGGCTGGGTGATGTGCTGGACATTCTCGCCCGGCAGGCTGAGAAGGTGGCGTCATGAGCGACCTGGTGGAGTTCCTTCGCGCCCGGCTCGACGAGGACGAGCGGGCGGCGAAGGATGCGCCGCAGTCCGCTTGGTCGGACGAGTACGGCGAGTTTCGCTCACGTGGCGGCGAGCTGTTCGGCCACGTCCTACGCCATGACCCGGCCCGCGTGCTGCGCGAGGTCCATGCCAAGCGGAAGCTACTCGGATCCCACTACAACTACGACGGTCTTTGCCCGCGCTGCTTTGACTTCAGCAACAAGCCCGTCCAGCGCGAGGCGTGGCCGTGCGAGGTCGTGCGCCTGCTCGCCCTGCCGTACGCCGACCACCCGGACTATCACGAGGAGTGGAAGCTATGAGCGTGCAGTTCTGGGTCCTGTGGGTGACGATCACCGCTGCCCCCGCCGCCACGGCGATCCGGGTATGCCGCCGCAACCGCGCCGACATCGCCGAACTTGAAGCGATCCGGCGGGGGCGCAGCGAGGAAGCGCTCGCCCGCATCGATCAGGCCGTCGCCGACTCTGCCGACAGGTGGGCCCGGCGCTGGGATGCCTGCGATCTACATCGGTCCTAATGCGGATCTGCGTGACATCTACATCCGCGAACGCTACTCTCTGATCAACTAGACGAAGTGTCGAAGGGGCCCGCCACCGTGCGGGCCTTTCGCATGTCCGGGGGAGGTTCCGATGCCCAGCCCCCTCGGCACCCGGCCCGCCCGCATCGACCCCCGAACCCTCTCCGTCTACCTGCTGTGGTTCCACGGCATCTGCACCGCCGCCTGGGCGCTCCTCGCCATCCCCACCGTCCTGTGGTGGGGGCACAGCATCCGCTGGCTCGGCCTCATGTCCGTCTGGGCGAACTTCGCCGCGCACTTCGCAGCCCTCATCGCCGCGTACATGTCGGCCCGCACCGAGAACCGCCGCCAGCAGGAGCAGCAGTGAGCGCCGCGCGCTGGCCCATCACGATCGAGCAGGGCACCACCTGGGACCCCGTGCTCACGCTCCGAGACACCGACCTCACCGGCTACACGGCGCGGATGCAGATCCGCACCGACGACGGCCAGCTCCTCGAAGAACTCACCACCGGCAACGGCCGCATCACCATCGATGGGCCGGCCGGGCAGATCCGCCTCCTCCTCACCGACACGGAGACCTCCGCGTACGAGTGGGAGCAGGGCGTCTACGACCTCGAACTCGTCTCCCCCGGCGGGCACGTGGACCGGCTCGTCCAGGGCACCGTCACTGTCGACCCCGAGGTGACCAGGTGAGCGACTTCACCATCGTCGACGTCACCCAGCCGCTCGTTGTGGACATCACCGAGCCGGGCGGAGGCCGCACCCTCACCGTCGAAGCCACGCCCCGCATCGACGTCGAGGTGGCCACGACCGGCCTGCAAGGGCCCGCCGGACCACAGGGACCGACCGGCCCGGCCGGCGGCGACGTCGTCATCTACGACCGCGCCGGCGTCCCCGCCACGCAGTGGATCATCACGCACAACCTCGGCCGCCTCGCACACGTCACCGTCGTCCTCGACACCGGCGAAGAGATCACCACCGACGTCGACCAGTCCGACCCGAACACCTGCACGATCGTCTTCGCGCAGCCGACCTCCGGAAAGGCGCTGGTGGGATAGATGGCCCGCAAGTTCTCCAACGGCATCGACCTGCAGTCCCAGCGGGCCATCAACGCCGCCGACGGATCCTCACCCACCGACCTGGTCACCAAGCAGCAGCTCGACAACGCCGTCGCCGGCCTGTCGTGGAAGCAGCCCGTGCGGGCCGCGACGACCACGAACGGGACGCTCGCCACCGCGTACGCGAACGGTCAGACGATCGACGGCGTCACCCTCGCCACCGGTGACCGGATCCTCATCAAGGACCAGACGACGCAGTCGGAGAACGGCATCTACGTCGTCGCCGCCAGTGGTGCGCCGACCCGAGCGACGGACGCGGACTCCACCGCGGAGCTGAACGGCGCGACCGCCTACGTCACCTCCGGCACCACGAACGCCGACAAGGCGTTCACGCAGACCACCGACTCCCCGACGATCGGCACCAGCGCGATCGTGTGGGCGCAGATCGGCGGCGGTACCCTCCCCACCGCCGGGAACGGCTTGACGCTCACCGGGTCCACGCTCGACGTCGGCGCAGGGACGGGCATCAGCGTCGGCGCGGACACGGTCGGTATCGACACGGCCGTCGTCACCCGGAAGTTCTCGACCGCGACGCACTCCTCAGCGACGTCGATCACGATCACGCACAGCCTCGGCACGACGGCGACGACTGAGGCGGTGTTCGTCACGGCGACGGG
This sequence comes from uncultured Frankiales bacterium, assembly GCA_946479905.1. Next base: position 2,689 of record CAMLIA010000116.1, on the reverse strand, counting down.
TGAGGAGATCTTCCCGGACGTCACGCACGCCAGCGCGAACACCACGACGTTCACGTTCGGGTCGGCGCCGACCGCGAACACCCTCACCTTCGTCATTCACGGCTGATGCGGCTCGACAACGCGCTGCGGCTCGCCCGCCAGTCGGCGTCGGCCACGCCCGCGGCGGGGTTCGATGCGCTGTACTCCTCATCGGCGTACGGGCAGCTCGCGGTGAAGAACCCGGCCGGCGCCGTGCGGAACCTTCAGTACGAGCACGTCTACAACGTGCGGGACTACGGCGCGACCGGGAACGGCTCCACGAACGACTACGCGGCGATCCAGGCCGTGCTCGACCTCGCGTCGGTGACGAACCCCGGCAGCACCGTGTACGTCCCGTCCGGCACGTACGTCATCGACACCGGTGGCGGCACGAACACGTACGGCCTGGAGATCAAGGGCCCGTGCACGCTGTTCATCGACCGGGGCGCGACGATCCGGCGCGGCAACGCGTCGATGCAGTACCTGATCCAGAACTTCAACTCCAGCTACGCGCCGACGCTGTACGGCGGGCGGGGGAACATCGCGATCGTCGGCGGCGGAACGCTCGACGGCGGAGCGACCTCGTTCACGACGTCGTGCACGGTCGCGATCTTCGCGCACGCTGATGACGTCCTTGTCGAGGACATCACGATCCAGAACGTCGTGGACTGGCATGCGGTGGAGTTCAACGCGGTGCGGAACGGCCGGATCCGGGATGTCACGGCGCAGGGCTTCCGTCTGGTCACCTCCGGCCGGGAGATCAGCGAGGCGTTCCAGATCGACCTGGCCAAGGACAGCACCGTGCTTCCGGGGATCGCGGCCGGGGCGTTCGACAACACGCCGTGCACGGACATCCTCATCGAGGGCTGCACCGTGCGGGGGCTCGGCACCTTCGGGGCGTTTGGGTCGCTCACCGGGTCGCACTCGTGGACGGACACGTTCAAGCACTCCAACGTGCGCGTGATCGGCAACCATGTCGATGGGCTGTCGCACTACATGGTGTCGCCGTTGAACTGGGACAACACGGTCATCGCCGGGAACACGTGCGTGAACTCGAACGGGTTCGCCGCGATCACGCTCCCGTCCAGCGGTGCGACGGTGGACCTGTTCCGGGCGACGATCAGCGGGAACGTCGTCTACAACACCGGGGTCGCGAACCAGGCCCCGTCAGCGCTCGCATCGTGCCTGGTCATCGACGGTAACGACGCGTCCGGCGCGGGGAACGTCATCCGGGACGTCGTCGTCACCGGCAACTCGTTCCACACGATCTCGAACGCGACGGCGTGTATCGCGACGGTGAACGTCGCTGACCTGGTCATCACCGGCAACAGCTTCAAGACGATCACGGGCCACGCGAACTACCTGAACATGTCGCGGTCCGCGCAGGTCAGCGACAACAAGTACTCGTCCGTCACGGGCCGGTGCGTGTACCTCGTCGACGGCACGAACGGGTCCTCGACCCGCTCGAAGATCGGCGGGAACGTCATGGACGGCTTCTCCGACTACGGCATCGAGACCCTGTCCACGGGCGTGCTGATCCACGACAACCACCTGAATGACCCGGCCACCTCGGGGAAGGCCTGCATCCGGGTGGCCGGCACGGATCCGGTGGTGGTCGGGAACACGCTGTGGCGCGGCGGCGGGTCGGCGTCGTCGAACGGTATTGAGGTCGCGTCGACCGCGACGTCCGGCTACTTCTCGTCGAACCGGCTGAAGGGCTGGGCGACGGCCACGAGCACGGCGGCGTCCGCGGTGACCGGCACGGCGGTGTGGGCGGTCAGCAACGTCACCCTCGACCCGGCGGTCGCGAGCTTCACGACCAGCTCAGCCAACAAGATCAACACGACGAACTGAGGCGAGCGTGACCGTCACGGCGTGGGAGTACGCGGCGCGGGCATTCGAACCCCGACCGCGGCGCTGGGCGACCCCCGGCGACCTCGCGAAAGCCCTCGACCCGTCCACGGTGCAGACCCCGGCGCTGGACGTCATCGACCGGGAACTCGTCGCCCTCGCGGATGGCGAGTTCGACCGGCTGATGGTGTTCATGAGCCCGCAGGAGGGCAAGAGCGTCCGCGTCTCTCAGCGGTTCGTCGAGTGGCTCCTCACCCACGACCCGGAGCTGCGCGTCGCGATCGTGTCGTACGCCGACGAGATGGCCCGCCGCTGGGGCAGCGACATCAAGCTCGACTTGGAGACGTTCAACGGCTACGAAGGCACCGTCGACCTCGGTCTCAGGTTGCGCGCGGACTCGCGGGCGGCCGGCCGCTGGCAGATCGACGGGCATAAGGGCGGCGTGTACTGCGTCGGTGTCGGCGGGGCGCTGACCGGCAAGCCCGTGGACGTCCTCGTGATTGACGACCCAATTAAGGATCTTGAGCAGGCGCAGTCGTCCCGGTACAGGGAGCGGGCGCAGCGGTTCTGGCAGGGCGTCGCCGTGCCGCGGCTCGGCCCAGGCGCGCGGTGCGTGCTGATCCAGACCCGCTGGCACGAAGCGGACCTGGCCGGGTGGCTGCTGACGCAGGAGCCGGGCCGGTGGCGGGTCGTGTCGATCCCGGCGATCGCCGAATCGGAAGATGACCCGCTCGGCCGGGTGCCGGGTGAGGCGATGGTGTCGGCGCGCGGTGACCGGGACTGGGCGCGGATCCGCGAGTCCGTCGGCGAGTACGTGTGG
>CAMLIA010000115.1 GCA_946479905.1 uncultured Frankiales bacterium | reverse complement strand
GCAGTGTGGGGGTCAGGGGTTCGAGTCCCCTCAGCTCCACCCTTCTGACCTGGGCCTATACCTCACGAGGTATGGGCCTTTGTCGTTCTGGTAGCAGTTCTGGTTGCAGAAACTGCTACCAGAACTGCAACCACGACCCGTCCGCTCGGGCACTCAGGTGCCGTTCTTGAGCGTGCGAAGGGCCATCTGCGCACCGATGACCCCCACATCCAGCGTGTGCAGCTGATCTTGGCGACGTCGGGCAACGGCCTGAACGCCGAGATTCAAGCCGCGCTCGGCTCGAATCCGCTTCTCAGCTGTTCGTCCCAGTGAGGGGAGACGACCGCGTGAAGCGACCGAGCCCGAACAGGCTGAGGTCGTGTCTCGTGCTGTCCTCGAGGGCCAGTTCCGCCAGCGCTTCTCCGATGACGGGTGCGAACTTGAAGCCGTGCCCGCTGCAGGGGGAGGCGAGCAGGCGCGCGGATGGTCCGGTGTCCGGTCGATGATGAAGTGTCCGTCGGGGGTGTTGGTGAACATGCACACGCGCAGCGACATCACCGGGCCTGCAGCCTTGGGGAACGTGCGCTGCACCTCGTCGAGCAGCAGCTTCTCGTCGCCGGGCGCAGGTTCCCAGTCGAAGCTCTCGGGCGTGCCGGTCTCGCCTCGATGGCGGTAGCGGCCGATCTTGAATCCCGGGATCCCGTAGCTGGGGAAGCCGTACCAGCGGCCGTGCTCGTTCTCGAGGTTGAAGACCGGGAAGCGGTCGGGTGTGAAGAGGTCGGGCTTCTGCGGCTGGAACCAGCCCAGGACCTGGCGTTCCGGGACGCTGAGGTCCGTGAGGATTCCTGAGTGCTGCGCGATCCACGCGCCCGTGCAGAGCACAAGCCGCTCGGCGTGGTAGGTGCCGCGGGTGGTGGTGACGGTGACGCCGTTTTCGTCCGAGGTCCAGTGGGTCATCGGCTCGCGGGCATGGATGACGCCGCCATGGGCGTGTGCGCGTTGCACCTGCGCGACGATCGACCGCTCGGGTCGGAGGAAGCCACCGTCGGGCTGGAAGAGCGACAAGGCATCCGGGTCGAGCTGGTAGCCCGGGTAGCGACGAGACATCTCGGAGGAGGAGAGGACCTCGTGCTCGAGGTCGTTGTCGAGACAGCTCTGCAGGCTGCCCTTGAAGACCCATCCGTCCTCGGGGCCGATGTCGAGCGAGCCGGTGCGGATGATCAGGGGCTCGTCGAACCAGGCCTGGAGCTCGTCCCAGAGCTCGTACGAGCGACGCAGGAGCTGCACGTATGACGGGTGCTCGTAGTACGCGAGCCGGATGATCCTCGTCTCACCGTGAGAGGACCCGTGCGAGTGCGGGATGTCGTACTGCTCGAGTCCCAGGACGCGTGCCCCGCGAGCGGCCAGTGCGGCGCACGTCGCGCTTCCCATGGCGCCGACGCCCACGACGATGACGTCGTAGTGACCGGACCTCGTCACGGTCGCGTTGCTGTTCCCGAGCGCACCAGGTCCACGAGGTCGATAACGGCCTGAGCAGCTTCGGTGGGCCGCTGCTGCGGCACGTAGTGCCCGGCTCCGTCGACGACAACGAGGACACCACCGTGGCGTTCCATCTCTCGACGCTCGTGGGCGATCAGGGCCTCGCGCAGCTGCTCCTGCCTCTTGGCAGGCGTGCCTCCGACGATGGACGTGACCGGGACAGCGGGCAGGCCGGCCTCCTCCCACTCCTTCAGTACGGGAAGTGCGGCTGCGATCTCCTGGGCCTCGCGCCGAAACGTGACGGCGGAGCGCCGGTCGGCGAAGTCGCGGATCATCAGGGCCCGGTCCTCTTCGGGGAAGTCGGGGCCGAAGGTCGAGGCGAGCATCCCCGTCAGCGGGTTGGGCAGCCTCAGGCGCACGATGGCCGCCTGCAGCGCTGCCATGCCGCTCGCGAGCTTGGCGTCGCGTCGTGTCATGAGATCGCTGACGGTGGCGTCGACGAAGGCGAGCCCAGCGACGCGCGAAGGCTGGGTGCGGGCGAAGCACCGCACGATCGGCCCTCCCCAGCTGTGGGCCACCAGGATCACCGGCTCCGCTTCGCCGACCGCGTCGAGGAGGCTCCCGATGTCAGCAGCCATCGTCTGGACCGTCCTACCCCGGGGGTCCTCGTCACTCCCGGCGTAACCCGCGCGGTCGTAGGCCAGCGTGCGCGTCGTCTGCGCCACGAGCCGCTGCACGGCGACCCACTCACTGGCACAGGCGCCACCACCGGCTTCGAAGAGCACCAGAGGTCCCGCCGTGCCGGCCTCCACCACGCGCAGGTGCCGGCCGTCGGGGAGCTGTACGGACCGGGACGTCAAGCCACGTCCAGCCTCGAGTTCCGCTGCCGCTGCCATGTGCGCCCCTTGTCGTCGAGGAAGGGACCTGTTATACCAGACTTATGCGTCTGGTAAATACCCTCGCCAGACAGAGGGAGTGCTCGTGTCGGACGTGTGGCTGACCGGGGCGAGCATCGTCGACGGCACGGGACGGGACCCCGTCACGGGCCAGGACCTGCATCTCGTGGATGGGCTCGTCGCCGGTTTCGGGGCGGCGCCGGCCCACGCAGCGACACTCGACGTGACGGGCTGCACGTTGACCCCGGGCCTGATCGACGCGCACGTCCACCTGGGAGTCGCGAGTCCCGTCAGCGCCCTCGTCAGCCATCAGCTCAGCGTCGCCGAGATCGCCGCCGACATCTTCAACAACGCGACGCAGACGCTCGAGGCCGGCTTCACGACTGTTCGCGACACCGGAGGCATCGACGGTGGAGTCGCCCGAGCGATCGAGCGCGGCAAGGTGCGTGGACCGCGGGTCCTCCAGTGCGGGCCCATCCAGTGCCAGACGGGAGGTCACGGGCATCTCGCCAACACCTGGGAACCGACTGCTCTCTGGAACACGCACCACGTACCTGGGCTGTGCGGCATGTCGCTGCTGTCCGACGGACCTGAGGACATGCGCAGGAACGTGCGGGAGACCTTTCGCAGAGGGGCGGACTTCCTCAAGCTCTGCGTCAGCGGCGGCGTCGTCAGCACACACGACGACGTCACGGACACCCAGCTGACGGTCGAGGAGATCGGTGTCGCCGTCGTCGAAGCAGCCGCCCGCGGCACGTACGTCACCGTGCACTCGCACAACAACCAGGGCATCAGGAACGCGGTCCGCGCGGGCGTGAAGTGCGTCGAGCACGGGTCTGACATCGACGAGTCCACGGCCACGGTGATGCAGCAGCGCGGCGTTGCTCACGTGCCCACCTTCGCCGTGGTGGAGCACCTCCTGCGTGACGCGGCGGCTCTCGGACTGGCACCGGACGTGGCCGAGCGCGCCCGTGTGCTGCGTCAAGGGCAGATCGACGCCTTCCGGGTGTCGCGCGCGATCGGCGTGACGGTCGGTCTCGGGTCAGACCTGATCGGGCCCGAGCAGACTGCTCGCGCTGACGAGCTGCTGATCCGCGCGGAGCTCGAGACGCCGATGGAGGCGCTCATCGCCGCCACGCGCACCAACGCGGCGATCCTCGGCATCGGCGATCGGGTGGGGACGTTGGAGGTCGGCAAGGCAGCGGATGTCGTCGCCTGGCGGGTCGACCCCCTGCAGGAGCCGAAGGCGTTCACCGACAGGAACAACGCGGCACTGATCCTGCAGGGCGGCACCGTCGTCAAGGACATCCGCTGATGCAGCACCCCGCCGCCCGCACCCGGGCGGAGGTCGACCAGCTGGCGGGTGTCGTGGTCCCTGACCCGTACCGATGGCTGGAGGACGGCGCAGCCGACGAGGTGCGGGCCTGGCAGCGGCAGCAGAACGAGCGCGCCAGCGAGCACGTCCGCTCCTGGCCGGGATTTTCTGCCCTGCGCGCCCTCGTCGAGCAGTACGCGGCGACGCGCACCCACTCGCTGCCGCACCCCGCGGGAGGCCACTGGTTCCGCGTCGATGCCGATGTGCAGTCGCGTGCGGTGGTGATCCGGTCGGACGGTCCCTGCGAGACGGGCAGCGTGGTCTACGAGCCGCCGGACGTCGACGGAGACGTCAGCCCGCAGCTGGCGTGGATCTCGCCGTCCCCGGACGGCCGCCTTCTCGCGGTGGGTGTCTGCGAGGACGGCAGCGAGCAGAACCACGTCCGGCTCATCGACCTGACGTCAGGTCAGCAGCTCCCCGCTCCTTCCCAGCAGCTGATGGACAGCTGGTGCGGCGGGGCGATCTGGCTCGAGGACTCGAGCGGCTTCTACGCCACTGTGCTGGACGGCAGCCCCACGCAGCTCCAGCTGTCCGTCGTCTTCCACCGGATCGCAGACGCGTCGACCGTGGTGGTGAACGTGCCGTGGACGACGGACCGCGACTACCGCATGGTGCTGCCGTCACGGGACGGCCGGTACCTGCTGGCCGTGGAGCGGGCCATGAACCCGGTGCCCGTCGCGGTGGCGGCGCTGGACGACGCTGCCGCCCCGACATGGTCTCCGTTCGTCACGGACATGGGCCTGACGTTGGCCGGCCAGATCATCGGCGACGAGTACGTCGCCGTGACCGACCTCGACGCACCGCGGGGCCGCGTCGTCGCCGTACCGCTCACCCGTCCCGAGACCGAGCACTGGCGCACCGTGGTTCCCGAGTCAGAGGCCGTTCTGCGATCGCTGGCGGTGGTGGCGGGCCGGCTGTACGTCTCCGAGTTCGTGAACACCTACGCCAGGGTCCGCATCTGCGCGCCGGACGGGACCGAGCTGGGGGAGGTGCCGCTCCCTGGAAAGGGAGCGCTCGCAGAGGGCCCCTTTCCCTTCATGGCTCTCGCGCGGCGCAGCCACGCCGGCGAGTTCCTGTTCTCCTTCTCGACCCTGACCAGCTCGGCGGGCCTCTACCGGCACCGGCCCGACCAGGCGCAGGTCGACACGCTCAAGCCGCCCGCTCTCGTCCTGCACGACGCGGTTGTCGAGGACCGTTGGGCTCGCAGTGCCGACGGCACCCAGGTCCCCTTCCACGTCCTCCGCCCCGCCAACGCGACCGGACCTCAGCCGAGCCTCATCCACGCTTACGGCGGGTTCAACGTCCCGTTGCTGCCCGGCTTTCCTGGACCGCTCGCCGCGTTCGTCGCGGCGGGCGGAACGCTCGTCCACGCGCACCTGCGAGGAGGCGCCGAGCTCGGCCGTGAATGGTGGGAGGGCGGTCGGCTCGAGCACAAGCACCACTGCTTCGAGGACCTGTACGCCATCGCCGAAACCATCATCGCGGACGGGACCACCACCCCCGAACAGCTGGCCGTTACCGGGGGATCGAACGGTGGACTCCTGGCGGGCGTCGCGGTCACGCAACGACCGGAGCTGTGGGCAGCCGCGGTCCCTCGGGTGCCGCTGCTCGATCTCATCGGTGCCTGCCGAGACCCGTACGGCCGGCACGGCATCACCGTCGAGCTCGCCGACCCGGACGACGCGGACGAGGTCAGTCGGCTGCTGAGCTTCTCCCCCTACCACCTCGTCCGCGAGGGTGCGTACCCAGCGGTGTTCGTCGACGCCGGCGACACCGACCCCCGTTGCCCGCCTTGGCACGCACGCAAGTTCGTCGCTCGGCTCCAGGCCGCGCAGCGCGGGGAGCGACCCGTCCTGCTCCGGATCTGGGAGAACGCGGGACACGGAGGCGCGACCGCTCCCGAGGTCGCCATAGAGCAGTGCGCCGAGTGGCTCGCGTTCCTCGCGCGTCACACCGGCTTGCCGGCAGCCGAGGAGCCCCACGCATGAGCAGTCGAGATGCCTTCCCCCTGGCGTACCCGCAGCCCTCGGGCCCGCACCCGGTCGGTGTGACCGATGGCGAGCTGCTCGATACGCACTACCCGCCGCTGCGTGAGCAGGACGCCGACGGGCGGCGGCTCATGGTCCGGGTCTGGTACCCCGCGGGAACCGATCGGGGCGAGCGCCGGCCGTACCTCACGAGCGCGGAGGCGGACGTCGCGGGACTGGGCATCACGGGTGACGAACCGCCGCTGCTGCCGGCCGCGTGGATGGCGCGGCTGGGGGAGGTCCTGACCCACGGCCTCCTCGACGCGCCCCCGGCCGGCGGGATCTTCCCGACGCTGGTCTTCTCGCACGGTGGGCTGGGTCACGTCAGTCAGAACACCCCGCTCATGGAGCACCTGGCCAGTCACGGGTACGTCGTGTGGAGCCTCGCTCACCCCGGCGAGAGCGCCGGGGTCGTCTACCCGGACGGTCATGTCGTCACCTTCGACGAGAGCTTCCGCGACGTCGTGTTCGGGCACGGCGCCGGACCCGTCGCCGATGCACGGCTCAGCGACGACATCGGTGTGCGACTCGCCGCGACCCGGCAGATGCTGGACGATCAGACGCTCGGGCCGTGGCAGCGCCGCTGGGTCGACGACACCCGTGCGCTCCTCGACGCGGTCGTCGAGGGCACCGTCCGCACCAACGTCCCGGACGTCGCCGCGATGTGCGACCCGTCTCGGGTGGGGACGCTCGGCATGTCCTTCGGAGGCGCGACGGCGGCCTCGGTTGCACAGGTCGACAAACGGGTCTCCGTCGCCGTCAACCTCGACGGTGGCCACTACCTCTCCGACCTACTCGACGCCGACATCCGTGTCCCGCTCCTCGAGCTGACCAGCGACCTCGCCGGCTGGCTGGGCCGGCTCGGCACTGCTGCCCACTTCCTGGAGTACAACGAGTTCTTCTACGAGTCCTTCACCACCTCAGGCCTGCGGCGCGACGTCGTCCGGTTGCGCATCCCCGGCATCACGCACCTGGAGCTGACCGACTTTCTGCTGCTCCCGGCAGCAGACCGGGGCGCGGCGATCCCTGGCGGCGGCATCGTGGACAGCCTGCGCGTCGTCTCGCTGCTCAACAACGTGATCCAGGAGCACCTCGACAACGCGTTCGCTGGTGACGTCACGCGGTTCTCCAACATCGGGTCAGGGTTCCCTGAGCTCGAACGAGTGGATCTCGCGCCACTGCGGACCTGGGCCGCGGACCGGTGACGCCGCCCTCCTCCGTGCTTGCGGACAATGTCGTCGCGGCCTTGAAAGGGATCCGGACGCGTACCTCGCCGGAGGACTGTGCGGCGTTCGTCTCCGACGAGTCCGGGATGCCAGGCGGCTTGCCGCTCGCCGTGGTCTCGCCCGCGACCGTGACCGACGTGCAGCGCGTCATGCGCACCGCCACCGACCTGCGACTGGCGGTGACCCCGCGTGGTGCCGGCACAGGACTGTCCGGAGGTGCCCTCGCGACGACCAACGGGCTCGTGCTGGATCTCTCCGGTCTCACCAGGATCGAGGCGCTGGACCCGCACGCGCGCACCGCTGACGCACAAGCCGGGGTGGTGAACGCTGCCGTCTCGGCGGCCGCGAAGCCCTACGGCCTGATGTACGCCCCCGACCCCTCCAGCTGGGAGTCGTCCACAATCGGCGGCAACATCGCGACGAACGCCGGGGGTCTCCGATGCGCCCGGTACGGCGCCACCCGTGCATCCGTCCTCGGTCTGCAGGTCGTGCTCGCCGACGGACGCCTCCTGCACACCGGAGGGCGGACGCTCAAGCGCAGCGCTGGCTACGACCTCACGCAGCTCTTCATCGGGTCTGAGGGGACGCTCGGCGTCGTGGTCGGCGCAACCCTGAAGCTCCTCCCGCTGTCGCCCCCGCAAGTGACTGCGCTCGCGTGCTTCGGTGACGTCCGCAGCGCCGCGGTCGCCGCCGAGGCGCTTGTCGCCACGACCACCCCGACACTGCTGGAGCTCATGGAGGGTCTGGTCGTCACAGCCCTTGACCGTGCCCGCGGCACCGGCTTCGGCTCGGACACCGGCGCGGTGCTGATCGTGCAGCTCGACGATGCCCCCGGCGTCCGCGACCTGCTGAGCGCTGCGATGACGCGCGGCGGCACCGTGGACCTGGCCGTTACCGACGACCCGCAGGAGGCGACGGAGCTGCTCGACATCCGGCGGGCCGCGTTCGGCGCGCTGCAGGCACTCGGCCCGCTCCTGGTCGAGGATGTGTGCGTACCGCCCTCCCGGCTCGCGGAGATGGTGAGTGCCGTCGTGGACATCGCCGCAGACCTGGGCGTCCAGGCCTGCACCGTGGCTCACGCGGCCGACGGCAACCTCCATCCCGTCCTGCTGCTGGGTGACGACCCGCGAGCGGAGCGTCGCGCAGCCGACGCCATCTTCCACAGGGCCCAGCGCCTCGGCGGGACCGTGTCCGGCGAGCACGGGATCGGACGGCTCAAGCGCGAGTGGCTCGCGCAGGAGCTGACGCCCGTCGCGCTCGACGTCCAGCAGTCCCTGAAGGCAACCCTGGACCCTCTCGGCCTGCTCAACCCCGGGGCCGTCTTCCCCGGAGGCGCAGTATGAATCGCAGGCTCCACACCCTGGCGGTCGCAGTCCTCTGCAGCGGGCTCGCCGCCTGCGGCACGACCGTGCCAGTGACGCAGCAGACCGCACTGGACCCCGGCCAAGGCCTCCATGCGACCGATCCCGGCAGGATGCCGGCCGCAGCCCCTCAGCCCACAGCGGGCACGCCCTCGCGACCGAGCGGTAGCGTCGCCGGTGCGGAACCGTCGAGGTCCGTCGCTGCGCAGAGCCCCGGTGTCGCTGCACCGTCTGCCGTGCAGGCGAGCTGGTCTCCGGTGGAGGTCGGAATCCTGACCCAGGGTTCCTCAGGAGACGCCGGCAAGGCTCTCGGCTTCAACGCCGCAGACAACGGGGACGAGCGCGCCTACGCGAAGATCGTCATCGACGACCTGAACCGACGGGGTGGTCTCGCCGGCCATCGGATCATCCCCGTGCTCTACGACATCAGCTCGTCGCAGTCGCAGAACGTCGATGACGTCCTGCAGGCCGCGTGCGCCTTCTTCACGCAGGACCACAAGGTCGTCGCTGCGCTCCTGTCCTGGCACGGGCACTCGACCAGCTTCTACACCTGCCTCGAGAAGCGTGGCGTCCTCATCATCGACACCAACGGCATCGTGACCGATGACGCCTCCGCGCTCCGCCCGCTCCCACACCTGATCGCACCCAACGGCATCGGTCTCGATCGCGTCGCCCGGCTGCTGCCCCCAGCTGCGGGCCGGAGCTGGTTCGGAGGCGAGCCGGTGGGTGTCATCGCAGTCGACGCCCCTGCGTACCACCGCGCCGTGGAGCAGCAGCTGAAGCCCGCGCTGGCTGCCGTCGGCGCCCGCTTCTCCAGCGCCGTCTACACCACCCCGTACAAGACCGCCAGCGACGCAGCCAGCATCAGCAGCCAGCTGTCCAACGCGGTTCTTCGCTTCCGGTCCCAGGGCATCACCAGGGTCGTCGACCTCAGCGGCGCGGTTCTCGTCTTCGCGACCATTGCCGAGACCCAGCAGTACCGACCGCGGTACGCCCTGACCTCCACCAGCTCGCCTGCGGCGCTCACGGCCAACGGTGTCCCGGCCGTCCAGCTCCGCGGCTCGGTCGGGCTCGGGTGGCTACCCGTGTACGACTCGTCTGAGGTCCCGCCGGCTGAGCTGCCACGGGGACAAGCTGCGTGCCTGCGGCTGCTGAGAGCCCATGGGCAGCAGCCCACAGGGACCACCGTCCGCTACACAGCCCTGACGTTCTGCGAGGCGGGCGGCTTCCTCCACGCCGTCGGCGCCCGAGCTCCCGCGCAGCAGCCCCTGACTGGCAACTCGCTCCTGGCGTGGCTCGGTGCAGGTCTGACCCACCCGTCCGCGATGACCTTCCGCTCCGAGGTCACTCCGGAGCGGCGCGACGGGGCCGCCGCACATCGCACCTTTGGCTTCGCAGAGGCGTGCAGCTGCTTTCGATACACCGGTCCCATCACGTCAGGGGGTTGACGGGGCGCCGAACCGGTACCCGGCTCAGGGCGAGGTGAACGCGGACAGGGCACGGTCCACGAGACCTGGAAGCGCTCCCGGAGCCATCGGGTCGCGAGCGACCAAGACCCGGTACCACAGGACTCCGGCGATCAGATCGACGAGCAGCTCACCGTCCACCGTCGACGCCAACTCGCCGCGGGCCTGGGCTCGCTCCAGCAGCACCGCGGTGTCTGAACGACGTTGCTGATGAGCCGCCAGCAGCACGGGTTCCCACTCGGGATCGCGCTCAGCCTCTGCGATGAGGGACCGGATGACTCGCCCGAACGAACCGGAGGCGAGCCCTTCCGAGCCTGCCGTCATCACGCGGATGAGGTCCTCGCGCAGGCTGCCCGTGTCGGGAATGGGGACGGTCTCCGCAAGGCACTGCATGGCCACGACCATCACCACGTCACGGCGGGACGGCCATCGCCTGTACACAGCGTCCCTCGACACACCTGCGGCGCGGGAGATCTCGTCGATGGTGACGTTGATGCCCTTCTCCAGGATCAGTTCGCGCGCTGCCTGAAGGATCTGCTCCGTCTTCTGCGCATCCCGCGGCCGACCCAGTCCGGACGGTGAGGGAGCGTTGGTCAGAGGGCCAGGCACAGGATCCACCTCTCTTGCCACACGGACGCTCCCCTGTTATACCAGACGCATGCGTCTGGGAACTCGGTGGAGCGAGAGCTCGCTGGCTGTGGACGCGTCACAACTCCATTCAACAGATCGTGCACGGACGGCAGGCACGTGACACGAGCATGAGCGACATCCGGACGAGCGACGCGTGGAAGCGCGCAAAGGAGCACTTCACGCGCCTACACGCGCCTCAGTTCGGCTCGCCGCACCGGCTGGACGAACCGAGCGTCAGCGCGGACGGGGCCTCCGTCATGGTCACCGGCCACGTGCTCGACGCCATGGACGGCGTCCCGCGGCAACAGGTCTACGCCGTCGAGAACGACACCCTCCGCCCGCTGCTCGCACCTGACGCCTCGAGCCACCAGGCGAAGGTCTCCCCGGACGGGACCCGGGTGCTGGTCCTCAGCGACCGTGCGCAACCTGGGTGCTTCCAGCTCCTGATCCTTGGAGAGAGAGCGCTTTCGGAGGTTCACGCGGCCCCACCGGTGCCGGGCACCGTCGAGTACGCGGCATGGTCGCCGGACGGTGCGCGGGTCCTGCTGGGCGTCGCCGAGCTCGGAGCCGACGTGGCAGGCGGGCTCGGGAGCGGCACGACGAGTACGTCAGTCGACCAGCTCCCGGACTGGCACCCGGACGTGCACGACGGCCTCACCCACAGCGGCTGGCGGTCGCTGTGGCAGTACGACCTGGGCACCGGCCGGGTCAGGCGATGGTCACCAGCAGGGCTGAACGTCTGGGAAGCGGCCTGGTGCGGCACGAGCGACTCGCTGATCGTGCACTCGCCCGACCCGACCGAGGACTCCTGGTACGGCGCCACGCTGTCGCGTCTGAGCGCGGACGGGCAGCTCACCGCCCTGCACCAGAGCAAGGACCAGATCGGCTGGCCGTCCGCCTCGCCAGCAGGGTCCGCGTACGCCTTCGTCGAAGCCCTCTGCTCCGACCGCTGCCTTGTGGCAGGTGATCTCCAGATCGCTGCAGGGGGAGACTCACCGCGGCGGGCGGACACCCACGGCATCGACGTCACGTCCACCCAGTGGCTCGACGAAGCCAGGCTGGGTATCACCGGCCTGCGTGGGCTGGAGACCGTCGCGGCCGTCTACGACATCGTCACCAGGACCTGCGCCGAGGTCTGGTCCAGCCGCGAGACGACTTGCGGCCCCCTGGCGCCGTACGCGGCGTGGACCAGCGCGGGTGTCGCCGTCGTGGTGGAGGAGGGGTATGCCGTCCCGCCCCGTGTGCTGATGGTCGGTGACGAGGGCGGTGCAGTCGTCGCCGCTGTCGCGAACGAAGGCACGGAATACGCGAGAGCCGTGTCGGGCGACCTGCAGTGCGTCCAGTGGTCAGCACCCGATGGGACGCCTATCGACGGCCTGCTCGTCACGCCCGCGTCACCGGGGCCGCACCCGCTCATCGTGAGCATCCACGGTGGCCCGGTCTGGGCAGCGCGCAGCAGCTGGCCGCAGTCCCACTCGGTCATCCCGTGGCTCGTCGCCGAGGGATACGCCGTGCTCAGCCCGAACATCAGGGGCAGCTCCGGCCGAGGTCAGGACTTCGCACGAAGCATTGTCGGCGTCATGGGCGGAGCGGACACCTCGGACGTGACCGCCGGCGTCGACGCGCTCGTCGCGCAAGGTCTCGTCGACCCCGCCCGGGTGGGTCTCACGGGCGGGTCCTACGGAGGCTTCCTCACGTGCTGGCTCGCCACCCAGGACCAGCGGTGGGCGGCAGCCGTTGCCGTCGCCCCCGTCACTGACTGGTACAGCCAGCACTACACCAGCAACATCTCGCACTTCGACCGCCACTTCCTCGGGGCAGACCCGACCGAGCCCGCGGGTCTGTTCCATCAGCGCAGTCCCGTCCTGCACGCTGATCGCGTCCGGACGCCGTTCCTCCTCGTCGCCGGCGGTCTGGACCGCTGCACCCCGCCGACACAGGCACAGGAGTTCCACCAGGCCCTCGCCGAGCACGGCGTGCTGTCTCGCCTGGCCGTCTACCCACAGGAAGGCCACGGGGTCCGGTCCTTCCCGGCCGTCATCGACCTCACCGCCCGCGTCCTCGAGTGGTTCACCCGTCACATGCCCAGCCAGGAGACCTCGTGAAGCTCGCACTCATCGCACGTGGGTCGCGCGGGCGGGACGCGCGTCGTACGTCGACTACCGCGGTCGCTGCCCTGGTCGCGGGCGCCTTGGTCGTGGCTGGGTGCGGCACGACGGTACCGCTCTCGCAGCAGAGCGCTGGCACGACGAGCGGTGGGCTGGCACCGACGTCTGGAACCGGCGTTGCAGCACCACAGGGGGCGAGCGGTAACGGCATCACCCCTGACCCTTCAACCGGGAGCAGTTCTCCGAGTCCCGTCGTCGGCGGCACAGCACCAGGCGGAACGGGCACGACCGGGTCTGCGGCGAGCACGGGCGGGGGTGTCGTCCGACCGCCCAGCAGCGCGCCGGGTCGTGGCGTGAGCACCCGCACGATCAACATCGGCTTCGAGGTCAGCGACGCCGACGAGGCGTTCAAGGCCCTCGGCTTCGGCAACCTCACCACCGGCAACACCAAGAACCAGGTCAACGCGCTCGTCAGCTACATCAACAGCCAAGGCGGACTGGCCGGACGCAAGATCAACCCCGTCCTGTACCAAGTGCCCACCGCGAACAGCGGCAACAACGCCCAGACGGAGTGCGCGCACTTCACCCAGGACCACAAGGTCTTCGCCGTCATCGGTGCCGGCGCCGGTTCCAGTCTCGACCTCATCAGGTGCCTGGCGAAGGCGAACACCGTCTACGTCGACGGGTACGGCAGCCTCAACCAATCAGCGGCCAGCTCGGTCCGGGGCTACTGGTACGACCCGGCGGACTTCCTCCTGGATCGCTTCGCACGCTTCTACGTCGACCAGCTCGTCGCACTCGGCTACTTCACGCCGAACGCGAAGATCGGCCTGCTGTCGTACGACGACCCGCGCTTCCGGGACGTCGTGACGAAGGTCCTGAAGCCGGCCCTCGCCCGCCACGGACTGCGCGTCGCGGACGAGGCCCTTTACAGCACGTCCGCGTATGCCTCGCAGAGCTCAGGCTTCGTGCTGAAGTTCCAGACCGAGGGCATCACCCACGTCCTCAACCTGGTGGCCGGCGTGGTCGTCTTCTTCCAGCTGGCTGCGGAGAACCAGCGCTACCGCCCGCGGTACGCCCTCTCGTCCCGAGACGGGCCGGGTTCCTTCATCCAGGTTCTGTCGCCTCCCGCTCAGCTGACCGGCTCCCTTGGCATCGGTTGGCAGCCGTTCGCCGACGTCGACCTCGCCCACAGCCCCGGCGACGTCAGCCCCAACCAGGCGCTCTGCCGCAACATCATGAAGCGGGCAGGTGAGGACACGTCCAACGGGGGAGTTCTCGTGACCACGGGCCGCTACTGCGAGACGACCTTCTTCCTGCGTGCCGCCCTCGAGCGTGCAACCGCGCTCACGCCAGGGGGCCTGCTCTCGGCCGTCGGGCGGCTCGGTGCGGCGTACCCACCGGTCACGACGTTCAAGACCTACTTCGACGACAACCGGCAAGATGGGCCTGCCCAGATCCGGCCCTTCTCGTTTGTCAGCGGATGCTCGTGCTTCCAGTACACCGGCCCGAAGCGAGACCTGCCGACCCAGTGACGTGAGTCTGAGTGAAGCGCTCAAGCGGTCCACGGGTAGCGTCTCGGGCGGACCTCGACGTTCCACCTGAAGGCTCAGTGGTTGCAGTCTTGGTAGCAGTTCTCGGCAGGTCTGCACCGCGCAGGCTGGCAGTGTGGGGGTCAGGGGTTCGAGTCCCCTCAGCTCCACCGGATCGACA
>CAMLIA010000114.1 GCA_946479905.1 uncultured Frankiales bacterium | reverse complement strand
ACCTGCACGTGCCGAGCGACGTCATCATCGACGCGTCGATGCCGGCCGCCATCCGGTCGTCCGGGCAGATGTGGAACGCCAAGGACGAGCAGCAGGACACCCTCTACGTCATCCCCGACTCCTCCTACGCCCCGCTCTACGCCGAGACCATCCGGTTCTGCCAGGAGCACGGCGCCTTCGACCCCACCACCATGGGGACCACACCGAACGTCGGGCTGATGGCGCAGAAGGCCGAGGAGTACGGCTCGCACGACAAGACCTTCGAGATCGGCGCCGACGGCGTCGTCAACGTCGTGTCGTCGTCCGGCGAGGTGCTGCTCTCGCAGCAGGTCGCCGCCGGCGACATCTTCCGGGCCTGCCAGACCAAGGACGCCCCGGTCACCGACTGGGTGCAACTCGCCGTGTCGCGGGCGCGGGCGACCGGCGCGCCGGCCGTCTTCTGGCTCGACGAGACCCGGGCGCACGACGCCGAGGTCCTTCGCAAGGTCCGCGCGGTGCTCTCGACCCTGGACACCTCCGGGCTGCAGCTGGAGTTCCTCGACGTGGCGGCGGCGACGCGCTTCACGCTCGCCCGCGCGGCCGCGGGCCAGGACACCATCTCGGTGACCGGCAACGTGCTGCGGGACTACCTCACCGACCTGTTCCCGATCCTCGAGCTCGGGACGTCGGCCAAGATGCTGTCGATCGTGCCGCTGATGGCGGGCGGCGGTCTGTTCGAGACCGGTGCCGGCGGGTCGGCGCCCAAGCACGTGCAGCAGCTCGTCAAGGAGGACTACCTCCGCTGGGACTCCCTCGGGGAGTTCCTCGCGCTGGCCGTGTCCTTCGAGTTCCTCGGCGAGAAGACCTCCAACGCGCGCGCCGCCCTGCTGGGTCGCACCCTCGACGAGGCCACCGGCCGGCTGCTCGAGGAGAACAAGTCGCCGGCGCGCAAGGTCGGCCAGATCGACAACCGCGGGTCGCACTTCTACCTCGCGCTCTACTGGGCGCAGGCGCTGGCCTCCCAGACCGACGACGCCGAGGCCGCCGAGCTGTTCGCGCCGCTCGCGGCACGGCTCGCCGAGCAGGAGTCGACCATCACCGCCGAGCTGCTCGCCGTGCAGGGCAAGCCGGCCGACATCGGCGGCTACTACTACGTCGACAAGGCCAAGACCGACGCCGTCATGCGGCCGAGCGCGACGTTCAACGCCGCCCTCGCCGAGTTCTGAGCGGCGGGTCGCTGGCTAGGCTTGCGGCGTGGATTCCCCCCCGAGTAGGCAGGCGCGTCTCCTGACGGGGGGCGCGCCGTGACCGACGTGCTGGTGAGCATCGCGCTCATCCTCGCTCTCATCCTGTTCGGCGGTGTCTTCGTCGCGAGCGAGATCGCGCTCGTCTCGCTGCGGGAGAGCCAGATCAAGGGCATGGCCGACAGCAAGCGCGGCCGCCGCGTCGCTGCCCTGTCGGAGAACCCCAACCGCTTCCTCGCGGCCGTCCAGATCGGCGTCACCGCCGCAGGCTTCCTGTCCGCGGCGTTCGGCGAGGCGCGGCTGTCGCACCACCTCGAGAAGCACCTGGGGCTGTTCGGCGAGTACAAGGGCGTCGTCTCGCTGATCCTCATCACGCTGACGATCTCCTACGTCGCCATCACGGTCGGCGAGCTGGCCCCGAAGCGGCTCGCGCTGCAGCGCGCGCAGGGCACCGCCCTGCTGCTGGCACCCGTCGTGGACCGCTTCGCCCGGCTGGCCCGCCCCGCGATCTGGTTCCTGTCCCGGACCACCGACGTGCTGGTGCGGATGCTCGGCGGTGACCCCACCGCCCGGCGCGACGCCATCACGGAGGAGGAGCTGCGCGGGCTGGTCGCCTCGCACGAGTCGCTCACCCGCGACGAGCGCAAGCTCATCGACGAGGTGTTCGCCGCCGGCGAGCGGCAGATCCGGGAGGTCATGATCCCGCGCACCGAGGTGGAGTTCCTCGAGCACTCCATGACGGTCGCCCGCGCGGCGAAGGTCACCGCTGACCAGCCGCACTCGCGGTACCCGGTGGCCCGCTCCTCCCAGGACGACATCGCCGGGTTCGTGCACGTGCGCGACCTGCTGCTGCCCGCCGCCAAGGCTCGTACCACCAAGGTCAGCGACGTCACGCGGGACGTGAAGATGCTCCCCGGGACCAAGAAGGTGCTCGCCGCGCTGTCCGAGATGCGCCGCGAGGGTCAGCACCTCGCGATCGTCGTCGACGAGTACGGCGGCACCGCCGGCATCGTCACCCTCGAGGACCTCATCGAGGAGGTCATCGGCGACATCCGCGACGAGTACGACGCCCCCGAGCAGGCGCTGCGCTTCCCCGGCGGCGAGATGGAGGCCGACGGGCTGCTCAACCTCGACGAGTTCCAGGAGCAGACCGGTGTCCGGCTGCCCGAGGGGCCGTACGAGACGCTGGCCGGGTTCGTCATGGCGACCCTCGGGCACCTGCCACGCGTCGGCGACGCCGTCGAGGCGGACCACCACCGGCTCGAGGTCACCGAGCTCGACGGCCGGAGGGTGAGCCGGGTGCGGGTTGCGCCTATCGTTCCGGAGGTCGAAGCCCCGTCCTAGGGAGTTCCCGTGTCGAAGAAGTTCTCGGTGTCCTACGACATCCCCGCGGACGTGGAGACGGCGTACGCCGCGATCAGCGGTGAGGGCTGGGCGACGGCCAAGGCCGCCGGCCTGCAGGACGAGAGCAAGGTCGTGTCCCGCACAGTCGGCGCCGGTGACGCCGTCACGCTGGTCGTGACGCGGCGGCTCCCCGACGGCATCCCCGGGTTCCTGCAGAAGTTCCTGCCGTCGGACGGGCGGGTCACGCAGACGGACACGTGGGCGGCGTCCGCCGACGGCGTCCGGGCGGGGACGTGGAGGGCGGACACGCCCGGGTCGCCGGTGAAGGTCGCCGGCACGATGCGTCTCGAGCCGGCCTCCGGGGGTTGCACCTACGTGGTCGAGGGCGAGATCAAGGCGTCCATCCCGCTGATCGGTGGCAAGGCCGAGGACGTCGCCGTCGGGATGACCAAGAAGCTGACGGCGTCGGAGGCTGACGTGCTGCGAGGCCTCGTCAGCTGACATGGGCAAGCGCACCGGGCATGTGACCGAAGGGGACCGGGACGTCGAGGCGGTCTTCGCGGTTCTGTCCGGCCCGTCATGGGCGGATCAGGTCGCGGCGCACCTCGGGGACGGTTGTCGAATGCTCAGCCGCACCGAGCACCCAGACGGCTCAGTCGAGCTCGTCATGTCCCGCCGGGCCGAGCCGTTGCCGGGCTTCATCGCCAAGCTCGCGCCGGCTGACCTGCTCATCGTCACCACCGACCGCTGGGCCCCTCAGGTGGACGGCGCGCGCGACTGCACGTGGACGGCCGAGATCCCCGGCGCGCCAGTCCGGATACGGGGGACGCAACGGATCGAGCCCTGCGCAGGCGGCAGCCGGCACCTCACCTCCGCGGAGGTCAGCGTGTCGGTGCCGGTCGTCGGCGGGCGGATCGAGTCGTTCATCCTGGACCAGATCACGCGGATCGCGTCTGCGGAGGAAGCGCTGGTGCGCGCGGTCCTGGCCTGAACCGAGGGCCCGTCACGCCACCATGGGTGGGTCGAGCGGCTTGCGCAGCCAAGGCACGCGGAGGTCGGTGAGGAGCAGCCGGCCGTCGTGCCACATCACGTGGTGCCGGCGGCACAGCAGGACCAAGTTGTCGACGGTGGTGGGCCCGCCGTCCTCGCGGGCGCGCAGGTGGTGGACATCGCAGAACGCGGGTGGTCGGGAGCAGCCCTTGGCCACGCAGCAGCGGTCGCGGGCGGACACCGCTCTGCGCTGGGCGCGGGTGATCTGGTCGTTGACAGCCTCGAGGCTCTGCACCTGGCCGTCCTCGTCGAGCAGCACCCGGGACAGCCGGGCGTCGCAGAGGACGGCTTCGACCCGGGCGCGTGTGACCGGTCCCATCCACGCCCCGGTGGCCGGCGGCGCCCACTGCTGGGCGGCGGCCCACTCGGCACTGAGGACGTAGCTGACCTGGGCGCGCTGTCCACCCGCATGAGGGAGGTCCATCCACCGGGCTGCGCCCTCGAAGACCTCGACGAACGCATCGACCCGTCGTTGAGCGGCGTGACGGGTGTCCAGCGCGTCGGCGCGGCGCGCCATCGGCTCCAGGACGGTGGCGACGGGCTCGAACGACTCGGCCGGCACAGCGAACCGGCCGCGGACGAGGCCGTCCGGTCCGAGGCGGTAGTGGAACATCCGGGCCTCGGACGCGGCGGCCTGCTCGGCGTCCAGGTCTCGCTCGGAGTTGAGGGCGATGATGCTGCGCACCCACTGCCGGACTCCGTCCACCGTGCGCTGCTGCGCGCCCTCCACCAGGGCCGGCTCGGAGTCGGTCAGCAGGTCCTCCTCGAGCTTCCCGACGAGCGGAGTGAGCGCGCCCGCCTTGTCCAGCGGCAGCTCGCCGGACACGACGGCCTGCGCCACCGTGGGCAGCTCCCGCAGGTCGCGTGCTCGTCGGACGGCGTGCCCGGCCGCCTCCCCGCTCAGGCCGAGCTCGTCGCGCCACCACCAGGCGCAGCCCTCGGGTGCGCGGTGCTGCACCTCGCCGAGGGCCCGGGAGGCGATGCCCCGCAGCCGACCCGCCTGGCGCTCCGCCGACAGCGCGTGCGCCCGGACCTGCTCATCGGTCAGCTCGTCGAGGGGCACGGCAGCGAGCTCGTCCACGAGGGAGCTCAGCTGGTCGAGCAGTTCCATGACCGGAAGGCTGGCCGACGTCCGTCCGCGAGGCGAGCCGTCACGGACCGCCTGTGGACATCCACAACCGCCTCCGG
This sequence comes from uncultured Frankiales bacterium, assembly GCA_946479905.1. The sequence continues at coordinate 9,492 of CAMLIA010000114.1, read as the reverse complement.
ACCGAGCGGCCAGCCTCCGCACCCAACGCCCGTAGCAGGGGTGCGGTCACCAGCCCACGCCCCAGCCCGACCTCCACCAGGGCGTGCATCGCTGCCGGGTCCGAGCGCACGGCCCGGACGCCCGCGTCGAGCACCCGCTGGTGCGACGTGGCCCAGGCCAGGGCGGAGGTGTGCCGGAGGTGCCGGCCCAGCTCGCGCTCGAGCGCAGCCCGGTACGACGACCCCGGGTCCACCGCAGACACCGCCGCCGCCCCGGCCAGCCGGCCCGACAGCAGTGCGTAGTAGATGCCCTCCCCGGTCAGCGGGTTCACGAGCGAGGCTGCGTCGCCCGCGAGCAGCACCCGTCCGGACGGCTGGACGGGCCGTCCGGTCGACAGCGGGAGGTGGTGCGACCGCAGCCGCTCCGCACCGGCCGCTTCGGGGAGCAGCTCGACCAGCCGCTCGTGCAGCGCGTCCCGGCCGTGCGGCAGCGCGCGCAGCGACGGCAGCAGCATCCCGAACCCGACGTTCGCGGTCCCGCGGCCGGTGTCGAAGCGCCAGGCGTACGCCGGCCAGTCGCGGCCGTCCATGACGATGACCTGCTCCGGATCGGCTGTCTCCCATGGGATGTAGCCGCGGACCGCCACGGCCACGGTGTGCTCCGACGGCTTCGGCAGCCCGAGCAGCCGCCGCGTCGTGCCGTTCGCCCCGTCGGCCCCGACGACGACCCGGGCCTCGAGCTCCTCGAACGACCGGACGGTCTGCCGGCGGAAGGTGGCACCGCGTGCGACGGCCGCCTCGACCAGCCGGCCGTCGAAGACCGTCCTGGGCACCACGTAGCTCGGGCGTGGCACGCGCGTCGCGGCCTCGGTGCCGCGGGGGCTGACGAGCCGCAGCCGGCGTACCGGGCGCTGGTCGAGCAGGATGTCCGCGACCCCCAGCCGGGCGAGCTCGTCGAGGGCGTGCGGGGCGATCCCGTCGCCGCAGGACTTGTCACGGGGGAAGTCCGACTTGTCCACGAGCAGCACCCGGCAGCCGGGCCGGGAGCGCAGCGCGGACAGCGCGGCCGCGGCGCCGGCGGGTCCCGCACCTATCACCGCGACGTCGAACACGGGCCAAACCTAGGATGCACAGCATGTCCGAACGCAGGCGAGTGCTCTCAGGGATCCAGCCGACCGGTGCCGGCAAGCACCTCGGCAACTACCTGGGCGCGGTCCGGCACTGGGCGGCGATGCAGGACGAGTTCGAGTGCTTCTTCTTCATGGCCGACCTGCACTCGCTGACGATCACGCCCGACCCGGCAGAGCTGCGGCAGCAGTGCCGCAAGCTGATCGCCGAGCTCATCGCCATGGGCGTCGATCCGACCAAGAGCGCGCTGTTCGCGCAGTCGCACATCCCCGAGCACCCCGAGCTGGCCTGGGTGCTGTCCTGCCTCACCGGCTTCGGCGAGGCGAACCGGATGACCCAGTTCAAGGAGAAGGGCGGCGGGAACGTCGGGCTGTTCAACTACCCGATTCTGCAGGCCGCCGACATCCTGCTCTACCAGGCGCACGCGGTCCCGGTCGGTGAGGACCAGCGCCAGCACCTCGAGCTGACCCGCGACCTGGCGCAGCGCTTCAACAACCGCTACGGCGACACCTTCACCGTCCCGGACCCCTACGTGCAGAAGTCGGCCGAGCGGATCAAGGACCTGCAGGACCCCACCGCCAAGATGAGCACCAGCCGCGGCGGCCCGGGCGTGCTGTGGGTGATCGAGGACGACAAGCAGACGCTCAAGAAGATCAAGAGCGCGGTCACCGACACCGGACGCGAGGTGACCTACGACGTCGCGGAGAAGCCGGGCATCTCCAACCTGCTCACCATCCTCTCGGTCGCCTCCGGCACGCCGGTCCCGGACCTGGAGGCGGAGTACGCCGGGAAGGGGTACGGCGACTTCAAGGCCGACGTCGCGGACGCGGTCATCGCGATGTTCGCCCCGGTCCGCAAGGCCTTCGACGAGCTCATCGCCGACCCCGGCCACCTCGACGACGTGCTGCGCGAGGGGGCGGTGGTGGCACGCGAGGTGGCGTCGGCGACGATGACCAGCGTGCGGGACCGGATCGGGTTGCTGGCGCCGGCCTGATGGCCAGGCGGGACATCGGGGTGGCCATCGGCATCCCCGAGCCGTACACCAGCGAGCTGCAGGGCTGGCGGGAGCGGCTCGGTGACCCCAACGCCCACCAGATCCCGCCGCACGTCACGCTGCTGCCGCCGACGGCGATGCACACCGACGACCTCGGGGCCGTCGAGGCGCACCTGCAGGCGGTCGCGCGGCGCCACGAGCCGTTCCTCATCCACCTGCGCGGCTCCGGGACCTTCCGGCCGGTGTCCCCGGTGGTCTTCGTCCCGCTCGCGCAGGGCATCAGCGAGTGCGAGCGGATCGAGGCCGAGGTCCGCAGCGGCCCGCTGCAGCGCGAGATCAGCTTCCCGTACCACCCGCACGTGACGGTGGCCCACGAGGTCTCCGCCGAGCTGCTCGACCGGGCGTTCGAGGAGCTGGCGAGCTACGACGCGCGGTTCCGGACGTGGGGGTTCACCCTGTTCGAGAAGGGCCGCGACCACGTGTGGCGGCCGCAGCGCGACTTCCCGTTCGAGACACCGCTGCCGGGACCCGTGCTTCCGCGGGGAGCGCCGGGGTAGACAGGCGGGGTGATCAACCCGAAGGCGACCTTCGAGAAGGTACGAAGCAAGCGGCCGCTCCTCGACCACCTCGTCCGCATGGTCAAGCGCTACCAGGCCGACCGCGGTGACCGGCTCGCGTCGGCGGTGACGTTCTACTGGTTCCTGTCGCTGTTCCCGATCCTGCTGATCGCCGTGTACTTCACCCGGCTCGCGCTCGGCGACGACGCCGGCCGGCAGGTCACCGACGGCCTCGGTCCCTACCTCGGCAAGGCCACGGCTGCAGCGGTGGCGAACGTGGTCCAGACCAGCGCGGGCAAGGCCGGCCTCATCGGCCTGTTCGGCACGCTGCTGTCCGGTCTCGGCTGGATCGAGGCGCTCCGCGAGGCGATCCGCAGCGTCTGGCACCAGAACCTCAAGGCCGGCAACATCCTCACGAGGAAGTTCGCCGACATCGTCGCCCTGGTCGGCCTGTTCGCGGTCATCGCCGTGTCGGTCGTGGTGAGCGGTGCCGCGACGGCCGCCACCGCGGACGTCCTGTTCTTCCTGGGCGTCTCCGAGAGCATGGGAGCGAAGGCCCTGACGTTCGTGCTGAGCTACGCGCTCGGCGCCCTCATCGACGTCGGGATCTTCGTCTACCTGTTCGTGCGCCTCGCGAAGGTCCCCACCCCCCTCCGCCAGGTGCTCAAGGGCGCGGTGTTCGGCGCGATCGGCTTCGAGGTCCTCAAGTTCGTGGGGGCCTTCTACATCGCGCGGACCACGACCAAGGGCGAGGCGACGTACGGCTCGTTCGCCGTGGTCGTCGGGCTGCTGCTGTTCCTCAACCTCGTGTCGCGGCTCGTCCTGTACACCGCGGCCTTCACGGTCACGGCGCCCTACGACGACGACGTACCCCCCTCGGGCACGGCGGACCGGGAGCAGGCCCGCAAGGCCGGCATCCCGCCGGAGTACGCCGACCAGGACCTGAACCTCGTCGAGGACGGGGCCCCGACCCCGCTCCAGTCCGCGTTGCGGGAGGATGCGGCTGTGGAGCGCTCCTGGGCACCGAAGGCGCCGGCAGCCGGCCCGACCGAGCCGGCAGGTCTCGCACAGCCGGCCGCCGCGGCCGGGCCGCTGCCCGGCGAGCACCAGGTGGTGCTCGCGGCCCGTGCGGTGAGCGTGGCCTCGTTCGCGGTCGTCGCCGGGGTGGGCCTCTACGGGCTCAAGACCGTGCTGCGGCTGGCGCGCCGCTGAGGCGCTGTCAGATCGGCGGGAGCTTCATCTTCCCGCGCCCGCGGCGCCGGCTGCGCAGGAAGCCGCTGCCCATGACCGCCAGCCCGGCCGCCACGATCGTCGCAGGCAGCAGCGGGAGCCCGCCGCTGCGCTGGGTGGTCGCCGCGGTGGCGACCTGCTTCTGGGCGGCGACGGCGGTGGGGCTGGGCTGAGGCTCGGGCGTGTCGAGCGGGTCGACCAGCTGGCCGACCGGCGGTACCCCCGCGGCCTTCGCGCGGAAGCCCCAGTCGAGCAGAGCGGCCGCCTCCGGCCAGTACCGCGGGTTGGTGCGCATCAGGGTGACGACGAGCGTGTGCCCGCCGCGGGTCGCGGCCCCCACGAACGTGGCGCGGGCAGCGACCGTGAAGCCGTTCTTGATGCCGATCGCCCCGGGGTAGTTGTAGAGCAGCTTGTCGTGGCTGCTGATCGCGATGGCGGTGTGCGGCTTCGCCCCGCGGATGTGCGCGTGCTTGGTGGCGACGTACGCACGGAAGTCCGGCAGCTGCATGGCGGCGCGCGCGATGAGCGCCAGGTCGTAGGCGGAGCTGTGCTGGCCGCGCGCGTCGAGGCCGTTGTCGTTGACCGCGACCGTGTCGTTGGCCTGCAGCCGCTGCGCCTCGAGGTTCATCTCGTGCACGGTCTTGCCGAGGCCGCCGTTGGCGGTGGCGAGCGCGAGCGCGGCGTCGTTGCCGGAGACGACCAGCATCGAGGTGAACAGCTCGCTGACGGGATAGCGGACGGACGTGACCAGGCCCACCTTCGAGCCCTCCACGTTCACGTCGTCCCACGTGGGCTGCACCATCGCGGTGCGGTCCAGCTTGGGGATGAGCGTCTCGGCGGTCAGGGTCTTCAGCGTGCTGGCGGGGGCGTACTGCCCGTGCGGGTCCTTCGCCGCCAGCACCTCGCCGGTCTGGAGGTCGGCGACGACCCAGCTGGCGGCGGCGGTGGCGGGCAGGGCAGGTGCGCCGGACGGGACCACGAGCCCGTGGGCGGCGAGCTCCTCACCACCGACGGTGGAGGGGTTGTCGGCGTGCGCCGGGGCGCCGGCGAGGAGCGGGAGTGCCAGGGCAGCGGCGGCGAGGGTGAGTCGTCGAGGGGTCCGCATGGTGCGATCAAGGGTACCGGACCCCCTGCCGCTGGGGCCGGGTCAGCGCCGGAAGAGCAGGGCGCGCTTGACCTCCGAGATGGCCTTCGTCACCTCGATGCCGCGCGGGCACGCCTCGGTGCACGTGAAGGTGGTGCGGCAGCGCCAGACCCCCTCCTTGTCGTTGAGGATCTCGAGCCGCGCGTCAGCCCCCTCGTCGCGGCTGTCGAAGACGAAGCGGTGCGCCGTGACCATGGCCTGGGGACCGAAGTAGGCGTCGTCGGTCCAGAAGACGGGGCACGCGGTCGTGCACGCGGCGCACATGACGCACCTGCTGGTGTCCTCGAACCGGGCACGCTCGGCGGGGGTCTGGAGACGCTCCTGGCTGGGCTCGTTGCCGGACGTGACGAGGAAGGGCTGCACGTCCCGGAAGGCGTCGAAGAACGGCTCCATGTCGACGACGAGGTCCTTCACCGTCGGCAGCCCCTTGATCGGCTCGACGGTGATGGTGTCGCCCAGGTCGGCGACCCTGACCCTGCAGGCGAGCCGGTTCACGCCGTTCACGCGCATCGCGTCCGAGCCGCAGGTGCCCTGACCGCAGGAGCGCCGGAAGGTCAGGGAGCCGTCGAGGTACCACTTGACGTGGTGCAGCGCGTCGAGCAGCAGGTCCCCGGGCTCGACCGGCACCTCGAAGGCCTGCCAGAAGGCGTCGGTGTCCACCTCCGGGTCGTACCGCCGGATCTTCAGGGTGACGACGGTCATGCCGGCTCCTGTCGGGTCGGTGCCACCGGACGGTGGTCCAGTCGCACCTGGTCGCCCTGCCGGTACGCCAGCGTGTGGTGCAGGAAGCGCTCGTCGTCGCGGTCCGGGAAGTCCTCCCGGTGGTGCGCACCGCGGGACTCACGGCGGTCCAGCGCCGAGGCGACGAGCACCTGGGCGAGGTCGAGCAGGAAGCCGAGCTCGACCGCCTCGAGCAGCTCGGTGTTGTAGCGCCGGCCCGTGTCGGAGACGCCGACCTGCTCGTACCGGGCCCGCAGCCCGGCGAGGTCGGCCGCGGCCTGCCGCAGACCGGCCTCGGTCCGGGAGACCGACGCGTGCGCGGTCATCGTCCGCTGCAGCTCACCGCGCAGGACCGCGACGCTCTCCTCGCCCGTGCCGTCGCGGAGCTGCTGCAGCATCGCCTGTACCTGGCCCGCGGGGTCCTCGGGGAGGGCGACGTGCTCGGGCAGGGCCGCGGCGTGCTCGGCCGCCGCCAGCCCGCCGCGGCGTCCGAAGACGGTGAGGTCGAGCAGCGCGTTCGCGCTCAGCCGGCTGGCGCCGTGGACGGCCGCGCACGCGACCTCGCCCGCCGCGAACAGGCCGGGTACGACGCGGGTGCCGTCGCGCAGCACCTGCGCCGTCGCGTCGGTCGGCACGCCGCCGATCGCGTAGTGCGCCGTGGGCTGGACGGGGAGCGGGTCGGCGCTCGGCTCGAGGCCGAGGTAGGTGCGTGCCAGGTCCGTGAGGTCGGGCAGCGCCGCATCCAGCTGCTCGGGCGGGACGCCCGTCAGGTCGAGCAGCACGTGGTCCTCGTCCGGACCGCAGCCGCGCCCGGCGCGGATCTCGGCGGAGACGGCGCGGCTGACGACGTCGGCCGGCGCGAGGTCCCTGTCCGCAGGGGAGTACCGCTCCATGAAGGGCTCGCCGTCGCGGTTGCGCAGCACCCCGCCCTCGACCCGCGCCGCCTCGGTGATCAGGATCCCGCGGCCGGCCGTGCCGGTCGGGTGGAACTGGAAGAACTCCAGGTCCTGCAGCGGGAGCCCACGACGGTAGGCGACGGCCATGCCGTCTCCGGTCGAGGAGTGGCCGTTCGACGTGTGCTGGAAGGCCTTGCCGAAGCCGCCGGTGGCGAGCAGCACCGACTTCGCCTGGAACACGTGCAGGTCTCCGGTCGCGAGCTCGTACCCGACGACCCCGGCGGCCCGCCCCTCCGTGAGCAGCAGGTCGAGCACGTACATCTCGTCGCGGATCTCGACGCCGCGCTGGACGCACTGCTGGTAGAGCGTGTGCAGGAGCAGCTGCCCGGTGTGGTCGCCCCCGACGCAGGCGCGGGCGACGGCCGGGCCCTCGCCGGCACGGCGGTGCCCGCTGAGCCTCCGCTGGTCGATCCGCCCGTCCGGGGTGCGGCCGAACGGCAGGCCCATCCGCTCCAGGTCGCGCACGGCGTCGGGAGCCTCCCGGCACAGCAGCGCGGCCGCCTCCTCGTCGGCCAGGCCGTCGCCGGCCCGGACCGTGTCGGAGGCGTGCCACTCCCAGCGGTCCTCCTCGACGCTGCCCAGGGCGGCGGCGATGCCGCCCTGCGCCGACCCGGTCGCCGACCGGGTGGGGTGGAGCTTGGTGAGCACCGCGGTGCGGCAGCGCTGACCGGCCTCCAGCGCCGCGCGCAGGCCGGCGCCGCCGGCGCCGACGATGACCGTGTCGTAGCGGTGGTGGTGGACCATCCGCGCGCTACCTCATGCCCGGGTCGAAGGTGAGCACGACCAGCGACCCGAGCGTCACGACCAGGAGGGCGGACGCGTACAGCACCATCCGCAGCCAGAACCGCGTCGCCGGCCGGACGGCGTAGTCGTCGATGACGGTCCGCAGGCCGATCGTCCCGTGCAGCTCCGCCAGCCACAGCGTCAGGAGGTCCCAGGTCCGCCAGAGCGGCGAGGCCCACCGGCCGGCCACGAAGCCCCAGTTCACGCGGGCCACCCCGCCGTCGAGGACGTTCATGACGAGCAGGTGTCCCAGTGCCAGCACGACGAGCAGCAGCCCGCTCATCCGCATGAAGACCCACCGCTGCATCTCGAAGCCGCCGTGCGCGCGGGCTCGTGAGCGCGGCGCGTCGATGCTCACGACCCGAAGGCCTTCCGGAAGCTCGGCGCGAGGACCGGGTAGGCCGCGCCGGCCATGAGCAGCAGCCACAGCGTGAGCACGGCGTAGGCCAGCTGCCGCTGGTAGCGCGTCCCCTTCTCCCAGAAGTCGATCGCGACGACGCGCAACCCGTTGAGCGCGTGGAACAGGACCGCCCCGATCAGTCCGAGCTCGAGCACGCCGGCGACCGGAGTCTTGTAGAGGTCGACGACCTTGTCGTAGGCGTCGGGCGAGACCCGGACGAGTGCGGTGTCCAGGACGTGCGCGAAGAGGAAGAAGAAGACCAGGACACCCGTGACCCGGTGCGCCACCCAGGACCACATGCCCTCGCGCCCGCGGTACAGCGTCCCGGCGGGGGCCTTTGCCATGGGCCGAACACTAGTCAGTACCGTTCGCCCATGACGCGTAGTTCGGAGTCGGGCTTCCCGATCGAACCCCTGTACAGCGAGGCGCCGCCCGACCTCGCCGAGCGGCTCGGGAAGCCGGGCGAGTACCCGTTCACGCGCGGCGTCTACCCGACCATGTACACCGGTCGGCCGTGGACGATGCGGCAGTACGCCGGCTTCGGGACCGCCAAGGAGAGCAACGAGCGCTACCGGATGCTGGTGGCCCAGGGCACCGGCGGGCTGAGCGTCGCCTTCGACCTGCCGACCCAGATGGGGTACGACTCCGACGACCCGGTGGCCCACGGCGAGGTCGGCAAGGTCGGCGTGGCCATCGACAGCCTCGAGGACATGCGGGTGCTGTTCGGGGACATCCCGCTCGACAAGGTCAGCACGAGCATGACCATCAACGCCCCCGCCGCCGTGCTGCTGCTGATGTACCAGCTCGTCGCCGAGGAGAACGGCATCCCGGGCGACGCCATCACCGGCACCATCCAGAACGACGTGCTCAAGGAGTACATCGCCCGCGGCACCTACATCTACCCGCCGGCGCAGTCGCTGCGGCTGATCACCAACATCTTCGAGTACTGCCGCACCGAGATCCCGAAGTGGAACACCATCTCGATCTCCGGCTACCACATGGCGGAGGCCGGGGCGTCGCCCACGCAGGAGATCGCCTTCACGCTCGCGGACGGCATCGAGTACGTCCGGGCTGCGGTCGCGAGCGGGCAGGACGTCGACGACTTCGCGCCGCGGCTGGCGTTCTTCTTCGTGAGCCGCACCACGATCCTGGAGGAGGTGGCGAAGTTCCGCGCCGCCCGCCGCATCTGGGCCGACGTGATGAAGAACGAGTTCGGCGCCAAGGACCCGAAGTCGCAGATGCTGCGGTTCCACACGCAGACCGCGGGTGTCCAGCTCACGGCGCAGCAGCCCGAGGTGAACCTGGTCCGCGTCGCCGTACAGGGCCTGGCGGCGGTGCTGGGAGGCACCCAGTCGCTGCACACCAACTCCTTCGACGAGGCGATCGCGCTGCCGACCGTGAAGGCCGCCACGCTCGCGCTGCGCACCCAGCAGGTGCTCGCCTACGAGACAGATGTCACAGCGACCGTCGACCCGTTCGCCGGCTCCTACGTCGTCGAGGCCATGACCGACGAGGTGGAGAAGGGCGCCCGTGAGCTGATGGCGAGGGTCGAGGAGCTCGGCGGCGCCGTGGCGGCGATCGAGAAGGGCTTCCAGAAGAGC
>CAMLIA010000113.1 GCA_946479905.1 uncultured Frankiales bacterium | reverse complement strand
ATGCTGCTGTTCTCGACGCTGCGGGTCGACACCCCCATCCCGCAGGCGATGGCCTACATGGTCGTCACCGGCATCGGGCTCGGGCTGACGATGCAGATGCTGGTCATCTCGGTCCAGAACTCGCTGCCGCCGCAGGACATGGGCCTGTCGACCTCCTCGGTGACCTTCTTCCGGTCGATGGGCGGCACCATGGGCGCCGCCGTCTCGCTCGCCATCCTCTTCGGCACGGTCAAGGGCAACATCGCCGACCGGGTCGTGGGTGCGCACCTCAAGCTGGCGGACCTCGCCACCATGAAGGGCCTGTCGCTCAACAACACCGAGAGCTTCGGACGGTTGAGCCCTGCGGCACGGCGCGTCGTCCTCGACGGCTTCGCCGACTCGATGCACCTGGTGTTCCTGGTCGTGGCCTGCCTGGTGATCCCGGCGTTCGTCCTGACGTTCTTCGTCAAGGAGGTGCCACTGCGGATGACGGGTGGCCTCGCCGCTCAGCGGCAGCACCTCGACGGGGAGCGCGCGATGGCCGAGACGACCATCGTCTGAGGACGGCTAGCGCGTCGTGAGCGGGTTCTCCGCGGGCGCCTCGACGGGCTGGGTCCGGAAGAACACCCGCCGCAGCACGAACGTGACCACGATCGCGTAGAGCCAGCCGACCAGCACGTCGGTGACGTAGTGCTCGCCGCCGTAGACCAGCACGACGCCCATCAGGCCGGCGTACACCGACAGCCCGATCTTGCCGCGGGTCCGGACCTCCGGCCAGAAGAACACCAGCAGCAGCATCGGGATCGCGGCGTGCAGCGACGGCATGGCCGCCACCGAGTTGGAGTAGGCAGCGCCCTTCTCGACGGCACTGTCGACCGTCGACCCGCCGAGGGTGCGCAGCGTCTCCTGCACGACCCGGTGCACGGTGACGTCCTTGCCGAACGCGTCGTTGAGACCCGCCATCCAGGGCGGCGCCGCCGGGAACATCACGTAGGTCGCGAGCGTCACCAGGGTCAGGGTCACGAGGGCGGCGAGGTAGCGCCGGAACAGCGGGTAGTTGACGCACCACAGCACGATGGCGAGCACGAGCGACACGAGGAAGTGCGACAGGTAGACGCAGACGGCCAGCCGGTCGTACCAGTGGGCGACACCGGGGTCGAAGAAGTGCCGCTGCAACCACACCGTCGGGACGTGGCCGCCGAACAGCGAGCGGTCGGCGTCGATCGGGGGCCACAGGTGCGCGCGCACCGCGCTCACCTTGTTCGTGGGGTTGGCGAGCAGCCGGGGGAGGCCGAACAGCCGCCCACCGATCTCGTTCGCGACGCCGCGCAGCAGGTCGTAGGCGAACAGCACCGCCAGCAGCGGCAGCCAGTCCCTCACCACCGCGCGGCGCCAGACGCCGAAGTCACCGCCGCAGGCGGCGAACAGCGTCAGCAGCATCCAGAACGTGAGCCACTCGCGGCCCGTCGGGACACCCGCCACCGCCATCGAGAGGGTGAACGCGACGACGACCACCAGCAGCAACCGCCGGCGCCGCTGCCGCGCCTTCAGGCCTGCCAGCCGCCACGGCGAGACGTCGTGAGCCTGGGCAGCCGTCGTCAGCTCCAGCTCCGCGGTCACGACGACAACCATATTCGCTGCCGCTGCTGGGGCTGCGCGTAAGATGCCCCCGTGCAGATCGAGCTGCTCCTTCCCGAGCCGCGCTGACCGGATCGGTCCAGCGCGGCGCCCTCGTGAGCACGGGGGCTTTTTTCTTGCCACCAGGAAGGAAGAGGAGATGTCAGAGGACGAGGGGTACGACCCGCACGCGGTCCAGGACCGCTGGCTGCCGGTGTGGGACCGCCTCGACCTCGCGCGTGCGGGCCGCCGCCCCGGCGCGGAGAAGCGATACCTGATGGACATGTTCCCGTACCCGAGCGGCGACCTGCACATGGGCCACGCCGAGGCGTGGGCGATCGCCGACGTCGTCGCGCGGTTCTGGATGCGGCAGGGGTACGACGTGCTGCACCCCACGGGCTGGGACTCCTTCGGGCTGCCGGCCGAGAACGCCGCCATCAAGCGCGGCGAGCACCCGGCGCAGTGGACCTACGCCAACATCGAGGTGCAGGCCGAGTCCTTCCGGCGGTACGGCATCAGCTTCGACTGGTCGACGCGGCTGCACACCAGCGACCCGGAGTACTACCGCTGGACGCAGTGGCTGTTCCTGCGCTTCATGGAGCGCGGCCTGGCCTACCGCAAGAACAGCGCCGTCAACTGGTGCCCCAACGACCAGACCGTGCTGGCCAACGAGCAGGTCGTCGCCGGCAAGTGCGAGCGGTGCGGCGCCGAGGTCACCAAGCGCGAGCTGACCCAGTGGTACTTCAAGATCACCGACTACGCCGACCGGCTGCTGGACGACATGCAGCAGCTCGAGGGCAAGTGGCCGGACCGCGTGCTGCTCATGCAGAAGAACTGGATCGGGCGCAGCACCGGAGCCCACGTCGACTTCGCGGTCGGCGACCGGAAGGTCACGGTCTTCACGACCCGCCCCGACACCCTGTACGGCGCCACCTTCTTCGTCGTGGCCGCGGACGCCCCGTTGGCCGCCGAGCTGTGCGCGCCCGAGCAGCGGGCGGCCTTCGAGGCCTACCTGGCCGAGACCCGCAAGCTCTCCGACATCGACCGCCAGTCGACCGAGCGGCCGAAGACCGGCGTCAGCCTCGGCGTCACGGCGACCAACCCGCTGAACGGCGAGCAGCTGCCGGTCTTCGCGGCCGACTACGTGCTGGCCGACTACGGCACCGGCGCCATCATGGCCGTGCCGGCGCACGACCAGCGCGACCTGGACTTCGCGCGGGCCTTCGACCTGCCGGTGCGCGTCGTCGTCGACACCGGCGAGGACGACCCGGCGACGACCGGCGTGGCCACCGCCGGCGACGGGGCGCTCGTCAACTCCGGGCCGCTGAACGGGCTGCGCAAGGCCGAGGCCATCGAGAAGGCCATCGAGGTCCTGCAGGAGCGCGGCACCGGGGAGAAGGCCGTCAACTACCGGCTGCGCGACTGGCTGCTGTCGCGGCAGCGGTTCTGGGGCGCTCCGATCCCCGTCGTCCACTGCCCCGAGCACGGTGAGGTGGCCGTCCCGGACGACCAGCTGCCGGTCCGGCTGCCCGACGACATGAAGGGCGCCGACCTGCGGCCGCAGGGGCAGTCGCCGCTGGCGTCCAACGAGGCCTGGGTCAGCACCACCTGCCCGACCTGCGGCGGCCCGGCGAAGCGCGACACCGACACGATGGACACGTTCGTCGACTCGAGCTGGTACTACCTGCGCTACTGCTCGCCGCACTACGAGGACGGGCCGTTCGACGTCGCCGAGGTCCGGAAGTGGCTGCCCGTCGACCAGTACGTCGGTGGCGTCGAGCACGCGATCCTGCACCTGCTGTACAGCCGGTTCTTCACCAAGGTCCTGCACGACATGGGGATGCTCGACTTCGTCGAGCCGTTCACGTCGCTGATGAACCAGGGCCAGGTGATCAACCAGGGCAAGGCGATGAGCAAGTCGCTGGGCAACGGTGTCGACCTCGGCACCCAGCTGACCCAGTTCGGGGTCGACGCGGTGCGGCTCACGATCATCGGCGCCGGCCCGCCCGAGGACGACATCGACTGGGCCACCGTCAGCCCCGGCGGCACGCTGAAGTGGCTGAACCGCGTGCTGCGCCTCACCGACGACGTCGTGGCGATGCCAGGCGACGGTCGCGACCCCGTGGTCGACAAGGCCGTCGCCAAGACCGTCGACGACGTCACCCGGCTCATCGAGTCGCACCGGCTCAACGTCGTGATCGCGCGCTTCCACGAGCTGGTCAACGCGATGCGCAAGGCCGCCGACAGCGGAGCGTCTCCGGCAGGCTCGTTGCGCGACGGCCTGCATGCGCTGGCCGTCATGCTCGGCTGCTACGCGCCCTACACCGCTGAGGAGGTGTGGTCGCGACTGGGCCACGACGTCGAGGCGGGTGACTCGGTGCACGACTCCACCTGGCCCACCGCGGACCCGGCGCTGCTCGTCGACGAGAGCGTCACCTGCGTCGTGCAGGTGTCCGGCAAGCTGCGCGACAAGCTGGAGGTCTCCCCGGACGTCTCCGACGAGGAGCTGCGGGAGCTGGCCCTTGCGCTGCCGCGCATCGTCGAGCTGCTCGGCGGCACCGAACCGCGCACGGTCATCGTCCGGGCCCCCAAGCTCGTCAACGTGGTACCCGGCTGAGCTCCGCCCGGCTGCGCACCCCCAGCTTGCGGTAGGCCCGCAGCAGGTGGGTCTTCACCGTGTTCGTCGACAGGAACAGCTGCTGGGCGATCCGCGGGTTGGACAGGCCCTCGGCGGCGAGCTCCACCACCTTGAGCTCGCTCGCGGTCAGGCTCGCCCACCCGGTCGCGGGCCGGCCGTTCGTGGCTCCCGGAGCCGTCAGCAGCGCCGCGACGTCGTCCAGCCGCATGTGCCTGCCCTCCTCCCAGCCCGGCAGCGCCGCGACCAGGTCCGCGACGCTGTTGACCGGTTGCGCCTGGCCGGTGCGCTCGCGCAGCCGGTCGGCGGCGCCGAGGGCCACGGCGGCCGTGTGGAACGCGCCGCGGGCCCAGAGCGCCGCACCGAGCGCGTCGAGGCACTCCACCTCGAGCACCGCGTCGCCTCTCGAGAGCAGCAGCGCCTGCTGTGCCTCGTCGGCAGCGCGCAGCGTGGCGCCGCTGGCGAGCGACGCGCTGCTCCGCTGCAGCAGCATCTGGACCGGGTCCACGGGCGCCCCCTCGGGAACCTGCCCATACTGCCCCAACGACTACGTTCTGGACCATGCCTCGGGTCGCCGTCGTCACGGACTCGACGGCGTACCTGCCCGACGGGGTGGCGGAGAAGCACGGGATCACGGTCGTGCCGCTTCACGTCGTGCTCGGCACGTGGTCGGGCCAGGAGGCGCTCGAGGTCTCACCGGCCGACGTGGCCACGGCGCTGCGGGCGCGGCACGCGCACGTCACCACGTCCCGCCCGACCCCCGCGCAGCTCGTCGCGGCCTACCGCGCCACCGGCGCGGAGCAGGTCGTGTCCGTGCACCTGTCCTCGGCCCTGTCGGGGACGACCGACTCCGCGCGGCTGGCGGCCCGGCAGGTCGCTCCTGACATCGACGTGCGCGTCGTCGACAGCGGCTCGATCGCGATGGGCCTCGGGTTCGACGTCATCGCCGCCGCGGAGGCGGCGCAGGACGGCGCGTCCGTCGAGGAGGTGGCGAAGGCGGCGGAGACTGCCGACACGACCACGCTCTTCTACGTCGACACCCTCGAGCACCTCCGGCGAGGCGGCCGGGTCACCGCGACGTCCGCCCTCGTCGGCGCGGCCCTCGCGGTGAAGCCGCTGCTCGTCGTGCGCGACGGCGAGATCGCGCTGCTGGAGAAGGTCCGCACCTTCTCCAAGGCGCTGTCACGGCTGAAGGAGCTCGTGCTCGAGGCCGTCGGCGACGCGCACGTCGAGATCGCGATCCACCACCTGGCCGCACCGGAGCGGGCGGCCCAGCTCGCGGACGAGGTGCGGGCGGCCGTGCCCCGGATGTCGCAGCTCTACGTCTCCGAGGTCGGTGCCGTGGTGGGCGCCCACGCCGGACCCGGGCTGCTCGGGGTGGTCGTGTGGCGCCGCTGATCGGTGACCTCGCTGCCGCCGCCGTCGGCTACGCGCTCGGCACCGTCAACCCGGCCGTGCTGCTGGCCCGAGCCCGCGGCGTCGACCTGCGGGCGATCGGCTCCGGCAACCCCGGTGCCGCCAACGCCGGACGCGCGCTCGGTCGTCGTACCGGCGTGCTGGTCGCCCTGCTCGACGTCGCGAAGGGGGCTGTCCCGGCGGCGGCCTTCGCGGTCGGCGACCACCGGTGGGGGCTGGTGGCGGGGTTGTTCGCGGTCGCCGGGCACATCACCTCGCCGTGGTTGCGCGGCAGGGGCGGCAAGGGCGTGGCGACCGCGGCCGGTGCGATCCTCGGGTCCCACCCGGCCTGGCTCCTGGTCGTGCTGGCGACCTGGCTGGTGGTGCTGGCCGCGTCGCGCTGGATCGCGCTGGCGTCCATGTGCGCCGCCGCGGCGTGCCTGGTCACCGCCGTGGTGGTCGGCGAGGACCGGGTGTGGGCCGCCGTGATCGCCGTCGTGGTCATCAGCCGGCACACCGGCAACGTGCTGCGCCGGGTGTCTCAAGCGCGCGGAGGATCCTGACGAGACACCAGCGTGGAACCAGATCCCGGTGGCTACTTCGCCGTGGCCCCGGTCGCTCCACCTCCAGCGCCACCCGTCCCGGCCTGGCCGCCGCCGTCGTACCTCCCTGCTCCCCGGCAGGGGGAGTCCGGAGTCTCCGTCGGCGAGGGGCTGGCCGTCACCGGGCTGGCCCTGGCGGCGTCGCTGTTCCTCACCCTGGGGATGCGCGGGCAGACACCCGACCGCCTCGACACCGCCCTGCGCAAGGGCCTGGTCTACACGCTGTTCTTCTACCTCGCCCTGGGCTCGGTCGTCGGCGGGTACGTCGTGCTGCGCCGGGTGGAGCTCGTCTGGCACCGCGGGTCGCGGCTCGCCGCCGTCGCGCTCGGCGTCCCGGTGGGCGTGCTCGGCGGTGGGCTGGCCGTCCTGATCAACAGCGCCCTCCAGGGGCACCTCAGCGGTGACCCCTCGGTGGAGCTGCTGGTCGGCGGCGGGGGAGCGCTGCGCATCTTCGTCGCCGTCATGGTCACGTCCGTGCTGGCGCCGCTGGTCGAGGAGACCGTCTTCCGCGGCATCTGCGCAGGTTCGCTGCTGGCCAAGGGCTCCGCGGCCGCGCTGTGGCTCAGCGCGCTGGCCTTCGCGATCTGGCACATGCAGCCCGCGTCGCTGCGCTACTACGCGCTGATGGGGCTGCTGCTCGGCAGGCTCTGGCAGAAGCGAGGGCTGCTGGCCTCGATGTCGGCGCACGCCTGCTTCAACGGCGTCCTCACGGTGGCGGCCGTCGCGGCCACGACGGGTGCGGCGACGTTCACGACCTACGGCCCACTGCGGTTCGAGCTGCCGGGCGGCTGGCACGCGTCGAAGAGCGGCGGCTGGGCGGTGCAGGCCTACTCCGGCCCTGCCGGGGCCAGCCTCGCGCTGACCCAGACGGCCACCGGAGCGACGCTGTCCGCCCCTGCGGTGATCGCCCACCTGCAGCGCAGCGAGGGCGGCTCGTCGCTCGACGTCGTCCCGGGCACTGAGCAGGAGGTCGCGATCAGGGGCGCCGCGGCCGTGGTCGCCGACGTCACCGTGCAGGCGCAGCCGGGTCACCTGCTCGTCGTGCCGGTCGGGGGCACGCTGTACACGATCATCGTCATCACGGGCGGCAGCCCCAACGGCGAGCGGGACTGGCGGCGCGTCGAGCGGACCCTCGAGGTCGCTCCACAGGGCTGAGGCCGCTCCACAGCCTGCGGCCGGGGCCGGTCCGCAACGCCGTGGCTTCCTAGCGTCGCGGGGTGCCTGCCTCCCCCCGTGCGGCCGACCGGCTGCGCGCGCTGCTCCCACCGCGGCCCCAGCACCCCGACGGCTGGGTGCCGCGGCAGGAGGGCGGCGAGCCGGTCACGGTGCGGGAGGCCCTCGTCGAGGCGCGCGTCGACCCGGCCCGGCACGGCCTGCTCGCCCTCGCCGGCCTGGCGCTGCTGGCCGCCGCGGTCGCGGGCTTCCTGCTGCTGCGCGGGCGACCTGCCGAGCACCCCGTGACGCCGCCCCCGGTGGTGTCGGCGACGACCGGCGGCCCTGAGCTCGTGGTCGACGTCGCCGGCCGGGTGCGCCACCCCGGCCTGGTCCGGCTCCCGCCGGGGTCGCGCGTCGACGACGCGATCCGTGCTGCCGGCGGCGCGCTGCCCGGCGCCGCTACGGACGCGCTGAACCTCGCCGCCAAGGTGCAGGACGGCCAGCAGGTGCTGGTCGGTGCGCCACCCGCCGCCGGCCACGCGTCGGGGGACCTGCTCGACCTCAACGCAGCGTCCGCCCAGGACCTCGACGCGCTGCCCGGGATCGGGCCGGTGCTCGCCGACCGCATCGTCAGCTGGCGGACCGAGCACGGCCGCTTCGGCAGCGTGGAGCAGCTTCGCGAGGTCAGCGGGATCGGCGAGTCCAAGTTCCAGTCCCTGCGCGCCAAGGTGCGGGTGTGAGCCTCGACCTCCGGCTCGCCGGTCCGGCCGCGGCCGCCTGGCTGGTGGCCTGGCAGGGGCGGCTGCTGCCGGTCGGATGGCTGCTCGCGGGTGCCGCGGTGCTCCTCCTGGCTGCGGTGTGCGCCGCGCGCCTCGAGCGGTACGCGCTCGCCGCGGCGCTGCTGTGCGCGGCCGCGTCGGGGGTCTCGGTCGGGGCTCGGGTCCACGCGCGCACCACCGGGCCGCTCGCGGAGGCGGCCGCGGGCGCCGCGGCCGTCACGGTCACGGGCACGCTGGTGGACGACCCGCGGGTGGTGCCGCCCAAGGGGGACGTGCTGGCCTTCCGGGAGCGCGTCGTCGCGACGCTGCGCGTCCGTCTGCTGGAGAGGGGCGGGACCGAGGTGCGGGTGCGCCAGCCGGTCCTGGTGCTGGCCGACTCCTCCTGGTTGCGGCTGCTCCCGTCGCAGCAGATGCGGGTCGAGGGACGGCTGCAGGCGGCGGCGCGCGACGACGCCGTCGCCGCGGTGCTCTCCGTCCGAGGACCGCCGACGCTGCTCGGTGGGCCCTCGTGGGTGGAGGCGGGTGCGGGCCGGCTGCGGCAGGGCATGCGCGACGCGGCCGCCGTGCTCCCTGACGCCGAGCGCGGTCTGCTGCCCGGGCTGGTCGAGGGCGACACCTCGCAGCTCGACACCGGCCTGCGCGACGACTTCCGCCGCACCGGCCTGACCCACATGGTCGCCGTCTCCGGCACCAACGTCGCCGTCGTCCTCGCCGCCGCCCTCGCGGTGTGCGGGTGGCTGCGGATCGGGCTGCGGTGGCGGCCGCCGGTCGCGCTGGCCGTGCTCGCCGGCTTCGTCGTGCTCGCGCGCCCGTCGCCGTCGGTGCTGCGCGCGGCGGTGATGGGCGTGATCGCCCTGGTGGCGCTGGCCACCGGGTCCCGGCGGCAGGCCCTGCCGGCGCTGTCCGCCGCGGTCCTCGTGCTCGTGCTCTTCTCGCCGGAGCTGGCCCCGCAGGCCGGTTTCGCGCTGTCCACGCTGGCGACCGCCGGGCTGCTCCTCCTGGCGCCGGTGTGGCGCGCGCGGCTCGCCCGCCGGCTGCCGGAGCGGCTGGCCGAGGCGGTGGCGGTCCCCGCCGCCGCGCAGGTCGCCTGCACGCCGGTGGTGGTCGCGCTCTCCGGCCAGCTCGGCCTGCTCGCGGTGCCGGCGAACCTGCTCGCCGTCCCCGCGGTCGGCCCGGCGACGCTGATCGGGGTGCTGGCCGCGGTGGTCGCGCCGGTCTGGCTGCCGGCGGCGCAGGCGCTCGCGTGGCTCGCCTACCTCCCCGCGGCGTGGCTGGTGCTGGTGGCCAGGGTGGGAGCGCGTGCTCCCGGTTCCGGTCTCGGCCTGACCACCGGCTGGACCGGAGCCCTGCTGGCCCTGGCGCTGCTCGCCGCGCTCGGCCTGGTGCTCCGCTCGCGGCTGCTCCGCCGTACCGCCGCCTCGTGCTGCGCTGGGGCGCTCCTCGCCCTGCTGGTCGTGGTCGTCGTACGGCCGCCGTGGCCGCCGCCCGGGTGGGTCCTGGCCAGCTGCGACGTCGGCCAGGGCGACGGGTTCGTCGTGCCGCTGGCACGGTCGACGGCCCTCGTCATCGACAACGGCCCCGACCCGGAGCCGATCGACCGCTGCCTGCGCCGGCTCGGGGTCACCCGCGTGCCCTTGCTCGTGCTCACGCACCTGCACGCCGACCACGTCGAGGGCGTCCCTGGGCTGCTGCGCGGCCGGCGCGTCGGCGAGGTCGAGATCGGGCCGCTCGACGAACCCGCCGTGGAGCGCACCCGGCTGCTCGGTTGGCTGGGCGACATCCACGTCGTGCGTGCCGGGATCGGCGAGACGCGCACGATGGACGGGGTCACCTGGACGGTGCTGGACGCCACCGCCAGGCACGGCACCGACAGCGATCCCAACAACAGCTCGATCGTGCTGCGCCTGGTGACGCACGGGGTGTCGGTGCTGTTCGCCGGCGACCTCGAGGGCGACGCGCAGCGCGAGCTGCTGGGCCGCCACGTCGACCTCACCGCCGACGTCCTCAAGGTGCCGCACCACGGGTCGCGCAAGCAGGACCTCGACTTCCTCGACGCGGTGGGCGCCCGCATCGCGCTGACCCCCGTCGGTGCCGGCAACCCGTACGGCCACCCCGCGCCGCAGACGCTCCGGCGCCTCGAGGAGGACGGTGCCCGCGTCTACCGCAGCGACCGGGACGGCGACGTGGCGGTGACGCTCCGGAGGGGACGGCTCGGCTCGGTCGGGCGGGGCGGCGACGGCGTCCCCCCACCCGACCGTCCGGACGCGGTCGGCGGGGACGTGCGCCAGACGGCTTGGGCCCTCGGTGTCCCCGCAACGGCCATGACGATGTGCGACGTGCCGGTCCTCCCCAGCGCGCACGTCGTCCCGCGGGTCCGCGGGCCGCCGTGGGACGATGGACGGGTGCCCGCCGCCGACCTGCTCGTCCCGCTGACCGTCGTCGTCGGCGACGAGGAGTTCCTCGTCTCCCGGGCCATCTCCCAGGTGCTGCGCGCGGCCCGCGCCCGCACTGCCGACGTCGAGGTCACCGACCTCGACTGCGCCGCCCTGCAGCCCGGGGACCTCGCCGAGGCGCTCAGCCCGTCGCTGTTCGGCGACGAGCGGGTCATCGTGCTGCGCGGCGCCCAGGACCTCGTCAAGGAGGTGGCGGCCGAGGTCGTGTCCTACGCCGGTGACCCGGTGCCGGAGATCCTGCTCGTCGTCCACCACGCCGGCGGGGCCAAGGGCAAGGCCACCCTCACGTCCCTCGTCGGCGCGGGGGCCCGGAAGGTCGACTGCCCGAAGGTCACCAAGGCCAGCGAGCGCCGGGACTTCGTCCGCAACGAGCTGCGCGCCGACAAGCGCCAGGTCAGCGACGACGCCGTGACGGCCCTGCTCGACGCGGTCGGCACCGACCTGCGCGAGCTCGCCGCCGCGGCCTCGCAGCTGCTGTCCGACACCGAGGGCCCGATCACCGAGGAGGCGGTCGGGGTCTACCACCGCGGCCGGGCCGAGTCCTCGGGCTTCAGCATCGCCGACCGTGCCGTCGACGGCGACCTCGCCGGTGCCCTCGAGCTCGCCCGTTGGGGTCAGGTGACCGGGCTCGCGCCCGTCCTCGTGACGAGCGCCCTCGCCAGCACCCTGCGGGCCGTCGCTCAGGTGGCCTCGGCGGGGCGTCAGCCCGCGCACGTGCTGGCCGGGCAGCTCGGCATGCCGCCGTGGAAGGTCGAGAAGACCCAGCGCCAGGCCCGGGCCTGGCGTCCGGAGGGGTTGTCGGCCGCCCTCCAGGCCGTCGCCACCGCTGACGGGCAGGTGAAGGGCGCGGCCAGCGACCCCGGGTACGCCGTCGAGCGGGCGTTGCTGGCGGTCGTCTCGGCCCGCGGCGGTGGCCGGTGAGCGACCCGCTGTACCCGCGCCTGCTGCGGCTGCGGCACGTGCACCCGAACGCCTGGCAGCGTGCCGTGCTCGGCGAGGGGATGGCGGTCGTCGGCGTGCTGCTCGCGCTGGCCGACCTCGCCAGCGCGTGGAGCATTCTCGTGCTGCCGCTCGCCGTCGCTGTCGTGGTCAAGGCGCACGACCTCGTCTCCGGGCTGCTGAACAGCGAGAAGGCGCCGACCCCCTGACGGGAGCGGCGCCTCCTGGGCGTCGTGCGGCTACTTGCTGGCGGCCTTCGCGAGGTGGTTGGCCATCCCCGACTTGCGGTTGGCGGCCTGGTTGGCGTGGATGACGCCCTTGCTGACGGCCTTGTCGAGCGCGCGGCTGGCGTCGCGCAGCAGCGTGCTGGCGGCGGCTGCGTCACCGGAGTCGGCGGCCTCGCGGAACTTGCGCACGGCCGTCTTCAGCGAGCTCTTGACCGACTTGTTGCGCAGGCGCGCCTTCTCGTTGGTCTTGTTGCGCTTGATCTGGCTCTTGATGTTCGCCACTGCTAGCGGTTCCTCTGATGTCTTCGTGGGCACGCGGGAGCAGCCCGCACGCGGTCGATCCAGGTTAGCAGAGGTCAGCGCCAGCCGGTCCGGTGCCGCAGCCAGGCCAGCGCCACCTCGCCCTGCGAGCGCTGGAACTCGCGCACCGTCGGCAGCCCGGGCGGCGGCGGCTGCCGGTGCCGGTGCTGCATGAGGCCCGCGAACGCGACCAGCAGGGCGGTCACGGCGTCAGCGTCCGCCACCCGGGCCGCCGCGAAGCGTTGGAACAGGTGCTCGCAGGCCGCACCGGGCTCGCCGCCCACGGCGCCGTCACGCACGGCCGCCGGCACGAACGCCAGCGCGTCCATCATCGGGTCCCCGGCGCTGGAGAACGGCCAGTCCACCAGGACCGCCGAGCCGTCCCGTCGTACCAGCAGGTTGTCCCCTCGGCTGTCCAGGTGCAGCCACCGGTCTCCTGTGGCGGCTGCCTCCCAGGCCGGCTCGAGCTCGACGAGGGCGTCCAGGTGGCGGCTCTCCCAGGGGGTGAGCGCCGTGCCCGCCGCCGCCAGGTCGCGCCAGCCCCGGAGCTCCTCGCCGTGCGTCGCGACGACTGTCGGCAGCCCCGGGGGAGCTGGCACCAGGGCTTGTACGTCGAGGGCGCTGATCGCGGCCGAGAGGTCCGCCGCCGTCCAGGGCCGGCCGGGCTCGTGCCCGTCGACCTGCTCGAACGCCAGCGCCACCCACGGGTGCTCGTCGTAGCACCCGAGCAGCCGCGGCGACGGGTGCCCGGCCGGGAGCAGCGCGGCGAACCGGGCCTCGTCACGGTGCAGCCGGCAGGAGTGCTCGTTGACCGCCGCCGAGACCGCCTTGACGAAGGCCCGCTGCCCAGCCGGCCCGAAGACCCGGGCCGCGACGCCCGGCGAGAAGCCGCCCCGCTGCGACTCGGCGCGGACGACGGAGAAGCCGAGGATGCTCTCCAGGGCGTCCTGCACGGGAAGGGGCAGGGACTCCCAGGCCGGACGCATGAGCCACAGGCTCGACGCGGAAGGGACGCCGTGCAACCGAGTTCACGCGAGCGACGTTGAGGTCACTCGGCTCGCGTGAGAGCGTCGCCTCATGACGTCGAAGCTGAACCCCTACGTGAGCTTCCGAGGCCAGGCCCGGGAGGCCCTCACCTTCTGGCACGCCGTCTTCGGCGGCGACCTCAACATCATGAGCTTCGCCGACGGCGGCATGGAGGTCTCCGACGACGAGAAGGACCTCGTCATGCACGGCCAGATCGACACGCCGGTGCTCACCCTGATGGCCTCGGACGCCCCGTCGCACATCGAGCGGCCGAACGCCTCCTTCATGTCGATCTCGCTCAGCGGCGACGACGAGGCCGAGCTGTCCGGCTGGTTCCACGCGCTGGCCGACGGCGGCACCATCACCACGCCGCTGGAGAAGGCGCCGTGGGGTGACACGTTCGGCATGCTCGTGGACAGGTTCGGCGTGCAGTGGCTGACCAACATCAGCGGCGCTACAGCGTGAGCAGCTCCTCGTAGAAGCCGCCGATCTGCCGCTCCCGGTCGACGAGGTGCACCTCGAGGATCCAGTGCGCGGTCTTGCCCTCCTTGTCGGGGCGCCGCATCGGCTTGCTGCTGCCGGTCGTGAGCATGTTGTGGGTCCGGGACTCGTCCAGCGTCACGTGCGGGAACTCACCGACGAGGTGCCCGCAGTGGTAGTTGCCGAACGCCCAGCCCCGCTCCTGCGACAGCCTGACCACCTCGGCGTAGAGCTGCTCCCCGGTGATGTCGGGGTGGGCCTGGAAGTGCTTCTTGCCGGCTGCGAACACGACCGGTAGGTCCGCGACGAGCTGGTGCTTCACCGGGTCGTCGCCGAGCACGTAGGTCCTGCCGAAGTCGGCCTCCCACTCCTCGAAGACGGGACCGAAGTCGAGGAACACGATGTCGTCGTCCGCGATCACGCGGTCGGGCGGGTTCTCCTGGTACGGCTCCAGGGTGTTCGCGCCGGCCCGCACGATCCGCTTGTGCCAGTGCTTCTGGACGCCCAGCAGCTCAGCCGCGAGGTCGCGCACGGCGTGCTGCACCTCGAGCTCGGTCCGGCCTGGCTGGATGACGGCGCGCTCCTCGACGGCGGCGAACAGCTGGGCGGCCTTGCTCTGCGCATCCAGCAAGTGCTCTGCGCGGACGTCCTCGGCATGCATGCGACCAGGCTAGTAGGGGGTTCGTTCTCGCAGTCGGAGATGATCGAACGCACCAGAAATCTTTTGATCTGGGTGTTTACACGGCATGCTGTTCGGTTATATATTCGAGTGATGAACGAGATCCGGGCTCCGCTGACACGGCCG
>CAMLIA010000112.1 GCA_946479905.1 uncultured Frankiales bacterium | reverse complement strand
AGAGCAGCTGACTCTTAATCAGCGGGTCCGGGGTTCGAGTCCCTGGCGGCGCACCACGTCTGACCTGCGGCTTCGTCCTCTGGGACGGGGCCGCAGCGTCGTCTCCGGCCTGGGCCGCGGCCGCCGGTCAGCACAGGGGTCGACCTGGAGCCCTCGGAACCGAGCCGCAAGGGCGCCTTCCCGACCCCTGGCCGAAGCGGGCCCTCTCCCACGTGCCGCTTGACAGCCGCCGAGGACCCGGGTGACCCTGGTGAGGCGGAGGGGAGTACCCGTCCCGACCGGTCGTCAGCACGGCGGTGCCAGCACTGCCCGGCCTGGTCGGCGCTGCTGAGGCAGCGTGGGGAGACCTCCAGTGATGATCACTGGAGGCTGTCGTGAACGTTCCTCTCTGGGCGTGGGTCGCCGTCGTCGCGGCGGTGCTCGCGATGCTCGCCGTCGACCTGGTCGCCCACCGCCGGGCGCACGTCGTCGGGGTCCGCGAAGCGGCCTGGTGGTCCGCGCTGTGGGTCGCTCTCGGACTCGGGTTCGGCGGCATCATCTGGCTCGCGTACGGGCCGACGAGCGCCGGTGAGTACTACTCCGGCTATCTCATCGAGAAGGCCCTGGCGGTCGACAACATCTTCGTCTTCGCCGTCATCTTCGCGTCCTTCGCGGTGCCCAGGGAGTACCAGCACAGGGTGCTGTTCCTGGGGGTCCTCGGCGCGCTCGTCTTCCGCGCCGGCTTCATCGCCCTGGGTGCAGTCCTCATCGACCGCTTCTCGTGGGTGCTCTACGTCTTCGGTGCCTTCCTGGTGCTGACCGGGATCCGGATGGCCAGGCACCGGCATGACGAGCCCGACCCGCAGAAGGGTGCGGCGCTCCGGTGGCTCCGGCGCGTCGTACCCACCACCGACGCCTACGAGGGCCAGAAGCTGCTCGTGCGCCGGGCAGGACGGCTCGTGGCGACCCCGCTGCTGCTGGTCCTGCTGCTCATCGAGGTCAGCGACGTCATCTTCGCGGTGGACTCGATCCCGGCGATCTTCGCCGTCACGCAGGAGCCGTTCCTGGTCTTCACCAGCAACGCCTTCGCGATCCTGGGACTGCGAGCGCTCTACTTCCTGCTGGCTGACCTCATGCACCGCTTCGTCTACCTCACCCTGGGCCTGGCCGCCGTGCTGGTCTGGGTGGGCGTCAAGATGCTCCTGCTCGACCTCTACAAGATCCCCATCGGCCTCTCGCTGTCGGTCGTGGCGCTGCTGATCGGCGGATCCGTGTTCGCGAGCTGGCGCAAGACCCGGCAGCCTCTGGTGCTCCGGTGACGCGCGCTGCCGGAGCCGAGGAGGACGTCATGACGGACCCGGTCTCTGCAGCCGACGAACGCCGGCTGCGCCGCTGGAACGGCGGCGCCGCGCTTCTGCACGCGGCCCAGGCGATCGCCGTGCTGGCCCTCGCCACCGGCTTCTCCTTGCCGGTCACGGCCACCTACATGCAGGGCCCGCCGGGAACACCGCCGCTGGATCCGGTCGAGCTCTTCGACATCCCCACCGGCGCGGCCGTCGCCGCCTTCCTGCTGCTGTCGGCGGTCGCCCACACCCTGGTCGGGACCGTCTGGTGGCCTCGCTACCTGCAGGACCTGGCGCGCCACCGCAACAGCGCGCGCTGGGTGGAGTACTCGCTGTCGTCGTCGCTGATGATCGTGCTGATCGCCCAGCTCGTGGGGATCGCCGACGTCGCCGCGCTCCTGGCGCTCGTCGGCGTGAACACCTCGATGATCCTGTTCGGCTGGTTGCAGGAGCGGTACGAGGAACCTGGCGGTCGGGGCTGGCTGCCCTTCACGTTCGGATGCATCGCCGGTGTCGTCCCGTGGCTGTGCGTCGCCGTCTACACGATCGCGCCGGGCACCACCTCGGCCGCGGAGCCGCCCGCGTTCGTCTACGGGATCATCTTCTCGCTGTTCGCCTTCTTCAACGTCTTCGCGCTCAACCAGTGGCTGCAGTACCGGGCCCGCGGCCGATGGCGCGACTACCTGTACGGCGAGCGCGGCTACATCCTGCTGAGCCTCACCGCGAAGTCGGCTCTCGCCTGGCAGGTGTTCGCGGGCACGCTGGCGAGCTGAGGCCGTCGCACCGGCCGGCGCCGCTCGACACGGGACCGAAAGACCCTGGCGATCGAGGTCGGCACCGGCTGGGCTGGGAGGTGACACCCGATGAGGGAGATGAGCCATGACGACTGTCACGCCGTCGCCCAGCGGAACCGCCCCGTCGGAGCGGGAGCGGACCCGGTGGACGCGGCTGTCCCTGCGGATGCTGCCGACGTTCCTGGCGGTGTTCGTCCTCACGAGCTTCGTCGGCGAGTACGTCATGCTCCCGTGGCTGGGGCTCCACGAGGGCGACCTCATGCTGATGGAGCGGGGCGTCGCCGGGTGGGTCTCGGAGATCGCGTTCGCCCTGGTGCTGGCGGCGCCAGCTCTTGCGGGCGTGGCGTTCGCGGTGCGGGCGCTCCGCCGCGCGGGCCGGTGGCAGGCCTGGGCCGGACTGGCCGTCAACGCGCTGCTCGTCCTGTGGGTGGTCTACATGTTCGTGGACGCCGTCCACATGACCTACGACCCACAAGGCAGCTGGCTCTGGTTCTGAGGCTCGCTCAGGGTCCTTGCCGTGGTTCGAGGACGACAACGGCGGTCTCGCCCGGGCGGCGGGCGGCGTAAGCGTCGAGGTCCTTGTCGATCCCGGCCCAACGGGACCACAGCCGGTCGCGCTCGGCTCCCGTTGCCCGTCTCGCCCTGACCTGCCGGACCCCGTCGCGGGTCTGCACCGTGGCATCGGGATGCGACTGCAGGTTCAGCCACCACGCGGGCTCGGCAGCCCCCCAGCCGTTCATGGCCATGGCGACCAGGTCGTCGCCGTCCTCGACGTAGCCGATCAGCACCGATCGGGGCCTGCCGGTGCGCCGGCCGGTGGTGGTCAGCCTGAGCGCGCCCCACCCCTGTGGCCTCGGTCGCCACAGGCCCAACCGGCCGCGGGTGAGACGCACGACCGCTCGGTGGCTGTGCCAGAAGCCGACCACGAACCACCGGGGAGGCAGCTTCGCGGCGCTCTTGCGCGTGCGCACCTGGGTCACAGGGAGCAGCGTGAGCCTCAGCCGGGCGGCTGACCAGGGCCGAAGGGCTCTTCCAGGGACCGCTCGGCGGCTGCTCACGGTCTTTCGCCCCTACCGCGCGGATGCTCGCTGGAGAGACGCTCGGGGAGAGCCTGGAGGAGGTGCCGTGATGACCGTCGCTACCTATCCGGTGCAGGTGGATGCGACGCTCGACCCGAGGATGAGCCGCTGGCTGTGGCTGGTGAAGTGGGTGCTGGCGATCCCGCACTACGTCGCGCTGTTCTTCCTGTGGGTCGCGTTCGTCGTCCTCAGCGTCGTCGCATTCTTCGCGATCCTGTTCACCGGCCACTACCCGCGGAGGATCTTCGACTTCAACGTCGGCGTGCTCCGGTGGAGCTGGCGGGTCTTCTACTACACCTACGGCGCGCTGGGCACCGACCGCTACCCGCCCTTCACGCTCGAGGACGTGCCGGACTACCCGGCGCACTTCGACGTCGCGTACCCCGGCCACCTCTCCCGAGGGCTCGTCCTGGTGAAGTGGTGGCTGCTCGCGATCCCGCACTACCTCGTCGTCGGGATCTTCCTCGGTGGCGGCACCTGGGCGCTCCGGCAGACCGACAGCCGGGACAGTGGTCCTGGCCTGATCGGGCTGCTGGTGCTGGTCGCGGCGATCGTCCTCACCGTCACCGGTCGCTACCCGGAGCGGATCTTCGACTTCGTGCTCGGCATGAACCGCTGGGCGCTGCGGGTCGCTGCGTACGCCGGGCTCATGACCGACCAGTACCCGCCGTTCCGCCTCGACATGGGTGGGCACGAGCCGAGCGGCACGATGACGGTCCCGCGGCCCACCGAACCCGTCGAGACCCCACCTGCACGGGGCAAGGGCTGGACCGCTGGCAGGGTGGTCTCGGTGGTCCTCGGCTCGCTGCTCTGCCTGGTCTCGCTGGGCACGCTGGCCGCGGCCGGCGTCGCCACCTGGGCCGACAACACGCAGCGGGACGCCGCCGGGTACCTGACCACGAGCACCAGGACCTTCGACACGTCGGCGTACGCGATCACCAGTGACCGCATCGACCTCGGGGCATCGACGGACGCCGTGACGGCTGGCGACGTGCTCGGCACCGTGCGGATCAGGGCCACGGCCACCGCACCTGAGACCAGCGTCTTCATCGGCGTGGCGCCTCAGTCCGCGGTCGACCGCTACCTGGCCGGAGTGGACCACGCCGTCGTGACCAACTGGGCCAACGGCGACACCCGACGCGACCTGGCGACCGGCGCTCCGGTGTCACCCCCCACCGCTGCCACCTTCTGGACGGCTCAGGCGTCCGGGACAGGGCCGCAGTCGCTGACCTGGCGGCCGAGCGGCGGCCACTGGGTGATCGTCGTGATGAACACGGACGCCGCACCTGGTGTCTCCGTCATCGCTGACGCCGGTGCGACGGTCCCGGACCTGCAGTGGGTCGTCGTCGGGCTGTACGTCGCGGCCGGGGTCATGCTGCTTATCTCGATCCCGCTGATCGCCGTCCCAGTGGCACGCGCCGGCCGGTGACGCCGTCGCCCGGTCGGTCCCTGTCGTCCCCGCCCCCCGAGGCCTAGGCTGCGCAAGCACAGCGGAAGCCGAGGGGGGCAGCCATGCTGCGACGCACGAAGGTCGGGATCCTGGTGATGGCCGGGGGAGTCGGGGCCCTCGCGGTCACCGGCATCGCCATCGCGACGACGTCCACGACCACGACTCCGGTCACCTTCTGCGTCGGGGCGAAGGGCGCGCTGACCTACGCCGCCTCGGGCACCTGCCCGGCGAGGACGACGACCGTGCGGGTCGGGTCGGCGGGTGACGTCCAGGCACTCGCGAGCCGGCTGGACACCGTCGAGTCCTCGATGAGCACAGCCCGCCAGTGCCCGTCGGGTGAGTACGTCACCGGGATCGGCGCCACCGGCGGGCTGGTGTGCTCCACCCTCCCCTCGCCCTCACCATCGCCGACCGCGTCCTCGGCCGCGCCCGCACAGGTCACCGGGCTGTCGGCAGCGACGGTCTCCACCACCCAGCTGCAGCTCAGCTGGACCTACCCGGCAGGGCCCACCCTCGCCCAGGTCATCGTCCGCCGGGCAGCGGGGACCGTCGCGCCGGCGACGCCCACCGCCGGCGTCGAGATCACGGCGCCCGCACCGGGCGCTGCCGGGACCGTCGAGCAGATCACCGACGCCGGCCTCAGCCAGGGCACCACCTACTCGTACGCCGTGTTCAGCCGCGACGCGGACGGCCACACGTCAGCGGCAGCGACCGTGACAGGGGCGACGACGCCGGGTGCCGTCGAGGGCCTGACGGCTTCTCCGATCGAGGGCCCGGGGGTGCGGCTCACCTGGACCTACCCCTCCGGAGATCCGCTCGCGCAGCTCGTGGTCCGGCGGGCAGAGGGCGCAGTGGCTCCTGCGACCCCGGCCGACGGGGTCGGTGTGGCGACGCAGACCCCGAGCGCGGCGGGAGCGCTCGGGCAGCTGGACGACTCGGGCCTCGCGCCCGCGACCACCTACAGCTACAGCGTGTTCAGCCAGGACGCCTACGGGCACACGTCGGCAGCGGCGACGGCGACCACCACGACCTCCTAGCGGAGCCGGCGGGCGCGCAGCACGACGTCGTCGCGGTGGTGCGCTCCCGCGCCGCTCTCAGGGATGACGCGCGGCCGCTGCTCGAAGACCTCGAGCTCCCAGGTGTCGTCCAGCTGGTCGGCCACCATCTGGGGGAAGACGTAGTCCGCCGGGTCGAAGCCACCGTCGTGCGGCTCGTGCGTCTCCATCCCGGCGTGGTGCACGA
This sequence comes from uncultured Frankiales bacterium, assembly GCA_946479905.1. The sequence continues at coordinate 8,536 of CAMLIA010000112.1, read as the reverse complement.
GCAGCAGCAGGCCGCCAGGAGCCACCGCCGCCAGGAGCGCTCGCTCGGCCACCGCATCAGGGGTCCGAAGCAGGGCGGGGTACTGCGCGGAGACGAGGTCGAACGACGCCGGGGGCAGCTCGGCCTCCGCCAGGCCGGCGTGCACCCACCGGATCTCGACGCCGGCCTCGCGTGCGTGCTGCTGGGCGCGCTCCAGCGCGACGCTCGAGACGTCGAGTGCCGTCACGTCCCAGCCGCGGCGGGCGAGCCAGATCGCGTCGGCCCCCTCGCCGCACCCGACGTCGAGCACCCGACCGGGGCTCAGGCCCTCGACCTCGGCGACGAGCGCCCCGTTGGGGTTACCGCTCCAGAGCCGCTGCTGCTCGGCGTACCTGCTGTCCCACTGGGCTTGGACGGAGGGATCGGGCATGGGCCCAGCATGCCAGGGGGTCAGTGCACCGCGGGGACGGCGACGCGCCGTCGCAGCTGCGCGCCGAGCGCGCCGTGGGCTGCCGCCTTCCAGCGCGGGATCGCCGGCGGGACGAACACCTCGTGCCCCTGCGCGCGGGCGCACTCGTAGAGCACGGTCGTCATCCGCGACTGCAGGACGTCGAGCACGGCCAGCTCGCTGCGGACGTACCCGACCGCGATCCTGCTCTGCCGGTCGCAGTAGCCCTCCTGGCCACCGAGCCCCTCGGCGCCGAAGGCGTCAGGGTTCGGGCCGAAGCGCGCTCCCAGTCCGGGCATGCCGGCGTTGCCGAGGTAGCCGAGGGTGCGGGGAGTGCGGCCCGCCGTCAGCGGGCTGGCGAGCCGCGGCACCTTCAGGTCGGACATCAGGGCGTCGGTCTCGTTCTGGACGACCGTGCCCCACGCGGCCACCGACTCGGGGGACAGGATCCGCACGCCGTCGAGCTCGCCGTCGCCGGCCATCATGGCCCAGGTCCGGGCCAGGGCCCGTGCCGTCGAGGTCGCCCCGCCGGCGGGGAACTCCGCGGCGAGGACGAGCGGGCTGTTGAACAGCAGCTCCAGCGCGTCGATGGCGCTCTTCGACCCGGTGCCGAGGAACGCCTTGCCCAGCAGGGTCTCCGGGTCGCGGGCTGCTGCGTTCATCACGTCGTACGCCCGGCGCATGAAGGCCGGCAGGTGGTCGGTGCGCGAGGCGTGGACGTACGCCGCCCGGCCGAGCTCCTCCGGTGGCGTGCCGATCCAGGCCTCGAGTCCCAGCGGCTCGGCGATCTCCTCGCGGAAGAACCGGCCCAGCGAGCGGCCGGACACGCGCTTCACCAGCTCGGCGAGCAGCCACCCGACCGAGAGCGCGTGGTAGCCGTGCCGGCTGCCCGGCGTCCACTCCGGGGCCGCCGCGGCGAGGCCGGCGCTGATCGCGTCGTAGGAGTCCCACCCGGTGGCGTCGTGCCGGGTGATGTCCGCCTGCCCGGGGAAGCCGATCACGCCGGCGGTGTGCAGCAGCAGGTGCCGGACCAGGACACCCTCCTTGCCGTTCTGCGCGAACTCCGGCCAGTACGTCGCGACCGGGGCGTCGACGTCGACGAGGCCGCGGTCGGCGAGGACCTGCACGCACAGCGCCGCGAACCCCTTCGTCGCGGACATGAGGACCGTCGTGGTGCCCGCGGTCCACGGCACGCCGGGCCGCGCGGTGCCCGCCCAGACGTCCACGACGGGCCGGCCGGCGACATAGGCGCAGTAGGCGCCGCCGCCCTTGCCGAGCGACCCGTTCTCACGGACGAACAGGTCCCGCACCGGCCCGTACCCGGGCGCGACCAGCCACTCGGCGGTGGTCAACGCACGGACTCGTACACCGTCACGACGCAGGCCGACCCGAGGCCGAGGTTGTGCTGCAGAGCGGTGGTCACGCCCTCGACCTGGCGGGGCCCCGCCTCGCCGCGCAGCTGCCAGGTCAGCTCCGCGCACTGCGCGAGGCCGGTCGCGCCCAGCGGGTGGCCCTTGGACAGCAGGCCACCGGACGGGTTGGTGACCACGCGGCCGCCGTAGGTGTTGTCGCCGTCCAGGACGAACTTCTCCGCCGTGCCCTCCGGCGTGAGGCCGAGGGCCTCGTAGGAGATCAGCTCGTTCGCGGTGAAGCAGTCGTGCAGCTCGACGACCCGGATGTCCTCCGGCCCGATGCCCGCCTGGGCGTACGCGCGCTGCGCCGCGTCGGCGGCGACGCCGTACCCGACGACGTGCCGCATGTCTCCGTCCCACGTCGAGGGGGTGTCCGACGTGAGGGCCTGCCCCGCGATGCGGACCTTCGCCGAGATCCCCTTGCGGGCAGCGGCTTCCGCGCTGACGAGCACCACGGCGGCAGCGCCGCTGGTGGGTGGGCAGCACTGCAGCCGGGTCAGCGGGCCGTAGATCTGCGGCGAGGCCATGACCTCCTCGACGGTGACCAGGTCGCGGAACACGGCGTTCGGGTTGTGCTGGGCGTGCCGCCGCGCCTTGACCGAGATCTGCGCGAACGTCTCGGGCTTGGTGCCGTAGCGCTCCATGTGCGCGAGGCCGGCGCCGCCGAAGAACTGCGCGGCCATCGGCACGCCGTCGGCGGTGCCCTGCAGGGCGTCGCGGCGCTCCTCGAACCGGCCCAGCGGACCGGGCCGGTCGGTCCAGTGCTCGACGAGGGCGCCGCGCTGCATCTGCTCGAAGCCGAACGCCAGCACGACGTCGACGTCGCCCGAGGCGATCGCCTGCCGGGCGAGCCACAGCGCGGAGGACCCGCTCGCGCAGTTGTTGTGGACGTTGACGACCGGGATGCCGGTGGCGCCGACGCCGTAGAGCGCGGCCTGCCCCGCGGTGGAGTCGCCGTACACGTAGCTGGCGAACGCCTGCTGCACGTCCTCGATGCCGACGCCGGCATCGCGCAGTGCCGCGACGACCGCGCGCTCCGCCATGTCGGGGTACTGCTCTCCGGCGCTGGGGCGGGAGAACGGCACCATCCCGACTCCGGCGACGCGTACGTCGATGCTCACGGCTCTCCCTGGTGTCGCGGCTGAGCCACCGACCCTAGAGGGCGAGAGGAATTACCGTCAAGACTGACGCTAAGAGGTCAGCGTCGTGACGAGGTGCACCCAGGAGGCCAGCAGCCGCTCGTCGGTGTCGGTCGACCGCAGCACCGACCGCGCAGCGGCGCCGCGCTGGGCGTCGAGCAGCAGCTCGAGGGCCTCCCCGAAGCCGGGGTGGCTGCTCAGCTCCGGACCGAACAGGTCGGCGGCCATGCTGCGGATCGTCTGGCCGAGGATGCGCTCCTGCGGCAGCAGCACCGCGAGCAGCTCCCGGTCGTTGCGCGCGGCGAGCCACAGCTCGAGGGATGCCACGTACAGCGCTCCCTGAAAGGTTCCCCACAGGACGCCGACGGCCCACTCCAGCCGACCGGTCTCCGGGGCCTGGGACTTCACCAGCGAGAGGACCTCCGCGATCCGCTCCCGCGTGAGGTGCTCCACGGCGGCGACCATGAGCTCGGTGCGCGACGCGTAGTGGTGCAGCAGTGCCCCGCGCGAGACCCCCGCGCGCTGCTGCACCTCCATCGTGGTGGTGCCCCCGTAGCCCTTCTCGTACAGGGCCGCGACGGTGGCGTCGAGCAGGCGACGCTGCATCGCCGCGGACCGCTCGCCCTGCGTCCGAGGGACGCGCGCCGGCTGGCCGGACATGCCCCACCTCCAAGCTGCTCGCCGCGGATCCTACTGAGCGTGGCCCTTGCGCCACGACCGTAACGCTTCTACAGTCCGACCTGACTGTAACCTGCTCGGCCCTCGAGGAGCCTCACATGCACCTGCGCCGTCCGCACCGCGCTCGCCTCCTCGCGACGGGGCTGCTGCTGGTGGCGGGTGCGGCGGCGTGCGGGACGACCGTGCCGGTCACCTCGCGGCAGGCCGGCTCGGGCGGGCTCGCGGCACCCGTCGACGGCCAGGACCCGGCGGAGCCCCTCGCGCCTGGCACCGGCACGACGGGTGCCGGCGGAGGCCTGACGCCCGGCGGCAGCTCAGGCGCTGTCGGCAGCACGACGGGTACGCCGGGCGCCGCTGCTCCTGGAGCGGTCACGGTGCCCGGGGCCGCACCGGGACGGGACAGCAGCCCGCTGTCGATCGGGGTGGTGCTGACCGGGACGAGCAACGCCGACCAGTTCGGGGTGAGCCTCGGCAACACCTACAGCGAGCAGACCGTCGACGACGCGATCATCAAGGGCCTCAACGCGACCGGTGGGCTCGCCGGGCGCAAGATCGTCCCCGTCTACGCGAAGACCGACACGGGCAGCAGCAACTGGGAGACCGACTTCTCGGCGGCGTGCGCCACGTTCACGCAGGACCACCACGTCGTCGCGGTGCTGGGGTACGTCTTCAACTACTTCTCCTCGTTCGAGCGCTGCCTGTCGCGCAGTCGCATCCCGCACCTGAGCACCGGCTTCAACGTGCCCGACCAGGAGGAGCTGGCGCAGTTCCCGCTGCAGGAGGACCTGGACGTCCCGACCATCGACCGGCGCGGCCTGCTCAAGCTGGTCGGTGCCGCGGCGGACGGCGTGCTCACGGCCAGGAACAAGCTCGGCGTGATCACCGACACCTGCCCGGGGACGCCCACCTCGCTGCAGCACGTCTTCCTGCCGGCCGCGAAGAAGCTGGGCCTGACCGTCGCCAAGACCGTCGCCATCACCTGCCCGAACGGCAACGCCGACAGTGCCGGCGCCGTCAGCGCCCTGCAGAGCGCCGTCCTGCAGTTCGCCAGCGCCGGTGTCGACCGGGTCCTGTTCCACGCCTCGAGTGAGGGCCCGGCGCTGCTGCTGTTCAGCCTCAGCGCCGAGTCGCAGGCCTACCGCCCGACCTACGTCGTCTCCTCGCTGGCGAACCTGGAGGCACTGCGGGGGAACTTCCCGGCGGCGCAGATCGGGAACATCCACGGGTACGGCTGGATGCCGACCCAGGACGTGCGACCGCAGGACTACCCGGCGACGAACAGCCTGCAGAAGCGCTGCCTCGCGCTGCTCCGCTCGGCCTCCGTCAAGCCGGCCACCGGTCCTGACTTCTACTACGGCTACAACTTCTGCGAGGCGCTCTTCGTCTACGAGCGGGCGCTGCTGGCGACGCGTGGCGACCGCGACGGCGGCCGTGTCGTCACCGCGGTGAAGGCGCTCGGTACCAGCTTCGCCAGCCTCACCAACGCCGGCGGGTCCGCCTTCTCACCGGGCCGGCCGGACGCGCCGCGCTCGATGCGGCACCTCGTCTACACGAGCAGCTGCAAGTGCTTCCGCTACACCGGCCCGAGCCGGGCCATCCCCACCTCCTACTAGAGAGCGAGCGCGTCCGTTGCCCATCCCAGACTCAGCGGTCGGCACCACCAGTGCCCCCGTCAGCCTCACCGTCGAGCGCGGGCGGTTGCGGCTGTTCGCCAAGGCCACCGGCCAGACCGACCCGGTCTACGTCGACCTCGAGGCCGCGCGGGCCCAGGGGCACCGCGACCTGCCCGTCCCGCCGACGTTCCTGTTCGGCGTCGAGCTGGAGCAGGCCGAGCCGTTCGGCTGGCTGACGAGCCTGGGTGTCGACCTGAGCACCGTGCTGCACGGCGCGCAGGCCTTCGACTACGTGACGCCGGCCTTCGCGGGTGACGAGCTCACCGCGACCTCGACCATCACCGATGTCCAGAGCAAGAAGGGCGGCGCCATGCAGGTCGTCGAGCGACGCACCGCGATCACCCGGGGCGACGAGCTGGTCGCCACGCTGGGCTCGACCATCATCGTCAGGACCGCGGCATGACGGCCACGCTCGACCGCACCTGGCAGGTCGGTGACCGCGTCGGACCGCTGGCGGTCGGCACGGTCACGCGCACGACGCTCGCCCTGTTCGCCGGCGGTTCCGGCGACCACAACCCGATCCACATCGACCTCGACGTGGCCACGGCCGCGGGGATGGACGACGTGTTCGCGCACGGCATGCTCAGCATGGCCTTCCTCGGCCGGCTGCTGACCGACGCGTTCGGCCCGCACGCCCTGCGGTCGTTCGCCACCCGCTTCACCGCCATCACGCCGGTCGGTGCCGAGCCGACCTGCACCGGCGAGATCATCTCCGTGGACGACGGCGTCCTCACCCTCGACCTGTCCGTCGCGCTTGCCGACGGCACGGTGACCCTCGTGGGCACCGCCACCCTCTCCCTGGAAGGAACCACACGGTGAGCTCATCCCTGGAGGGCAAGGTCGCCCTCGTCACCGGCTCCGGTCGCGGCATCGGGCAGCAGATCGCCCTCAAGCTCGCCCGGGCCGGTGCCTCGGTGGTCGTCAACGACCTCGACGCCGAGCCTGCCGCCGACACCGTCGAGAAGATCAGGGCCGAGGGCGGCTCGGCGACGGCCGTCGTCGGCAGTGTCCTGGAGGACGGCTTCGCCGAGCGGTTCGTCGGCACCGCGACCGAGACCTACGGCGGGCTGCACATCGTCGTCAACAACGCCGGCTTCACCTGGGACAACGTCATCCAGAAGATGACCGACGAGCAGTGGGACGCGATCCTCGACGTCCACCTCAAGGCGCCCTTCCGCATCCTGCGCGCGGCGCAGCCGGTGATCAGCGCAGCGGTCAAGGCCGAGCGCGCAGCGGGTGCGGTGGTCAACCGCAAGGTCGTCAACGTCTCCTCGCTCGCCGGTGTCGGCGGGAACGCCGGTCAGGCCAACTACTCCGCCGCCAAGGCGGGGGTCGAGGGCCTCACCCGGGCGCTGTCGAAGGAGTGGGGACGGCTGCACGTCAACGTGAACGCGGTGGCGTTCGGCCTGATCTCGACCCGCCTCACGCAGGTGGCGGACGCCGGCACGTCCATCGACGTCGACGGCCGGGAGATCCAGGTCGGCGTCAACCCTCAGCTGCTGCAGACCATGTCGGCCATGATCCCGCTCGGGCGGGCCGGCACCGCGGAAGAGGCTGCCGGGGCGGTCTACCTGCTGTGCACCCCGGAGTCGGACTACATCAGCGGTGAGACGGTTCTGTGCGCCGGCGGCTTCCACCTCTGAGAAGGGTCACCCCATGCATCTCACGCAGAGCCTGCACCGCAACGTCCAGCAGGACCCGCAGGGCGTCGCCACCGTCTTCGGCGACCGCGTCACCACCTGGGCGGAGTCGGCGGACCGGGTGGCGCGGCTCGCCGCCGGGCTCGTCTCGCTCGGCGTGCGGCCGGGGGACCGGGTCGGCGTCCTCAGCCTGAACTCCGACCGCTACCACGAGCTGCTCTACGCCACCTGGTGGGCCGGGGGCGTGGTCAACCCGATCAACGTCCGGTGGAGCCCTGCCGAGATCGCCTACAGCCTCGAGGACTCGGCAACGCGGGTGCTGTTCGTGGACGACGCGTTCGCGGCTGCCGTGCCGGCCGTGCGGGCGGCTGCCCCAGGGGTCGCCACCGTCGTCCACGCGGGCGACGGTCCGGCACCCGACGGCATGCTGCGCTACGACGACCTCCTGGAGCACGACCCCGTCGAGGACGTCCGGCGGGGCGGCGACGAGCTGGCAGGCATCTTCTACACGGGTGGCACGACCGGCTTCCCCAAGGGCGTCATGCTCAGCCACGCCAACCTGCTGGTCTCGGCGCTCGGGTCCTGCGCGACCGGCAACTTCATCGTGCCCGGCGGGCGGCTGCTGCATGCCGCTCCGATGTTCCACCTCGCCGACCTGGCGGCCTGGATGGGGCGCAACCTCATCGGGGGCAGCCACGTCATCGTGCCCATGTTCACCCCCGACGGCGTCATCGCCGCGATCGAGGAGCACCGCCCGACCGACGCGCTGCTGGTCCCGACGATGCTGCAGCTGCTCGTCGACGCGCCGGCCGTCAAGGAGGCCGACCTCAGCTCGATGGCGAAGGTCCTGTACGGCGCCTCGCCGATCTCCGAGGGCCTGCTCGAGCGGATCGGCCGGGTGCTCCCGCACGTCCAGCTCACGCAGGCGTACGGCATGACCGAGCTCTCGCCCGTGGCGACGCTGCTCGGCCCCGAGGAGCACAAGGACCCCGTGCTGCGGCGCTCGGCGGGCCGGGCCGCGCCGCACGCGCTCGTGCGGATCGTGGACAGCGACGGCAAGGAGGTCCCGCGCGGCGAGGTCGGCGAGATCGTCGTCGCCGGGGGCCACGTCATGCAGGGCTACTGGGGCAAGCCGGCGGAGACGGCGGCGGCCCTCGTCGACGGCTGGATGCACACCGGTGACGGCGGTCGCATGGACGACAACGGCTACGTCTTCGTCGTCGACCGCCTCAAGGACATGATCGTGACGGGCGGCGAGAACGTCTACTCCGCCGAGGTGGAGAGCGCCATCACGACGCACCCGTCGGTCGCGGCCTGCGCGGTCATCGGGGTGCCCGACGACGAGTGGGGCGAGCGGGTCCACGCCGTCGTCGTCCTCCAGCCGGGAGCGAGCCTCGACATCGACACCCTCCGGGAGCACTGCAAGGAGCGGATCGCCGGCTACAAGTCCCCGCGCAGCCTCGAGGTCATCGACGCCCTCCCCGTCTCCGGCGCGGGCAAGGTCCTCAAGCGCGAGCTGCGGGAGCGGCACTGGCACGGCGCGGACCGAGCGGTCAACTGAGGTGAC
>CAMLIA010000111.1 GCA_946479905.1 uncultured Frankiales bacterium | reverse complement strand
TCGTCGTTGATCCCGCCCTCGCGGTAGTGCAGGTCGGTGTGGCAGACCCCGCACGCCTGCACGGCGACGAGCGCCTCCCCCGGACCAGGGTCGGGTACGACGATGGTCTCGATCCCGACCGGCTTGCCCTTGCCCAGGGCCACGACTCCACGTACCTCATGCGACATGGCGTGCAACCTAACGCGCGGTCATCGAGATCTGGCACCCGGGCCGATAGGATGCCGGGCGTGGACAAGCAGCCGCGGCCGGTGACGGTCTGGTACGCGCTGTGGCTCGTCGTGTTCGCGGTCGACGCCTCGCTGGTGGGACGCGGATGGGACCACCGGCTGGGTGCCGTGCTCTTCCTGCTGTTCTTCGGCTTCCTCATCGTCTCCGAGGTCCGCAACCCGGACTGACGGAGCCTCAGTCCCTGAGGCCGGTCACCTGCGCTGCCAGCCGGGACGCGATGTCCGTGGGTGCGTCGAGCGCTCGTAGCAGCTCCGGGACGTCGTCGTGCTGGGTCCCTGTCAGCTCCGTGTGCCAGATGAGCGCCCGGGCGCGCCAGATGGTGTGACCCAGGGCCTCCCAGGTCTGCGCAGCGTCGACCAGCAGGTCCCAGCGCCGGTCGGACAGGGCAGCGATCTCGAGGTCCAGTGCCTTCGCCTCCACCACGTCCGTGGGCGTGAGGCCGTAGGTGCTGACCGACCAGCCGTGCGTGAGCTCCTCCACCAGCATCCAGCGCGAGACGAGCTCCGCCACGGTGCCCAAGCCGGACGTGCGCGCGTCCGCCTTGAGCGTCGCGACGTCCGCGAGCGGCGAGTTCTCGCGCAGGGCGCAGCCGGCGACCAGGTACACGAAGCGCGCGCGCAGCGCCGGCGCCCGCTCCTCCGACTCCACGTCGATCAGCACCGCGGTCCTGGCCTGGTCCCGTGCCTCCTCGAAGCGACCCGTCTCCATGGCCACCCAGCCGCGGGTCTCGGCGAGGTCCCTGCGCAGCACCAGGTGCTCGCTCAGGGGATCGCCTCCGACACCCTCGAGGAGCGCGCGGGCACGACCCGGATCGCCCCGCCGTGTGCGCAGTCGCGCCTCGGAGAGGTCGAACATCCTGCGCAGCCAGGTGTTCGGTCGGCTCGCGGCAGCCTCGTGGCACTCGGTGAGGAGCTGCTCGGCCTCGGCGAGGTTCCCGTCCATGACGAGCAGCTCGAGGCGGGCCACGAGTGCGTTGCGGTAGATGTGGCTCAGCCCCAGCTCTCTGCCGGTCAGATGCGCCCGCCGAGCAGCCTCGAGCCCGCTTGGGGCGTCGAGCCCGAACATCGCCAGGCACGCCTCGGAGAGGTCGAGCCGCCCCTCCAAGCCGAGGTCGTCCCGTCGGCTGACCTGCCGCGCGCGGTCGGCCCAGGTCTCGAAGTCGGTGCGCCCGTTCGAGATCGCGTGGTGCAGCGCGAGCTGCTGGGCCGTGGTCGCCTGCAGCCGTGAGTCCCCGCTGCGCATCGACAGCTCGTAGGCGGAGGCGAGGTGGGCCAGCTGCTGCTGGATCCCGGAGCCGTGCTGAGCGGCCATGCCCCGCTCGATGGCCACCCGCGCCTGACCGGACAGGTCGGAGAGCTCCGCGAACGACGCTTCGGCCCTGTCGAGCAGGACCTCGACCTCGTCCGGGTTCGCGAGGGCGGCGCTCCTGGCCGACAGGAGCAGGGCCTCGGCCCGGACGGCGGGGAGTCCCTGCGCCTCTGCCCGGGCGGCGACCTGACGTGCCAGCTCCTGAGCCCGGACCTCCTCCCCGCGCAGGTGCAGGACGCTGGAGGTCGAGAGGTCCAGGAGCAACGTGTCCACGTCGCACTCCGGCCGGGCGTCGACCAGTGCCCGCGCCCGCGTGAGCACCTCGTGGCTGATGCGGGTGCGCTCCTCCTCCACGCTGCGGGCGAACAGCACCATCGCCTCGACCGTGCGGCGCAGCAGGTCGCAGTCCGGCTCGCCGAGGCCGACAGCCGCTTCCAGGTGGTAGGCCTGCGACTCGAGGACCTGGGACACCGGGAGGAGCGCGTACCACTCCGCTGCAGCCCGGTGGATCGTCGAGCGGTCTGCCAGCGACAGGCCCTCGTAGGCGACGTCCCGGACCAGCGCGTGCGAGAACCGCAGCTCCCGCTGCCCGTGCGCAAGATCCGACCAGCGCAGCAGACCGCGCTCGACGAGCGACTGCAGAGCGTCGTCGGCATGGCCCGTCAGGTGCCCGAGCAGGGCGGGCTCGGGGTGGTCGCCGAGGACCGCGGCCACGCCGATGACGCGCCGCTCCTCCGGGTCGAGCAGGTCGAGCCGGCTGCTGACGAACAGCCGCATGGAGCGGGGGATCAGCCGCAGCTTCTCGGGAGACACCACGAGCGTGCCGCCGGCGGCGACGGCCACGGTCCCTGACTCGAGCAGCAGCCGGGCGCACTGCACGAGGTAGAGCGGATGGTGCCCGGCGCGTCCCAGGACGGCCTCGCGCAGCTGCGACGTCGCCTGGGGCAGCAGGGCATCGAGCAGCTCGGCTGCCTCGGGCTCCGACATCTCCGGCACGTCGAGCGGCTCCAGCGCGACCTCGCTCAGTCGCTCGCGAGTCGCCAGCAGCCAGGTCGAGGTACCGGTGGCCACGACCTGCGCGAGCAGGAGCCGCTCCGCCTCCGGCAGCCGCTCCGCGTCATCGACGACGACCAGTGGCGCGGCCGCGAGCGCCTGGCCGGCGGCGAGCAGCAGGTCCACCTCGCTCGCCTCACCGGGCTCGGCACCCGCGGCACCCCGCAGCAGGCGGACGAGTCCGAGCGGCACGTCGTCGAGCTGGTCCAGCAGGTCGGCCAGCAGGTCGCGCACCCTCGGCCTCGGGTCCGCGCAGCTGACCGTGGGCGGCCGGCTGCCGCTGACCACCTGCTCCACGAGGCGGGTCTTGCCGCAGCCGGCGTCTCCGACGAGCTGGAGACCGGGGCGCTCACGGATCCGCTCGGCGAGCGCCGCCTCCAGCTCCGGCCGGCGGACGTACGGCGGTGCGTCACGGGCGGCCGCGACAGCCAGCTGGACGGGCTCGAGCCGTGCCCCGCAGACGGCGCAGCTCAGCCCACCCGGTGCGGCCCGGTGTCCGCACGCGGGGCAGGCGACACTGCGCAGCGGGACCGTCATCAGCCCGGGCTGCTGAAGGTCTCGCTCCCCATCCCGAGCTGGCTGTCGGGGTGGACGAGGTGGACGTCGGCGCGGCTGACGTAGTCGAAGTCGGTGACGGCGAGCAGCAGGTCCAGCATCACCCGCAGGTCGTCGGCCATCACCTCGACCATCCCGTTGTAGGGACCACGACCGAGCAGGTGCGCCGCGGCGAGGAAGGTGCCCTCCCTGTCGTTGGCGCGCTCGACCTCCTGGACGTCGGACTCCCACTTCCGGCGGGCGCCGGGCGCCACCGTGACGGGGACGAAGGCCACGAACTTGAGCGGCTCCATCGCCGAGATCCGCGACCTGAGGTAGTTGACGAGCTCGTAGGGGTCGCAGGGCGGCAGGTTCGGGGGGCACGACGGCGCCGCGACGAGGGACAGCGTCTCCGTCGACTCGCTGGCGTGCAGCGCGATGCCCGCATGCAGGGAGCGCAACGGGTTCAGCGCGACCCGGATGCGGCCCTCCACCTGCATGTCCTTGAGGTAGTCGGCCCCAGGCAGCTCCGGGTAGAAGATGATGGAGTCGGTCACGTCGCGAGTCCCCCTCGTCGGTCTGGCAGTGGTGGCGACAACCTAGGACCCGAATTGCTCCCTGGCGTCACGGAGGTCGGGTACCCGACGTTCGTTAACGTGCAACGCATGAGCTCTCTCGGCGACGACCTGCGCGCGTTCATCGACGCGTCCCCCAGCCCGTTCCACGCGGTCGCCGAGATCGCGCGCCGGCTCGGCGAGGCCGGGTTCACGGAGCTGGACGAGGCGGACCGCTGGAAGCTCGCCCCGGGCGCCCAGCACTACGTGATCCGCGACGGGGGCAGCATCGTCGCCTTCCGGGTCGGCAGCAGCCCGCTCGCCGACGCCGGCATCATCGGGATCGGCACCCACACCGACTCCCCCACGTTCAAGGTCCGGCCGCACCACGACCTGACGCGGGTCGGCTACAAGCTCGTCGGGGTCGAGCCGTACGGCGGGATGCTCGCCCACACCTGGGTCGACCGCGAGCTGACGGTGGCCGGCCGGGTGACCCAGCCGGACGGGACGACGACGCTCGCCCGGCTCGTCGGCGCCACGCTGCGCATCCCGAGCCTCGCGATCCACCTCGACCGCTCCGTCCGCGAGGGCCTGACCCTCGACCCGCAGCGCCAGCTCGTCCCGGTCGCCGGCCTCGCAGAGGAGCCCGACCTCCTCGAGCAGCTCGGGTCCCCGGGAGCGCTGGGGTGGGACCTCGTCCTGGCCGACACCCAGCCCGCCGCCACCACCGGCTCGGACTGGATCGCGGCGCCGCGCCTGGACAACCTCGGGTCGTGCCACGCCGCGACGCACGCGATCGTCGACGCGCCGGCCGCCGCGCACACCCAGGTCTTCGTGGCCAACGACCACGAGGAGGTCGGCAGCGACAGCGCGGAGGGCGCGAGCGGCTCGTTCCTCGAGGACGTGCTGCGCCGGCTGACAGCCGCGACCGGCGACCCCGACCCGCAGGCGTACGCACAGACGATCGCGCGGTCCCGGCTCGTCAGCGCCGACATGGCGCATGCGATCCACCCCAACTACGCCGACCGGCACGAGCCGTCGCACACCCCGCTGCTGGGCGGCGGCCCGGTCATCAAGCACAACGCCAACCAGCGCTACGCCACCGACGCGCGGACCGAGGCGTGGTTCGCCGCGAAGGCCGCCGACGCGGGGGTCCCGGTGCAGCACTTCGTCACGCGCGCCGACCTGCCGTGCGGCAGCACCATCGGACCGCTGACCGCGACCCGCATCGGCATCGCCACGGTCGACGTCGGCAACCCGATGCTCGCGATGCACAGCTGCCGGGAGCTCGCGTCCGCCGTCGACGTACCGCTGATGATCGCCGCCATGACGGCCTGCCTCACCTGATCCGCCCCTCACGGTGCCAGGGGTCGCGACATCGCCCTCGCCGATGACCCACCGGGGCCGTCTTGCGACCCCTGGCCGTGCTCAGCTGATCCGCGAGCCGTTGGTCTCGCCGTAGGAGTCGGTCAGGCCGCCGGGCGCGATCCAGGCGGTCTCCCCCGGCCGCAGGGTCACGGCCGAGCCGACGAGGTGACGGCCGGTCGACGTGGTCCAGACGACCCGGGCGAGCAGTGGGTGCACGGCCCACGGCCGGAACGTGCACGTCTTGCAGATCACCGAGCCGGCGCCCGGCAGCCCGCCCTTGTCGTCGCCGAGGAAGCTGATGGGCGACCGGTAGGTCCGGGGGTAGGCAGCCGGCACGAACCGCACCTGCGTCCCCGACCGCTCGACCCGGCCGGTCAGGCCGGTGAACCGCGAGACCGAGAAGGGCTGGGAGACAAGGGTGTACGCCTTCTGGCTCCCACCCGTCTTGATGCGGCCGTGCACGACGAACCGGTAGGACCCGTCGGGCACCTGACCGCCGGCGATCGTCGTCCGCGGGAACGCGTCGTAGGCCTCGAACGACGCGGTCCAGGTCCAGCGCTGACCGCCGGACCGTTCCGCGACGGCCGACGCGGCCAGGCCGCCGGGCTGGTCGAGGACGACCTGCACCTCGCCGCTCTGGTCGGCGTAGCGCACCCACCGGGAGCCGAGGCGACGCTCCACGGTCACGGTCGGGTCGTCGGTGAAGTTGTCGCCGCCGACCCACCGGAAGGTCGCGGCACCGAACCGCTGGAGCGACCGCGGCTGCGCCAGGGGCTTGGCAGGACCGGCCGAGTCCGGCAGCTGCGCGACCCAGCCGTCGAGGTAGGCCGAGCCCAGCCGCCCCAGGGCGCGCGCCTCGGCGTCCTGCCGGGCCTCGTCGGCCGCCGCCGCAGCCTGCAGCGGCTCGTCGGGGACCGGGGCGCCGCACGACAGCGCGGACGCCATCGCCATCAGCCTGGTCACCATGTAGTCCGCGGTGTGCGGGCCGTAGGCCGTGAGCGCCTTCCGGTAGGCGTCGCGGCTCATGTACTCCCGGTAGGAGACCGTGTAGCCGTTGTAGTCGCCGGTGTGGCCGAGCCCGACCGAGACCGCGTAGCCGCACCGGGCCGGCAGCTCGTGCGACGTGAAGTTGCCCTTGATCTGCTGCGGATCCGTGGGCTCCGCGCCCGCCTGCGCGGCGTAGGACGGGTCGTCCCAGCCGTCGGCCGGGTTGTTGATCTCGGCCTCCATGTGCGCGAAGGCACCGGCCGGTACGACGGTGCGGGCCGCTCCGGTGTAGTCGCGCGGGTCGGGGCAGCTGTAGCCCTTGGCGACCTTGAAGCACGCCCGCACCGACCGGCCGGGCCAGGCGCCGTCGACCGCCTTCTGCGACGCCACGTCGAACCCGTTCCAGCGGTTGCCCTGCGCCCGGTCGGTGCGCGTCTCGAGGGCCTTGATGAGGTCGCTCTGCGGCTCGCAGGCGCACGACGCGAGCAGCACGCTGCCCAGCCGGACCGCCTGCAGCTTGAGCCGGGCGTTCTCCTCCACCGACCCGAAGGAGGTGGCGTCGTAGTTCGCAGGGATCGGCAGACCGCTGCGGCGCAACGCGTCGTACAGCCCGTCCGCCGGCACCGACTGGCCGAACGCGTCCGAGGCGCGCTCGCAGTCCGGCAGGCCGAGCACCGGTGCACCGGGGTCGCCGTCGACGGACTGCCCGGTCCGGCAGTTCGAGACGGACGGGTAGGGGTGCGAGACCGGGCCGGGCACCCAGTGGGTCAGCATCGCCACCTTGACGTCCGATGACATCCGGGCCGAGCGCCAGCCGGCGATGACCGCCTCGGCCAGCAGGTGCGCACCGCGCTCCGCCTGTGCGTAGCCGAGGTGCGCCCAGATCGCGGGCACCCCGTCCTTCGTCAGCGGCGCCTTCCCCTTCGGGTAGGCGTGCTCGTACGGCCCCTCGGCCGAGCCCACGGAGCCCTGGCTGAACACGACGGGCGCCCCGGTGGCGCGGTCGACGTACCGCTCGAAGGGCGCGACCCAGTCACCGCTGATGAGGTCGTAGCCGTCGAGGGACTCGCCGTGCTCGGCGTAGTTCGCGTAGGTCGCGATCGGCCGGCCGTCCGTGCCGTCGACCCGGATGACGGTGGCGCCGTGGTCGTTCTCCTGCAACGGGTACCCGACCGGAGCGCCGTCCTCACCGATGCCGGCACCGGCGATGTTGCCCTGGAAGGTGCTGAACGGCATGACGACGGCACCGAGCCGCGCGGGGCGCATCCGCTTCTCCGCGGTCTGGACGGCTGTCGCGATCGCCCGCGCCTGGTACTCGAGCATCCGCAGGTCCATGGCGTCCTGGAACAGCCAGACCCCGGCCGCAGGCGTCGAGTAGTACGGCGAGTTGTGGTCGTGCGTCGCGCTGACGAGCAGGTGCTCGTAGGTGACCTTGCTGCCGCGGTCGGCGAGGATCTGCGCGGCCCGGCGCACGAGCATGTCCTGCGACAGGTAGTTGTCGTCCTTGACGAGGGCGACCGGGTAGCTGCCCGGGTTGGCCAGGACGAGCGCGCGCACGGACAACCGCGAGGCCACGCCGTACGACGAGGCGTTCTTGACGCTCTGGACGTTCGGGTCCCACTCGTCCTGGGGTGAGGCGGTGCTGGCGTACTGACCGGCGCTGGCACCCACGTGCCACGTGGCGTCGACGGTCGCGGCGCCCGCCAGCAGCTGCGTCGGGGGCGTGCCGGCGCGCGCGACGGCCGACAGACCGGCGAGCACGAGGGCGAGGGCGAGCAGCAGGCGTCTCACGGCTGGAACAGTTCGGCAGCGGGACGTGGTTTCCTCTCTGCCCATGAAGACCGTCCACGTCGAGCACGACTTCGCCCTCCCGGTTGACCGGGTTTACGCCTACTTGTCCGAGCACGAGAACCTCGGGCCGCTCTTCGGGGCCACCATCACGCGCCTCAAGGACGGCGACACCGAGCGCAACGGCGTCGGTTCGGTGCGGCGTCTCAAGATCGGCCCGCTGCCCTCGCTGCAGGAGACCGTCGTCGAAGCGGTGCCGAACGCCCTGATCCGCTACCGCATCACGCAGGGCGGCCGTCCGATCCGCGACCACGAGGGTGTGATGCGCTTCACGTCCACGCCGGCCGGCGGTACCCACCTCGACTACGAGATCCGGCTGGGCTCCGAGGTGCCGCTGGCCGACCTCGTCGTCAAGGCCGGCCTGACCCGCAACATCCGGCGCGGCCTCCGGCAGGTCGACGCCCGGGCCTGACGCAACGCTTACACGCTCCTGGACGTCCCCTCATCGTGCCCGGGGACCGTCTGGCGTCGAGACCGCAGAGCGCGGTCGGGACGGAGCACATCGTCATGAAGACGCTTCTCGTGGCGGCGCTGGCCGCCGCACCGCTCGCCGCCGTGACCCCCAGCGCCGCGGCCGCGGACTGCGGCCGGCTGCCCGCCGTCGTGCAGGGCAACCCGATGGTGCAGGCGGGTCAGCGCGGCGTCGCCTACCTGTACCACGGCACCAACGGCTGGGGCTTCCGGATCACGCACGCCAGCAAGGGCAAGATCACCGTCACCGGCACCATCAGGGCGTCGTCGGGCATCAGCCACTACCGGACCTTCCGGCTCGAGCGCGGCGACGCGGTCGCCGAGTCCGCAGACGGCCGGCTGATGAGCTTCCGGCTCACCAACTACGGCGGGCTGGACGGCTTCGACTTCCAGGCCGAGTGCTCCCAGCAGCTCACGGTCGACGTCAAGGTCGACGGCCAGCAGCTGCCCCCGAACCGGGTCTACCTGGGCAAGGACCGCGCCCACCCGACGAGCGTCCCGTTCACCGTCGAGCGCCACTAGGGCGAGCCGGGGAGGTGTACGGCGAAGCGGGCCCCGCCCTCGGGGGCGTGGCCTGCTTCGACGGTGCCGCCCAGCCGGCGCACCAGGGACGCGACGAGGGCCAGGCCGAGGCCGGTCCCGACCTGCCGGACCCCCTTGTACCGCTCGTAGAGCACCGAGCGGTCGAAGGCCACCGGCAGGTCCTCCTCGGTGAGGCCCGGGCCGCCGTCGCGGACCTCGAGGGTCCCGCCGCGGACGGCGACGACGATCGGGCAGCCGGCGGGCGTGACCCGCAGGGCGTTCTCGAGCAGACCGTCGAGCACCTGCCGGACCCGGCCGCCGTCGGTCAGCACGACAGCGGTCGCCGGCAGCTCGGTCCGCAGCTCCACCCCGACGTCGGCGCACCGCCTGGACCAGACGGTGGTGGCGTCCACGACGAGGGTGACGAGATCGGTCGGGGCGAGGTCCACCCGGAAGTCGTCGGAGCCGGCTCGTGCCAGGTCCAGCAGGTCGGCCACCAGCCGCTGCATCCGACCGGCCTCGGCCTCGATCGTGCGGCCTGCCTCGACCGGGTCGGCGACGCCCTCGGTGAGCGCCTCGGCGAAGCCACGGATGCCCGTGAGCGGCGTCTTCAGCTCATGGCTCACCGAGAGCAGGAAGTCGCGCTCGCGGCTCTCACTGCGGCCGAGCGCCTGGGCGAGCGCGTTGATGCTGCGCGACACCTCGGCGACCTCGTCGGGGCCGTCCTCCGGCAACCGGACGGTGCGCTCCCCGGCGGCCAGCCGGTGCGCCCCCTCGGCCGCCCGGGCCAGCGGCGTGGACAGCCGCCGGGCCAGGGCGACACCGAGCAGCACCGCGACACCCAGCCCGACGAACGAGGCGACCGCGAGCCGTCGGTAGACGTGCGTCGTGACCGCGCGGGCCTCGCTCTGCCGCTGGAACACGACCACCCCGCCGCCGGACTCGATCGGCTCGACGTCGACGAGGACCCGCTGCCCCTCGAGCCGGCGGGTCGCCTGCAGCGGCAGGCCCTGCTGAGCGGCTGACCGCTCCGCATCGGTGAGCAGCCGCACCCCGACACCGGTGCCGTCGGCGGACACCCGCACGTACCTCAGCAGCAGCGGCTTCAGCCGTCGCGCCGGCACGGCCCGTCCGTTGTCGAGCGCCCTCGCGAGCAGCTGCGCCTGGGTGTGCAGGTTGGCCTTGGCCTGCGCGTCGTAGGAGGAGCGCACCAGCCCGACGGACACGAGCCCGGCTGCGAGCAGGCCGACAAGGGCCGCCAGCACCGTGCTCGCCGCGATCCGACGGCGCATGCTCACAGCTTCGCGGTGGCGTAGCCCACGCCACGGACGGTCCGGATGAGATCGCCTGCGGCACCGAGCTTCTGGCGCACCTGACCCACGTGGACGTCGACGGTGCGGGTGCCCGCGGCGGCTTCGTACCCCCACACCTGGGACAGCAGCTGGTCGCGGCTCAGCACGCGTCCGGGTCGGCGCAGCAGCGCCACCAGCAGGTCGAACTCCGTGACCGTGAGCGCGACCGGCTCGCCGTCCACCTCGACCTCGCGCGTCTCCAGGTCCACCCGGATCGGTCCCAGCGTCAAGGGCGGCTGCGCGACGTGACCCTGCGTGCGGCGCAGCACGGCGCGGACCCGGCTCACGAGCTCGCGCGGGCTGAACGGCTTCGTGAGGTAGTCGTCGGCGCCGAGCTCGAGGCCCAGGATCCGGTCGACCTCGTCGTCCCGTGCCGTCACGAACAGCACCGGCACCCAGTCGCCCTCGTCGCGCAGCGCCTTGCAGACCTCGGTGCCGTCCATCGTGGGCAGCCCGACGTCGAGCACGACGGCGACCGGCTTGAGGCGGCGGGCCGCGGCGAGCCCCTCGGCGCCGTCGCGGGCGAGGTGCACGCCGTACCCCTCGCGGGTCAGGTAGAGCCGCTGCAGCTCGGCGATCGCCGGCTCGTCCTCCACGACGAGCACCAGCCCCTTGTCGGTCACCCGTCCATGATCGGGGCTGATCGACGCGCTGCGGTGGACCCTTACCGAACCCTTGCGATCGCGTCCCGGTCAGCCTGCTCGAAGCCCTCGGTGAAGTCCGCGGGGAACGCCGGCATCGCGTCGAGCGGGAACCACCGGGCCTCCAGCACCTCGGGGCTCAGGACGAGCTGCGCGTCGGCCGGCACGACGCCGACGCTGATGAAGGTCACGCCGCGACGCTCCACGTCGAAGGCCACCCTGTGGTGCGGCTCTATGCGGGCCTCGACACCGAGCTCCTCCGTCACCTCGCGGGTGACGGTCTCGAGCGGGGTCTCGCCCTTGCGCAGGAAGCCGCCCGTCGGCAGCCAGCCCTCGCGGTAGCTGGGCCGGGCGAGCAGCACGCGCGACCCGTCGTCGGTCAGCCAGGCGAGCGAGCCGACCGTGAAGTTCGGCGTGCCGAGCCGGATCGCGGTCGTCTTGAGCGCGTCCGGCAGCGCGTTGTAGGCCCGCACCTGCAGGCGCTCAAGATCCACTCGGGCAGCCTAGTGTGCGCTCATGGCGTTCCTCGGCTTCCCGGAAGAGGCGATCGAGTTCTACGAGGGACTCGAGGCGGACAACAGCAAGGCCTACTGGACCGATCACAAGAGCGTGTACGACGAGTGCGTGGCCGCCCCGATGAAGGAGCTGCTCGCCGAGGCCGCGCCGGCGTTCGGCGAGGCCAAGATGTTCCGGCCCTACCGCGACGTGCGGTTCTCGAAGGACAAGACGCCCTACAAGACCCGGCAGTACGCCGTGGTGCACGCCGGCGACCAGGGCTTCTACGTCGGCATCGACGCGCACGGCCTGCACGTCGGCGGCGGCATGTTCTCGCCCTCACCCGAGCAGGTGAAGCGGCTGCGCGAGTCGATCGCCGGGCCGGGCGGGGAGGAGCTCGCCCGCATCCTGGCGGGCCTCCGCAAGAAGGGGTACGAGGTCGGCGGTGACCAGCTCAAGCGCGTACCCAAGCCGTGGGACGCCGAGCACCCGCGCGCGGACCTGCTGCGGCACAAGTCGCTCATCAGCTGGGTCGACCACCCGCCGGCGGAGTGGCTGCACACCCCGAAGGCCAAGGCCGAGGTGGTGAAGGCGTGGAAGTCCTTCGTCCCCCTGAACGCCTGGCTCGCCGCGAGCTGCTAGTTGTCGCCCTCGGCGAGGAAGCCGCGGACCTTGGAGCCGTGCTCGTTGATGCAGGACTCCAGCGCGATCCGCTGCTTGGTCGAGGCGTGCCCGATGTCGAAGCGGACCGGGAACCTGCCCTGGATCTCGGGAGACGGGTCGCCCTGGTCCTTGACGACGGTGATCCCGGGCAGCTGCCCGCAGGCGTCCTTGAGCGCCTGGCGGTCCTCCTGCGTGGCGTCCTGCGTCATCGTGACGACCTCGACCAGGTTCGGCGGGCTGAGCAGGATGTTGAAGCCGGCGACCAGCATCCCGAACAGCACGATCGCGGCGCCGGCGCCGATGAGCACCTTCGCGCGCGTGCTCAGCGCCCTGCCCTCGACCGCCAGCTGCGTGCTCACGGGTCCATTCTCACTCAGCGCTGCAGCCGGTAGAGCGCGGTCGGCCCCGCGTCGGGCTCCTCGGGGATGTCGCACTGCTTCACGGCCATCAGCTCGAAGCCGTTCTTCTCGAGCACCCGGCAGGACGGCTGGTTGGCCTCCTCCGGGGTGACCCACACCGGGACGGCCGGCGTCTGCTCCAGCAGCGCCGCGACCAGGGCGGTCCCGAGCCCCCGCTCGCAGTCGTGCGGGTGCCCGATGAGGTAGTCGATCCCGACGGTGCCGCCCGGGATGCCGTAGCGGTCCCTGGAGTCGGCGTTGTCGTCCCAGCGGTACCACTGCGCGAGCCCCAGCGGCCGCTTGTCGTAGACGGCGACGAGCACGACGGTCGGGTCGGTGCCGTGGATCGCCGGCAGGTACTTCTCGGCGGTCTCGTCCCGCCACCAGCGCGCGACGTGCGGGGCGCGGAACCACTCCGCCAGCAGCTCCAGGTCGCCCTCGGCGAGCGGGCGGAACTCGATCACGGGTCGAGCGTACGGTGATCAGGCCTCGGCCACGGCCGGGATCGGCTGAGGGACGTCAGAGCGGCGGGTCGCGAGGTAGCAGCCGAGCAGGATCAGCGGGAAGCCGACCGCGATGCCCAGCGTGAACCTCTCGTCCAGGAGCAGCACGCCGAGCACGAGCGCCACGGCCGGGTTGACGAACGTGATGACCGTCGCCCGGTTGGGGCCGGCCTCGGCGATCAGCGCGAAGAACACGAGGAACGCGACCACCGTGCACGCGATGGCCAGCCCGGCGAGCGACCACATGACCTTCGCCGAGGGCAGCTGCGACGGCCACGAGACCGCGGCGAAGGGCGCGCAGAACAGGGCGGTCAGCGCGAGCGAGGACGAGATGATCGCCAGCGAGGGCAGGTGGGCGAACTTGCGGATGATGATCTGCGGCGCGGTGCCGTAGCCGAGGACGACCAGGGCGATCTCGACGGCGGCGCCGACCTGACCGCCGAGGTCGAGGCCCAGCAGCACCGCGACACCTGACATGCCCACGCCCAGCCCCAGCAGGCGACGGGAGTCCAGGCGGTCCTCGGAGCCGAGCAGCTGGGAGGCCAGCGCGCTGACCAGCGGCACCGCCGCGATGAGCAGCCCCGCCAGCGAGCTCGACAGCTGGGTCTCGGCGTCGGTCAGCAGCAGCCACGGGCCGGCGATCTCGAGAGCGGTGAACAGCAGCAGCCAGTGCCACAGCGGCAGCAGCGGTCGCAGGTACCCCCGGGCGGCCGCGATCGGCAGCAGCACCAGGGCGCCGATGCCGGTGCGGACCAGCACGATCACGGGCGGCGACAGGTCCTCGACCGCGACCTTGATGAGGAGGTACGGGATCCCCCACAGGAAGCCCATCGCGCCGAACAGCAGCCATCCCCGACGCGTCACCGGGCCACCCTAGGGAACGCCGACGACACTTCGCCGCCGACTTTCCGCCAACCTCAGTTGATCTGGCGGTCGTAGCCCTTCCAGTACTCCTCGCGCAGCTTGAACTTCTGCACCTTGCCGGTGGCCGTACGCGGGATCTCGGGCCGGAACTCGACCGAGGTCGGGGCCTTGTAGCCGGCCAGTCGTGCCTTGCAGTGCGCGATGAGGTCCTGCTCGGTGGCGGTCGCCCCGGGGGCCAGCACGACGAGGGCCTTGATGGTCTCGCCCCACTTCTCGCTGGGGACCCCGATGACAGCGACCTCGGAGACGGCCTCGTGGGAGAACAGGCAGTCCTCCACCTCGATGGACGACACGTTCTCGCCGCCGGTGATGATGACGTCCTTGCGGCGGTCGGAGATGGTGACGTACCCCTCCTCGTCCAGGCTGCCGCCGTCACCGGTGTGGAACCAGCCGCCCTCGAGCGCGTCCGCGGTGGCCTCGGGCTGCTCCCAGTAGCCGTCCAGCACGACGTTGGACCGGGCCAGCACCTCGCCCTGCTCGCTGATCTTGATGCGTACGCCGATGGCCGGCGTCCCGGCCCGGGACAGCCGCGGCGCGGCCTCGGACATCGGCAGCGCGTCCTCCTCGGCCCGCCGCCGGTTGATGGTCAGCAGCGGTGACGTCTCGGTGAGGCCGTAGATCTGCAGGAACTCCCAGCCGAGCTCCTCCTCGATCCGGGCGATCGTGCGGGAGGGCGGCGGGGCACCGGCGCAGATGACACGCACCCGCTCCCGGCCGGGGATCTCGCCCTCCCA
>CAMLIA010000110.1 GCA_946479905.1 uncultured Frankiales bacterium | reverse complement strand
GCACCTGGGCCGTGCGCCGCAGGTCCCGGTCGACGTCGGAGCCGAACGACTCCCCGATCTTGATCTTGACCCGGTCGATGCCTTGCTGCAGCCATCCGGTGACCTGAGCACTGAGCTGCGCCTCGTCGTAGGTGGTGAACCCACCGCTTCCGTACACCGGCACCTCGTCCCTGACGCGACCCAGGAGATCGGCGAGCGGGAGGTCGAGGAGCCGGGCCTTCAGGTCCCACAGGGCGGTGTCGACGGCGCTGATCGCGCACGCGACGACTCCGGGCCGCCCGAGGTTGCGCACCGCCCGGTCCATGGCTGCGCTGACCCCGGCGACGGACCAGGCCGAGGCGCCGACGACCAGGTCCTTGAGCACCCCGTCAACGATGTCCGCGGCGGCGGCGCCGGTGTAGCTGTAGCCCACACCGATGACCCCGCAGCTGCGGGCCTCGACGAGGACCATCGTGGTGCGGTCCCAGGCAAGGGTCCCGTCGGCTTCGGCGCCGTCGGTGGGGATGGTGAGCACCCGGGTCCGCAGGCTCTCGACGACGGGCGCGTCGCGTGTCATGCCCGCGACCCGAGCCGAGCTCCGGCGACGAGGCGCTCGGCGACGCGGGAGGCCAGGGACATGATGGTGAGGGCGGGGTTCGCCGCCCCCTGGGTCGGCAGGGCGCTGCCGTCGGTGATCAGCAGGTTGCGGACGGCGAAGCTGCGCTGCTCGCTGTCGATGACGCCGCTGCGCTCGTCGGCCGCCATGCGGCAACCCCCGACCAGGTGGGCGTACCGGTCGATGGTGATCGTCTCCTCCGCCCCGGCCGCCTCCAGGATGGTGGTCATCGTGGCGGTCGCGGCCTTGATGAGCTCGCGGTCGTTGTCGCACTGGTTGTAGGAGAAGTGCGCGATCGGGAGGCCGTACCGGTCGGTCTCGGCCGCGAGCGTGACGCGGTTGTCGGCTTGCGGCAGCAGCTCGCAGAGCGCACCCAGGGTGGCCCAGTGGACGTAGTCGCGCATGTACTCGCGCAGCACCGGCCCCCAGTGGCCCTGGGCCATGACGTGCTCGGCATAGGCGATGGGCAGCGGACCGACGGTCTGGATGGAGTAGCCGCGCTTGTACGGCTTGCTGGGGTCGGTCTCGTAGAAGGCCTCCGTCGACACCTCCGGCGGCGGGGCCTTGTAGCCCCTGATCTCGTCGCGGAACCTGCCCGCGGTCTGCGGCGCGCCCTGCACCATGACGTAGCGCCCCACCTGGTCGAACTCGTTGCACAGGCCTTCGGGGAAGCGCCGTGAGGTGCTGTTGAGGAGCAGGCGAGGGGTCTCGATCGAGTAGCCGGCGACCGCGACGTGCCGCGCGCGCTGGAACCGCTCGACGCCGTCCCTGATGTAGTGCACGCCCGTCGCCAGTCCGCTGCGCTCGTCGACGGCGACGCGCGTGACCATGCTGTCGGGTCGCACCTCGGCGCCGTGCGCGAGGGCGTCGGGGATGTGCGTGATGAGCGGCGAGGCCTTGGCGTTGACCTTGCAGCCTTGGAGGCAGAAGCCGCGGTAGATGCAGTGCGGACGGTTCCCGAACCTGCCGTTGGTGATGGCGACCGGACCCACCCGCGCGTCGATCCCCGCCGCCAGCGCGCCGCGCAGGAACACCTCGCCGGTCCCGCCGACAGGGTGGGCCGTCATCGGGTAGCTGTGCGGGTCGCCCCACGGCCAGTCCTGCCCCGCCACCGGCAGCTCCTGCTCCAGCTGCGCGTAGTGCGGCTGGAGGTCGGCGTACCCGATCGGCCAGTCCGCGCCGACCCCGTCGTCGGTCAGGGTCGAGAAGTCGGACGGGTGGAACCGCGGCGTGTACCCGGCGTAGTGCACCATCGAGCCGCCCACCCCGCGGCCGGAGTTGTTGGACCCCAGCGGTACGGGGTCGTGGCCGCCGATGACGCGGGGCTCGTTCCAGAACAGGTGGTGCGAGCCCGCCTCGTCGCTGACCCAGTCCCGGTCGGGGTCCCAGAAGGGCCCCGCGTCCAGTGCCGCGACCCGCCAGCCGGCACGCGCCATCCGCTGCAGCAGGACGCTGCCTCCGGCGCCGCAGCCCACGACGACCAGGTCGAGCTCGTCGGTGTCGTCGTACCGACGCATGTCGTGCCGTTGCGCGTGGTCGGTGCGGGTGCCGTCGTTCGGGAGCAGCCACGCGCTCGCGTTGCGGTCGCGGACGCTCATCGGGAGGGGCCCTCCCTGAGCTCGGCGGCGCGCTGCTTGCGGGCTCGCTCCTGGGCGCTGCCCCAGCCGCGTGGGTCCGTCGGGTCGGCGTCGGCGACCTCCCACCGCTCCCGGCGGCCGATCCCGCTGTTCTTGTACCCGCGCGGGTAGGCCGGGCCGCCGAAGCCGATCTCGTTCCAGGCCCAGGGGTGGCTGTAGAAGGCGGTGGCGGCGTAGCGGGTCCACAGGCTCCACACCCACTTCGCCGGCAGCCCCTGCCAGTCCTCGCCGGCCCGGGCGTGGTCCTGGACGACCTGCAGCACGACGGCCCGGTCGTCGAGGGGGCACTCGACGAAGCCGGTCCCGAGCAGGTTGCGGGCCTCCTCGTCGAGCAGCGCCAGCGTGCGCTTCCACGCCGCCGGGTCGGGCGGGAGGTCCTCGT
Source organism: uncultured Frankiales bacterium (assembly GCA_946479905.1). The sequence continues at coordinate 12,007 of CAMLIA010000110.1, read as the reverse complement.
GGTACCAGCCGTCGCCCTGCCCCTCCGACAGTCGCGCGTCGACGAGCTCCAGGACGGGCACCCGAGGCTCTTCGTGCTGGTCCAGCAGCTGGTCGAACAGCGCTCCCGCGACCGCCTGCTCGCGCAGGTCGAAGAACCGCACGTCCGGCGCCCGGCCGAGGCGCCGCAGGACCACGCCGGACGTCACGGGATCCCAGGTGGGCTGCTGGTCCAGCACGTCGTAGCCGGGGAAGCGGTCCGCCTCACGCGCCCCCGGCGCGGGGATGCGGTGCGGCCCGCTGACGGGGCCCACCTCAGCTGCCCTCGCGCCGCAGGATCGCAGCGAGCAGCCCCATCCCGCCCACCATCGTGACCAGCAGCGGCGCGAGCAGCGGCGGTCCCATCTCCATGTTGTAGCGGGCGAGCCGCCAGCCGCCGGGCTTCTGCGCGATGCCGCGGGCGTGCAGGTACGTCCCCTGCAGTCCGTTGGCGACGATCGCGGTCGAGGCCACCGGCAGGACGGTCTTCGCGGCGCGCCTGCTGAACGCGCCCGCGACGCCGGCGGCGAAGCCGACCGGCCCCAGGGCGACCGGGACGTACATCATGCGGTTGCCGAAGCTGGCCTTGTCGTGCTCGAACCAGATCTCCGCGGCCGTGACGAGCGCGCCGACACCGGTCAGCGCCGACAGCGACCGTTCGAACCGGCCGGTCTCGATGTTGTGCAGCACCCGGTCGATGCCGTGGTGGGTGGTCGATCCGTGCGTGGTCCGCAGGCCCATGGCCGTCCTACCCCTTGGTCCCGGGCAGGAACTCCTGCGCCTTGGTCTTGATGCCCTCCTTCACCACGTCCCAGCGGTCGGCATCGCCGCGGATGACCGACTCGGCGGCCGCCACCATCTGCGCGAGCGTGGCGTGGGGAGGGATGGGTGGCACGGCCGGGTCGGTGACGAACTCGAGCAGCACGGGACGGTCTGCCGCCAGCGCACGCTGCCACGCGTCGGTGACGCCCGCGGGGTCCTCGACCTTCACCCCCAGCATGCCGAGGCTCTCGGCGTACCCGGCGTAGGGGAAGTCCGGCAGCTGCTGCGACGGCAGGAACTCCGGCTCGCCCGCCATGCCGCGCAGCTCCCAGGTGACCTGGTTGAGGTCGTCGTTGTGCAGCACCGCCACGACCAGACGCGGGTCGGCCCACTCCTTCCAGTACTTGGCGATCGTGATGAGCTCGTTGATGCCGTTCATCTGCATGGCCCCGTCGCCGACGTGCCACGTGGTCTGTCAGAGCGGCGCCGACCCCGCCGTCGACCAGCTCCGGAGGATCGGCACGTGGATGCGCCGGCACCCCGATGCCGTGGTCACCCTCATCCTCGAGGACCACGTCTCCGAGCAGCAGGTCCGCGACACGGTGGAGTCAGCCGGGCTTCGACCTCTCCTGGCGACCCCTCCGACAGACGGCGCTCCGTGGCCGCGCCTTGGCGACATGGTCCGGAAGGGGCGCCGCCTCGTCGTGTTCACCGAGCACGCGCGACCGGCGACGGGCTGGTTGAGGAACTTCTACAGCTACGCGGCCGAGACGCCGTACGACGCGAAGAGCGTCGCGGACCTGTCCTGCGCGCGGGGCCGCGGGCCCGCAGAAGCGCCGCTGTTCCTGCTGAACAACTGGGTGTCGACCCCCGCACCGAGCAGGTCCGCCGCTCGTCAGGTCAACGACCTCCGCGCTCTGCGGCGACGCGTGACCAGGTGCGAGGCCGAGCGCGGGATGCGTCCCACGTTCATCGCCGTCGACTTCGCGCAGACTGGCCGACCCCTGGCGCTCGTCGACCAGCTGAACAGCTGAGCACCACGGGGGCCCAGCACCGGGAGTCTCACGTCAGTCGCGACTGAGGCCCGCATAGACGGCGCTCCCGTCCGGAAGGTCCTGTCCTGGCGACAGTTCAGGCCGACCGCCGCCGGTCACGGCACCGCGAGGGCGAGCAGGTGGCTTCACCCAGGACCAGCGGGTCTTCGCCGAGGTCGAACCTGGTTCTCGCGCGGCAAGGCGGATGGTCGATGTCGCAGGCTGGATGCCCCGAACCGGGGAATGCCGAATCCACCCTTTGGCCCTCTTGATTAGGACATACACAGCCATAGACCGTTGACCGGTGGTCCGACGCCTGGCTAGCATCCCCCTCTCCGTGAAAGGGGGTGTTCGATGGTCAGCCTGCGGCGAGCGTTGGCAGGGCTCTCGGTCATCGCCCTGGCGGGGTGCGGTTCGACCGTCCAGGTCTCCGCAACCCGCACGACGACGGGCGGGCTCGCCACGACCGGAACCGCAGCGGATGGCAGCGGCCTGACGCCCAGCACGACGGGATCGACGCCCGGTCGAGCGCCGCTCCCTGGCGGGACGTCGGGCGGGTCCGCCGACAGCGGCACGGGCGCTGCTGCGGGGACGGGTGGCTCCGTCGTACCAGGTTCGCAGCAGCCATCGGTGCCCGCTGCGCTGGCCGCGGAGTCCGGGCGCGGCTTCACCAGGACCACGGTGAAGCTGGGTTATGCCACTGCGGAGGACGAAGGAGCCTTCATCCGCACAACCGGTCTCAAGGGTCTCGACGGTGGAGACTTCAAGGCTCAGCTGCGGGTCGTGGTTGACGACATCAACCGCCGCGGAGGCCTGGCCGGTCGCAAGATCCAGCTCGTCGCCCACGACTACAACACCGCCGAGTTGACGACCGACCCGAGGGCGGCGAATCAGGCTGCCTGCGCGACCTGGACGCAGGACAACCCGGTGTTCGCGGTGATCCTTCCGGGCCTCGTGACAGACAACCTGCTCGAGTGCCTCCGCAAGGCGAACACGCCGTTGGTGAACGCCGGGTTCACCTGGCCTAGGCGTTACGGAGCTGTCTACAAGAGGTACCCGTCGTACTTCGAGCTCGGGGCCATGGCCGGAGAGCTCTACGACCGGGTGTCGACCGAGCGCCTGGTGAAGCGCAACTACTTCGAGCACTGGGACACGTTCAACGGCCGGGCAGGCGGCACGGCACCGACTCGCATCGGGGTCATCGTCCGCAACGACGAGGAAGGCGCTGTCCAGGAGAAGAGCATCGTCCGAGAGCTCGCGAGGCACGGCCTGAAGCCCTACTCGGTCGACCACTGCACGTCCACCATCAGCGCTGCCAGCTGCATGCAGAACGTGCAGCTGCGCTACCAGACGCTGCACATCACGCACGTCATGGGGAACTCGGACCTGAACTTCATGAACGGGGCAGAGTCACAGCACTACCGCCCCCGCTACTTCATGGTCGTCACGCTTGACCTCTTCGCACAGAACGCTCCCAAAGCCCAGCTCAACGGCGCCATGAGCGAGAACTACACGCCGGCAGCTGACGTCCCGTCCGACAAGGACCCGGGCCCGCCGACCTCTGCCACGACGTACTGCCTGAACCTGATGCAGAAGCACGGGCAACCCCCGAGCAGTCGGGCCGCCGCATGGAGCATGGAGAGCAGCTGTGACGCCGGCTTCTTCGTGAAGGCCGCCATCGACAGCTACGGGGTGCTTTCCCCCGTGGCGCTCCGGTTGGGCCTGGAGTCGCTGGGCACGCGCGTGAGGTCCGCGGCGACGTGGGCGACTCGACTGGGGCCGGACAGCCACGCCGCCGTCCACGGACTGCGCGACCTGATCTTCGACAACGACTGCACCTGCTTCGTCTACACCAGCAAGGTCACGTACACGGGATGACCGTGTGCCCTCCTTTCCTTCACACCGCAGGTCATCGGCAGCACTCACGGGCACCAGGCCTCGTCCTGGCGAACCCGCCCTGTGCGCCACAGGCGCACTATGCCTGCATCCGTCAGTAGACGAAGCTGGACGTGCCATCGAGTCGGAGGTGTCGGAAGGGCGGGATGGTCCCGGCGAAGGCGGCGTCGTCCGCGAGCGGACCGGGCGGTGCGTCGGGGTAGTTGCTGAAGCAGACGATCCTGAGGTCGGGCAGCACCTGCGCTTGTGGCGTCCCCTGGTCGGGTGTGACGACACCCTTTACGGCGCCGCGCCGGTAGCCAGGTCGAAGTAGCTGTCGTGCAGCTCGTCGAGCCGTCCACGAAGGTCCTCGCAAGCACCCTGCAGGACGACCTCGCCGCGTCGGAGCACGAGGGCCCGGTCAGCGAGGTCGAGGGCTGCGTGGACGTGCTGCTCGACGAAGAGCACGGCGACACCGTCGGCGGCAGCAGCCCGTACGGTCGCGAGGAGCTTCTTTACGACGACAGGGGCCAGGCCCATCGTCATCTCGTCGATCAGCAGCAGACGAGGACGTACTGCCAGGGCGCAGGCGAGGGCGAGCAGCTGCTGCTCGCCGCCGGACAGCAGGCCGACGCGCCGGTCGGCGAGGGGGGCGAGCACCTCGTCCTGCTGCAGCACAGCGGAAGCAGCGCCCCGTGACCGCGTCCGAAGCCGCAGGTTGTCGTGGACGGAGAGCTGAGTGAACAGACCGCGCCCCTCGCGCAGGTAGCTGACGCCGAGACGAGCGGCTTCCCGGACGTTTCGTACGGGATGGCCACCTACCTCGACCGAGCCACCGATCAGCGGCAGGACACCACCCAGCGTCTCGAGGACAGTCGTCTTCCCGGCCCCGTTGGGCCCGAGCAGGGCCACGACCTCTCCCTCAGCGACCGCGAGGTCGAGATGACGTACGACGCGAACACCGCTGCGACCTGCCGACAGGTCTCGCACCACCAAGGCACTCATACGACCCCTCCGCTCAGGACTGCGCCAGTGGCGGACGGTGCGTCGCTGTCGCCGACGTACGCGGACAGCACCAGCGGGTCATGACGGACGCCCTCCGGCGAGCCCTGCGCGATGACCCGGCCGAAGTCGAGGACGGTCACGTCGTCGCACACCTCCATCACGAGGGACAGGTCGTGCTCGATGAGGACGATGGCGACCCCGGCATCTGCGACCGCGCGCAGGTGGCGGCCGAGCTCTTGGCTCTCGACGCTGTCGAGCCCGGCGGCCGGCTCGTCGCAGAGCAGGACAGCAGGTCGGGACGCGAGCGCCCGAGCAACGCCGACCAGCTTCTGCTGGCCGGTGCTGAGGGTGCCGGGACGCGCGGAGGCCAGGTGCGCGAGGCCGAGCAGGTCCAGAGCCCACAGCGCGTCGTCGCGGGTGACGGCGGGACGGCCGAGCACGTCGCGGACGAGGTCGCCCGGGCGGGGCTGCTCGGCGGCGACGAGCAGGTTGTCGAGCACCGTGAGGTCGACGAACAGCTCCGTGGACTGCCAGGTGCGGCTCAGCCCGGCGGCGAAGCGCTTGTGCGGGGGAAACGCGCCGATGTCGCGGCCGGAGACGCGCACCTCGCCGTCGCTGCGGCAGAAGCCCGTGATGGCATCGAGGGTGCTGGTCTTGCCGGCACCATTGGGACCGATGAGCCCGTGCAGCCGGCCGGGACGCACCACCATCGAGACGTTGTCGACGGCACGGACACCGCCGTAGCTGACGCCGAGCCCAGTGATCTCCAGGCCTGCTCCCTGCAGGTCCATCGGTGGGAGTACGGCCTTGCCGCGGGTCACGGGAGCAGGTGCCGTGACCGGAGCCGGCCGGCGACGACGTACGAGTGCTGCGATGTCACCGAGCTGACCGGCCACGCCACGTGGCGCCGTGATCGCGGTGAGGATCATGAGGATGCCGCTGAGCAGCTCGTAGACCGGGGCGACGTCGATGATGCTGTCGAGCAGCACGAACGACAGGCCGATCGGGGCGGCGAGACCCGCGAGCAGGGCCCCGCCGACGCTCGTGATCCCGCCGATGAAGGCGAAGATGAGGAAGCTGATGCCGGCGAAGTAGCTGAAGCTCTCGATCGAGACCGCCCCGCGCGAGTGCGCGAGCAGCGCACCTCCGATCCCGGCGAGGAAGCTCGAGACCGCGAAGGCGAGCACCTTGGTGCGGGCGACGTCGATGCCGATCGCCGCCGCTGCCCGCTCGTTGGAACGGACCGCGAGGAAGCGACGGCCCACCGACCCGTTGATGAGCCGCGACACCAGCAGGCAGCAGAGCACGAGCATGGTGAGGACCGCGTAGGTGAAGGGGAGCCGGGCAAGGTGGTGGCCGCGCTGCACGGCCAGGTCCAGCCCGAACAGCTTCGGGTCGTCGAGCTGGAGGCTCTCCGGCGTGGCGTTGCGCAGGAACAGCGACTCGACGGCGACCGCGCCGGCGAGGGTGACCACGGCAAGCTGCGCCCCACGGACCCGCAGCGCCGGGGCACCCATGACGACTCCCGCGACCACGGCCGCGCCGGCGGCGAGCAGCACGCTGACCGGGAACGGCAGCCCGTCGGTGACCTTGGCCAGGGCGTATGCCGCGACGCCGGCGATGGCGGCCTGGCCGAGGGACACCTGGCCGACGAGCCCGACGAGCACCACGAAGCTGAGCGCGATGATCGCGAACACCATGCTCGCGATGAGGCCGTTGCGTGCGGCCGTGCCCAGGAGGGGGATCGCCAGAGCGACCGCGGCTGTCAGCGCGAGCACGCGACGCAGCCGGAGCGGCCGACGCACGACCTCGGGGAGGTTGGACAGGATCAAGGAGCCGCGGCCCGGCAGCTTGTCGCCGAGCAGGACGAGCGAGATGACGACAACGATGAAGGGCACGGCGTCGGTCACACCGCTGGGCAGCCGCTGCGGCCACCAGCTCTCGAGCTGCAGCGGGGCGAGCTCGCCCTGGATGATGCCGAGGCCGAGACCGGCGGCTGCCGCTACCGCCACCGACGACAACCGACCGACCAGCAGCGCTGCCAGGCCGGGTACGACGAGGAGGCCGACGCTTGCCGGGTTCAGGCTGGTGATGGGGCTGGCGAGGATGAGGAAGAGCGAGGTGACGCCGCAGCCGATCGCCCAGTTGAGCGCTGCCAGCCGGTCCGGCGACCAGCGGGCGAGCGACAGCGCCACTTCGTCCTCGACACCGGCGCGGGTCGCGAGTCCGAGCAGCGACCAGCGGTAGTAGGCGCTGAGCAGGACCGCCACGATGACGACCGCGCCCAGCAGCCACAGCCGGTCCTGGGGGAAGGCCATCCCCGCGAACGGCACGGAGTCCTGCGGGAAGATCGCGTCGACGACCCTCGAGTCCCTGCCGAAGCGCCTCACGAGGAGACTCTGAAGGAGCGTCAGGATGCCGATCGCGGCCATGATCTGCGCCAGCACCGGTGAGTGGCGCAGGGGCCGGAACACCAGCAGGTGGGCGAGCACCCCGAGCCCCGCGCTCGAGAGGACGCCCACAAGAACGGCAACGGTCAGCGGAAGGGCGGTGCCGAGGTGGACGGACCCCGGCACCCCCAGGACTGGCAGGACCAGATCTCCCGTCTTGTGCAGCTCGTCGAAGACGAACGCGCCCCACAGTCCCAGGCTCGCCTGCGCGAAGTTGATCACGCCGGAGCCCTTGTAGACCGTGACAAGACCCATCCCGAGGCCGGCGAAGACTGCGCCGGCGCCCATCCCCAGGAGGGCGAACAGGAGGTACTGGTCCACGGGGTCAGGCCTTCGTGGCGTCGATGAAGTCGCCGCTGACGACGGTCTGGGTGCCGTCGGCCTCGGTCTGCAGGGCCAGGAAGGACGTGCCGCAGGAGCCACCCGGGACCGGGCGCTTCGTGCAGTCGATCGGCGAGGCCAGGAAGACGTCGCCGGCGTAGGTCGAGATGGCCGTGGCCGCCGTGGTCGCGGTCACCTCGCCGGTGACCTTGCGGAGCATGTCCGCGACAGTCATGACCGTGGAGAAGCCGACGTTCGCCGGGGTCGTGATCTTGTCCTCGGCGCCCGCTGACTTCATCGCTGCCATGTACAGCGTGAGCTGCTCCTTCTTGGTCGAGGGCGCGGTCTTCGCCGCGGTCGACGGCACGAGGAAGTTCAACGAGTAGATGCCTGCCGCCTGCGCCCCGAGGGTCTTGGCGTACTGCGTGCAGCTGCCACTGAACAGGACGCCCTTGAACCCGAGCTGCTTGGCCGTCTTCAGGGCGTTGGTGCAGTCAGCCTCGCCGCCGTTGATGAAGATGCCGTCGGCCTTCTTCTTCATCGCTGCGGTGATCGCCGCAGCGAAGTCCGGCGATGCCGGGTTGTAGGCGATGTAGGACAGCTCGAGGCCTGCGGCCTTGGCACTCGGGATGATGACGTTGTTGGCCAGGTCCTTGGTCGCCTTGCCGGCGTCCGGACCGACGAGGACGACGGTCTTGGTGTGCACCTGGTTGAAGAACTTCCAGACGCCGGAGAAGACCAGCGCGTTGGGCATCGAGCCGAACGTCACCGCCGGGTTCGAGGAGAGCTGGACGCCGGACGCGTTCGTCCCCCACATCGCGATCTTGGCCTCCGTGAGGGGCTTGGCCAGGGAGTCGGCGCCGATCACGGAGCCGAGGGTGACCGCGACGACCTTCTTCTCGATCATCTCGTTGGCGCAGGCGATCGTGCTCTCCGGGCTGGAGCTGCTCGCGCAGGTCACGAGCTGGATCGGATGCCCGTTCACCCCACCGTGGCTGTTCACGTACGCAGCGGCGGCCTTCGCGCCCGTGGTCTCCTCGGGCAAGGGGATCGGGCCCGTGTCGTCGTTGATGAAGCCGACGAGGATCGGCGTACCGGTGGCCTTGTCCCCGCCTGTGGAGCCGGGCGACGTCGTGTCGCCGCCCTTGTCCCCGCAGGCGGACAGGGCCAGCAGGCCCGCCGTCGCAAGAGCGGCGACGCGCGCCACCCGGTAGGTCTTGGTCACGTGAAAACTCCGGATCGGCAGGACCGGCGCGGCGCCGGTACGGGAACGGCCGCGGAAAGCGGCCCCGACGAGAGTTCCACCGGTGCGCCCCGAAAAGCATTGTCCGTTCACACCACTCGTGCAGAGCTTGGGTGTGAACGGTCCACGTGACTAGTTCGATGTGATCAGAGACGCTCGAGTTGCCCTGGTCAAGCCGTACCAGGTATTGACACGCGACGCGACAAGCAACGTCGGCGGTCATGTGGGGCTGACTGCACAACCGTGGCGCTCACCGATGATTCGCGTTGTGCTCGTCCCGGACGGCTCGCGCCTGAGTACCAGTCTCACGAAAGCCCTTCGACCCCCGCGTTGACGAAGGAGGTGCGGGCGCCCTCGAGGGCGCCCGTCCGCGGGTCGACGGAGATGCCACCCCAGTAGCCGCGCAGGAAGGCGGCCTCGTCGGGGTCGTGCACGGTCACCCGGCTGCCGGCGGCACGCACTGCTTCCGCGTCCACGGGTCCCGTGACCGACTGCGCGAAGCCCTTCATGAGGATCGCCTGCACGTCGAGCGGGTCGGCGTCGAGGGAGGCTGCCTTCTCGGCGAGCTGAGCAGCGAGACCGGCCAGGTCGCGGGAGCCGCCCTCGTCCTCGACGTCGTTGTTGATGGAGTCGCCCACGGGCGTCCCGTAGTCGGGTCCGTGGGCGAGGACACCTGAGACCACCTGACCTACCGGTACGCCGTGCGCGAGATGACGATGGACGCACGTCAGCGTCGTCTCGAGCAGCCCGGCACCGATCGAGGAGCTCGCAAGGACGGCACGGCCGTCCCTCACCACGATCGCGGGGTTCATCGGGTTCGGCACCGGTGCCGCGGGTCCGACCTTGGCGAGCACGGGCTGCTGGAAGCACGCCGCGTCGGGGATCGAGATGCCGTCGACGAACAACCCGGTGGACCCGAAGGCCGCCGTGTTGATCGAGTGGCAGAGCGCCACCAGATTGCCCTCGGCATCGGCGGCGACGACGAAGTCGGAGTGGCTGCCCGGGACGAACGTCGACGGCAGCGGACCGCTGCCCGTCTCGCGGATCGACTTGGCGATCCGCTGCGCGTGCTCGTCGCTCAGCCGTTCCGCCAGCGGTACGGCACCGAGGGCGTGGTTGGTCCGCGCCACCTGGATGAGCTCGTGCAGCGCCACCGGATCGGTCTGCACGTCACCTGTCCCGAGGGCCTCGAGCGTCTTGAGACCCTCGATGAGGGCCGCCCCTCCGGTGTCCGTGCGCCCGACCCCGTACACCTCCGCCCCGAACGCGCTGCCGACTGTCGGGTCGTCCCAGATCGGCTGGTACGACGCAAGATCCGCCAGCGTCGCCTTCCCGCCCTCGCGGCGCACCACGTCGACGAACCGCTCTGCCCACGGGCCGCGGTAGAGGTGCTCGATGCCTTCCGCGGCGACGATGCGCAGCGTCGCCCCGAGCTCGGCCTGGACCAGCGTGTCGCCTGCCGTTGGCAGCGTCCCGTCCGGCAGCAGCGCGGCCCGACCCTCGGGAGTGCGCCTGAGGACGCCCTCGCGCATCGCGAGCTGTGCTGCCAAGGACTCCCCGAGCGGCACGCCGTCCGTGATCCAGATCGCAGGGGTGAGCAGGTCGCCCCAGGGCAGCCTGCCGTACCGCTGGTGGGCGGCCCAGGCGCCGGCGAAGAAGCCCGGGACCAGCGCCGTCCGGCCGCTCGGCTCCGGAGCCGCCGGGATGGTGGCGGCATCGGTCTCGTCCGCGAAGGTGCGGAAGCCGGCGCTGAGCGTGGTCACCTTCCCGGTCGCCGCCTCGTAGTGCACCAGGGAGAAGATCCCGGCAAAGCTGACCCAGCAGCCCGCGGCCGACGCGATCTGCGTGAAGGCGGTCGCGAGGGCAGCGTCCACCGCCGTGCCTCCTGCTTCGAGCGCCTTGCGTCCGGCATAGGAGCCGAGCGGGCCGGTCGAGGCGACGACGCAAGCCTTGGCGAAGCGACCTGCGGCCGGCTCGTCGCGCAGCGAGGAGGACCGCCGATGCAGCTCCTCGACCTCCTCGGCCGGCCAGGTGTGGGGATGCAGGCTCAACGCTCATCTCTTTCGAAATCAGGGGCTCGGGCGCCCAGCGGCGTCCGAGGTCGAGGCAGCAGAAGGCGTGCGAGGCCCCGGGGCTACCGGAAGGGCCGGACCGGCCCGACGTACTCGAAGCAGCTGCACTGGGCCTTGTACCGCACCGGCCGGTAGGCCTGCGGGCCGTCGTGCTGGTTCGCCGAGAAGCGCGTCGCGAACGTCAGGGTCGACTGGTAGCGCGCTCCGAGGCCGTCAACGCCGCGGAGGAAGGAGGCTCGCGACAGGTCGGGGGCCCCGGCGAAGGCGTCCTTCAGGAAGAACAGCTCGTCGCAGAGGACGAGAGCAGACGAAGCCGCGAGCCGGTTCGTGCCGAATCCCTGTCCCGCGTCGTCGAAGAGCTTGGAGCACAGCTTCCCTCGGCTGCTGACCGGCCCGGGGTCCCGCGCCGCGTCGACGTCGGCGATCGGCAGGTAGCCGACCCCGAACACGTTCGCGAGAGACCGCGAGTTGTTCACGGTCTGCATGAACAACCCCGGGGCTTGGCGCGAGTCGATCCCCATCTTCGGGTAGTAGCCCTGCTTGTCAGCCTCCTCCGCGAAGGTCCACGCCGCGGCGAAGCCGAAGAGCACGTGGGTGACACCCGCGGCCCGGAAGCGCAAGATCGCCGAGGACTGCTGGGAGTAGTACCCACCGGTGTCGGCCGTGCTCAGGGAGGCCTCTTCGGTGGGCGTGATGCCGATCGCGGCCAACGCGGGCTTCATCCCCCGGCGGACGCCCTCGGCGTCGTTGCGCTCGTCGGTGTAGACCAGTCCCACCTTGGCGCCCGGGGTGAAGAAGCCCATCTCCTTGAGGGCGAAGACCATGTCGCGGTACTTGCGGTCGACCGCCATCTCGCTGATCTCGATGCTCGACGGGAAGCGCCGGAAGAACGACGAGCTCTTCACGTCGTTGTCGCTCAGGACGATGAGGCCGCGCTTGTCGGCGCAGGCGTGGTACGTGTCGTCCATGCCTGCCACGCCGATGGCGGCGACCGCGTGGTTGTCCTCGGTGAAGGCAGCGCAGGCGGCCTGCCCGTTCACCTGCTGGCTGGAGGCCGTGTCGGTGTCGTAGTACACGGGACGGATGGGGTGGCCCGCGACTCCCCCGTGGGCGTTGAGGTAGTTCACGATGATCCTCACCTGGGCCCGCTGGTCCCCAGTGCTGGCGTTGACACCCAACGCCTTCAAGGTCCCGTCGAAGTTGCCGGCGGTGACGACGCCCACCACCA
>CAMLIA010000109.1 GCA_946479905.1 uncultured Frankiales bacterium | reverse complement strand
CGGTGACCGGGGGCAGGCTGCAGGGCACCGCCCGGTGCGTGCTGGGCGCCGGCACGACCGAGGCGCTGCTCGTGCAGGCCGTCACGGACGAGGGCGAACGGCTGGTCGTCCTGCCGTCCGCGCACCCCGGCGTGCACGTCGAGCAGCTGCGCGGCGCGGACCCCTGCCAGCCGACCGGCCACGTGACCTTCGACTGCGCCCTCGAGGACGGTCACTGGGTCCGCTCGTCGGACGCCCAGCTGCCCGCGCGCTTCCGGGCGTGGACCCGGCTCGGCGACGCGGCCTACCTCGCCGGCATCACCGAGCGCGTCCTGTCGTTCGGCGTCGAGCACGCCTTGACGCGGGAGCAGTTCGGCCGCCCCATCGGCAGCTTCCAGGCGGTGCAGCACCTGCTGGCCGGTGTCGCGGTCACCGCGCGCTCGCTCGCAAACGTCGTCGACTTCGCCGCCACCGAGCTGGGCACCGTCGACGACCGCGAGGCGACGCTGCTCGCCGCCACCGCGAAGGCACGCGCGAGCACGGCAGCTGTCCAGGCCTGCGAGACCGTGCTGCAGGTCCTCGGGGGCATGGGCTTCACGGTCGAGCACCCCCTGCACCACTACCTCAAGCGTGCGCTGTCGCTCTCGGCCCGGCACGGCTCGCCGGCCGAGCTGAACCTGCTCGCGGGCCACCTGGTCCTCTCACCGACGGAGCACCGATGACCATCACGTCCAGCACCGTGTCGTTCCAGTTCCTCGACGTCGAGCGAGAGGGACCGGTCGCGTTCGTCACGCTGGACCGGCCACCGGTGAACGCGGTCAACCTGGCGATGTACCACGAGCTGAGGGACTGCTTCTCCTTCCTCGACGTGCATCTCCCCGGCGTCCGCGTCGTGGTCTTCCGGGGGCGGGGCAAGCACTTCTGCGCGGGCAACGAGCTCCAGGAGTTCCTCGACCTGGACCCCGCCAACTCCCCCGGCAGGATGCGGCTGGTGCGGGACGCCTTCAACGCGGTCTACGACTGCCCCGTCCCCGTCATCGGCGCCGTGCACGGCATGATCACCGGGTCGGGCATCGGCCTGGCCGCCTCCTGCGACATCCTCGTCGCCGGTGAGAGCACCCGCTTCGCCGTCCCTGAGGTCTCGGTCGGCGTGATGGGAGGGGCCAAGCACCTGCGCCGTCTCGTGCCCGAACCCGTCGTGCGCAGGATGTACCTCACCGCGGACCCTGTGCCGGTCGCGGAGCTGCGTGGCTACGGCCTCGTCGCCGACGTCGTCCCGGACGACCAGCTCGACGCTGCCGCCCGGGACCTGGCCGGCAGGATCGCGCGGCACAGCCGCCAGGCGGTGCGCCACGCCAAGGAGGCCCTCAACACCATCGAGTTCATGGACCTCAAGGCCGGCTACGAGTTCGAGCAGCGCATGACGGGGCGCCTGTCCGGCTACCCCGACTCGCTCGAGGCCCGGCGCGCTGTCGCCGAGCGCCGCCCGCCCGTCTACTCAGACGCGATCGACTGAGCCTCACGCCCCCGACGAGGAGAGGAGGAGGGCGGCGAGGTCGCGGGTGACGCCGGTGATCGCCGGGACCTTGTGAACGGCGAGCAGGGTGCCGGGCACGAACTGCTCCGGGTGGTGGCTGCTCTCCTGACGCAGGACGAGCCGCTCGTGAGGCAGCCCGAAGACCAGCTCGGTCGCCAGCTCGTACCCCGGGAGCCGGACCGAGTGGACCTGCGTCCCGGCCACGGTGGCGCCGCGCGCCTCGACCGCTCCGCCGGTCTCGTGGACCGGACGGTCCACCACTGGGTGCTTGATCTCGCCGAGCCGCTCGGCCAGCTCGCGGGCGGTGCCGCTCGGCGCGTCCGGCTTGGTCGCCGAGGCGTAGTCGACGATCTCCCAGCTCGGCAGGTGCGGGGCGACGAGCAGCGCCGCCAGCTGCATCAGGGTCGCGGTGATCGAGAAGTTCCCCGCCGCGAACACCCCCACCCCGGCGGCGGTGGCCCGCTCGTCGATCTCGGCGAGGTCCTGCTTCGACAGCCCCGAGGACCCGACCACGACGTGCACGCCGCGCTCGACCGCGGCGAGCGTGTGCTCGCGGATCACGGCGTACGACGTGTAGTCGACCAGCACGTCGCAGCCGCCCAGTGCGTCGCCGACCGTGCCGTGCACCGGGACGCCGTTCGGACCTGTGCCCCAGGCCGCACCCAGGTCCTGTCCGGCCGCGCTGCGGGAGACCGCGCTGACCAGCTCCAGCCCGGGGTCGGCCAGCACCGCCTCCGCCACGGCTCGTCCCGTCCAGCCGGTCGCACCGGCGACGCACACCCTGATCACCTGGTGTCCTTCACGGTCTTCCCGCCCTGGAGCACGAGCACCACGCTGCTGGGGTCGCCGAACAGCTTCGGGTTGTCGAGGGGGTCGGACGCGAAGGCGACGATGTCGGCGCGCTTGCCGACCTCCAGCGTGCCGACCTCGTCGGCGAGGCCGAGGATGCCGGCGTTGGTGCGGGTCGCGGCGATCAGCGCCTCCATCGGCGTCTCGACCCGGGCGCGCAGCTCGATCTCCTGCCCGCGGTGGCCCTGGTTCGGCCCGATCAGGTCCGATCCGGAGCCGACCCGCACACCTGCGGCCTTGGCAGCGAGCAGCCCCTGGACCATGGCCGCACGGACGGCCAGGGCCCGCTCCGCGATGTCGGCAGGAAGTCCCAGGGCGTTGCCCGCGACCGCCTCCACAGCAGCGAGCGTCGGCACGAGCGCCACCCCTCGCTCCGCCATGAGAGCGGCGGTCTCGTCGTCGATGCCCGTGCCGTGCTCGACGCACAGGACGCCAGCCTCGACCGCGTTCCGGATGCCGGCCGTGTTGTGGGCGTGCACGGTCACGTAGCTGCCGCGGGCGGCAGCCTCGGCGACGGCGACGGCGATCTCCTCGACGGTGAACTGGGTGTCGGTCAGCTTGTCGTGCTTGGAGATGACGCCGCCGGTGACGCACAGCTTCAGGAACTCCGCGCCGCGCCGGAAGGTCTCCCTGACGTTCTTGCGCATCTCCTCCGGCCCGTCGCACAGCACCGACAGCGAGCGCAGGCCGGGGATGTCGCGCGCGCACCACATGCTGGTCGGCTCCCAGTCGGGGGCGAAGTGGCCGTGGCCGCCGGTCTGGCAGTGGATCGGCCCGCACTGCAGGATCCTCGGCCCCACGACCTTGCCGAGGGAGACCGCCCGGGGCAGCCCGGCATCGATCCCCCCGCAGTCGCGCACGGTCGTGAAGCCGCCGTGCAGGGTCTGCGTGCAGTTGGCGAAGATGTCGGCCGCGACCTCCGCGACCGACATCCCGTGGTTGATGCTCGGCTCCAGCGGGCTGGACATGCCGAGGTGGACGTGCGCGTCGATGAGGCCCGGTGTCACGGTGAGCCCCGTGCAGTCGATCACCTCCGCGCCGGCCGGCGCGGAGCCGCCGACCCGGGCGATCCGGTCGCCCTCGAGGAGGACACCGGCCGGCGCGGGGTCGGCACCCGTTGCCGTGACGACGGTGGCACCGTGCAGCCAGCGGATGTCGGTCGTCACCCGATCACACCCTTCGGTCCCGGCCGGCCCAGAACTCCTCGCGCAGCTCCCGCTTGAGGACCTTCCCGACCGCGGAGCGCGGCAGGGTGCGGAGGATGACCTGCTTCGGGGTCTTGACCGAGCCGAGCGCGCTCTTGCAGGCGGCGAGGACCGCGTCAGGATCCACGGTGGCGTCCGGCTTGGGCTCGATCACGGCGACGACGGCCTCCCCCCACTTGTCGTCGGGTACGCCGATGACGGCGCAGTCGTTGACCTCGGGCAGCGTGTGGATCACCTTCTCGACCTCCGACGGGTAGACGTTGAAACCGCCGGTGATGATCATGTCCTTCTTGCGGTCGACGACGTAGACGTAGCCGTCCGCGTCGCGCACCCCGACGTCACCGGTGCCGTGCCAGCCGCCCGGCCGCCGCGTCTCGGCCGTGGCCTCCGGGTTCTGCCAGTAGCCGTCGAAGACGAGCGGGGACCGGACGACGATCTCGCCCTCCTCGTCGGGACCGAGCAGCGTGCCGTCGTCCGCCATGATCTCCACCCGCGCGACCAGCGACGAGCGGCCGCAGGAGGCCAGCCGCCGCTGCAGCCGGTCGTCCGCGACGGCCGCGGCGATGTCCTCGCGGGACAGCACCGTGCAGATGAACGGCGCCTCGCTCTGGCCGTAGACCTGGGTCAGCACCGGGCCGAAGACGCGCACGGCCTCGGCGAGCCGGTCGGGCGAGACCGGTGAGGAGGCGATGAGGAAGTGCTGCAGCGAGGAGACGTCGCGCTTCTGCGCATCGGGGTGGGCGAGCAGCGCGTACAGCGCTGTCGGAGGCAGGTAGATCCGGCTGGCCCGGTTGCGCTCGATCGACTCGAGGACGTCCGCGGGGACCACGCCCTGGTGGATGATGACCGACCCGCCCTCGGCCAGCACCGGGAACGCCGCTCCCCCGGCGGCATGGGTCATCGGCGCCGCGCAGATGAACCGCGGCGGCTCCGTCTCGTGCAGGTGGGCGTTGAACGCCAGGCACATCACGGTGATCTGCTTGTGCGTCAGCGGGACCGCCTTCGGCACCCCCGTCGTACCGCCCGTTCCGGCCAGCATCGCGGGTGAGCTCGGGCTGGTCTCGGGAGCGGTGAACGCGGAGCCCGTCGGAGGCAGCCAGTCCTCGAGGGACGGGTCGCCCGGTCGACCGGCACCGATCGCCACGGCGGTCCGGACCTCCGGCAGCCGGGCGAGCAACCCGTCGGCGCGCTCGGTGAGCGCCGCGTGGTAGATCAGCCGGGAGCACCCGGCGAGCGTGAGGAACGCGACGAGGTCGTCCTCGGCACTGGCGGCGTTGACGGCCGTCCAGGTCCCACCGGCACGCAGCACGCCGACGACGCAGGCGAAGGCCCACGGGTCGTTCGGGCTGAAGATCGCGACCCGGTCGCCGACCTGCAGCCCGTCGGCGACCAGCTGGGCGGCGATCCGCACGGAGGCGTCGTGCAGGTCCCGGTGCGTCATGAGGACGGTGCCGTCGGGCGCCTCCATGCACGGTGCGTCCGGGGCGAGGTGGAAGCCGCGGTCGAGGTAGTCGTGCACGAGCACGGTCACGACCTCGCTTCGAGCGGGTGGAACAGCATCGCGAAGTAGAAGCCGGCGTCGTGCCCGTCCGCGGCCGGGAGGAAGGAGTGCAGGTTGAACCGGCCACCCAGCCCGCCGAGCGCCTCCAGGGGCAGCGCCGCGGGGGCGTACAGCCGGTGCCCGACCGGCTTGAGGACCAGTGGTGGGAAGGCCGTCTCGACAGCACCCCACTGCCGGCGGAACAGCTCGCGGTGCTCGTCGTCCCAGTCGATGTCGCGGCGTGACACCACCAGGGTGTCGCCCTCGCCGCGCTCGACCACGGCCTTGTGCTGGTACGCCGTGTAGGTGCCGACCAGCTCGTCGGGGTCCACCTCCGACGGACCCGGCTCGAAGGGCAGGCCGACGTCGTCGCCCGTCAGGTGCCGCAGCACGGTCGCGTGCAGCGCGTCGTTGACCGCACCCGCCCCCGGGCCCGTCGCGAACGACACGATCACGGCGTCGTGCTCCGGCAGGATGCAGAACCAGTGGTTGCCGCCCGGCGACCCACCGCCGTGCGACGGCGCCACCGTCCCCGCGATGGGCGCCAGCCACCAGCCCAGGCCCATCGGCGGCGTGGCCGGCGTCTGCATGTCGATCGTGGGTGTCTGCATCGCCTGCACCAGCTCGGCCGACAGCACCCGCTCGCCGGTCGGGCTGACCCCCGCGCGCAGGTGCGTGCGGCCGAACGCGATCATGTCCGCCACCGTCGCGATCGGGGTGCTCCCGCACGGTCCCATCGACTCGGGCAGTGTGAACAGCTCGGTGGCCCGGAGGGTGCCGTCCGGGTTGCCCCGCGCTCCGATCGCCGTACGACGCAGGAACGCCTCGGTCTGCACCGCCGTCGCGTCCGCCATCCCGCACGGGCCGAAGACCTCCTGCGCGACGGCACGCTCGAACGGCAGCCCGGTGACCTCCTCCGCCACCCGGCCGGCCAGCACGAACCCGGGGTTGCTGTAGTGCACTGCCGAGCCCGGCTCGAACACCGTGGCCGTCTCCGCCAACCGCTGCTCGTACGACCTGGCCGCGTCCCGGCCGCGCACGGCTGTCGGCGCCATCGTGTGCGCCTCGAGGCCGTTGCTGTGGTTGAGCAGCATCCGCACGGTGATGCGCTTCGCCAGCCCGTCGGTGGCCAGCCGGAAGTCCGGGAGGTAGTCCGTCACCGAGGCGTCGAGGTCCACCTGACCTCGCTCCACCAGCCGCAGCACCAGGGTCGTCGTGAGGACCTTCGTCACCGACCCGATGAGGAACCCGGTGTCGGTCGTGAACGGCTGGCCCGTGTTGAGGTTCGCGCACCCGTGCGCGACCGACACCTGCTCCTTCCCCACCGCGACACCCACGACCGAGCCGCCCACCGACCCCGACATCGAGGCCTGCACCTCGGCGAGCTCGTCGCGCAACGACGCCAGGTCCACCATCAGCTCACTCCTCGCTCAGCAGGTCGTCCGGCCCGTCCAGCACGCACAGCCGCAGCTGGGAGGGGTGGTCGGGGTCGTGGTGGATCGTCTGGTGGGCGGGCACCGGGGCTCCGGGCGCACCGCCGAGATTAGTGTTTCGGTCATACTTCGGGAAGTCGGCGGAGCTGAGGTCCAGGCGGAGCCGGTGGCCGGCCCGGAACCGGTTGGCGGTGGCCCACATGTCGATCTCGAAGACGTAGACGCGGCCGGGCTCGAGCAGCGCCGGCTCGCCGTCGAGGTCGCGGAACCGGGCACGCAGCATCCCGCTCTGCAGCTGGACCGCCCGACCGTCGGGGAAGACGTCACTGAGCCGGGCGTTGAAGTCGGTGTCGACCGCGCTGCTGCTCGCGTGCAGCAGCAGTCGCACCGGGCCGACCACGTCGAGGTCGCGCTCCAGCACTCCCGTCGTGTAGGTGAGCACGTCGGGTCGCTGCTGCACCGCGCTGACGTCGACGCTGCCGGGCGGGTAGACGAACGACACGATGCTGCCCCCGACGGTGGGGGTCGGGTCCTGCGGGTCGTAGGTGAAGTGGTCGGGCTCGGACGGTGGCGGCTGCTGGGTGCTGAGCGCGCCACCGGGCTGCAGGAACAGGGCCACCTCGCGCGCGCCCGGGACCGGCCAGTCCTCCGCGGCGCGCCACTCGTTGGCACCCATCAGGTAGTAGACGACCCGCGGCCACTGCTCGACGCGACCCTCCCGGACCGTGCTGTACCAGCGGTGGAGGAGCTCCACGTTGGTCGGGACGCCGTAGGCGTGGTGCAGCTCGGGGTGCTCGGCCATCCCCTCGTGGTAGCCGGGCATGTTGTGCGCCGCCGGCGCGATCAGCAGCCGGCTGCCCGACCGGACCGGCTCGGTCGCCGAGCGGCGCAGCAGCACCCAGGTCGCGAGCGCGTCGTGGACGAACCAGTCGTACCAGCCGGTCCGGACCAGCACCGGCGCCTGCAGCCCGGCCACCAACGCGTCGGGGTCCGGGTTCGGCAGGGTGTGCCGGTCCAGGGAGATGCCGTGCCCGAACACCGACGGGAGCGACTCCATGTCGCTCATCGTCACGTGCGGGGACCCGGTCAGCTCCTTGACCAGCTCGGCCCGTTCCGCGCAGCCGAGCGCGCAGTACCGCTCCCACAGCCACCGCCGGGTCGCGCCCGGCGACAGCCCGGCGAGCTCCGGGTAGCGCTCCTGCAACCCCTCGGGCAGCTGCGGCTCGAGCGGCTCGTTGTAGAACCCGGCTGCGAGGGTCTCCGCCAGCAGGTGCCCCTCCAGCTCGGCGTACGGCACGTCGACCTTGCCCTCGCCCTTGCCCACCGACCGCGAGTACGCGTCCAGGAACATGTGCAGCCGGGCGGTGTCCACCGCCACCCCGAGACCGCTCACGTCCGGCACGATCGTCGACATCCTGGGGTGCATGGCCATCTGCCACTGCGTCTGCCCCACGTACGACCCGCCGCAGGCACCCAGGAACCCGTCGAACCACTCCTGACCGGTCACCCACTCGACCAGGTCGTAGCCGTCCTCCGGCTCGCGCACGTAGAAGTCCCAGACGTCCGGCTCGCTGTCACCGGTGCCACGGACGTCCTGAGCCACCACGACGTACCCCCGCCGCGCCAACGACAGGTACGCACCGACCTGGCGGTCCTCCCCACGGCTGTACGGCGTCCGGATCGCCACCGCCGGCGCCGGCGTCACCGGAGGGAGGTACACGTCGGTCGCCAGCCGGACACCGTCCCGCATCGGGACCATCACCGTGTCGCAGCGGATCTCCGACACCGCGAACCGCGGCGGCGTCAGCAGCTGGCTGCGCTTCAGGACCTGGGCCAGGTCGGGTGCCACGTCTGCCAGCGGCGGTGAGGCACTGAGGACGGTGCTGGTCAGTGGAGTCTCCCTCCGGGCAGGTGTTGTCCGCGCTAGCGTAGCGTAGTAGCGTACCCTAACACGCCAGCACAGGACAGGACGGTCGACCGCGATGGGTACCGAGAGGTTCGGGGCATTCGACTTCGGGCTCGACGAGCAGCAGGAGGAGCGTGCGCGCAGGCTGCACGCGGAGTCGATCATCATCGACGCCCTCTTCCAGGGCCCGGTGGGTCACCGCGTCTACGACGACGAGATGAACGCGGCGCTGCGCGCCAAGTTCGCGAGCCACCGCGACCTGACGCGCGCCTTCCGCGACAGCCTCGAGGCTCCGATCCGCCTCGCCATCGCCGGTCGGCTGGACGCCGTGAAGGAGCACTGGGACGAGAGCGGCATCACCTGCGGGAACCGGCAGGTCGAGCTCGCCGACGACGCCGTCCGCGACTTCAGCTTCGCCCTCGCCCAGCTGCAGTTCGACCACTTCGACTGGCTGACGAAGGCGCTCACGGCCGACGACATCCGCACGGCGAAGGCCAACGGCACGCATGCTGGGCTGGTGAGCTCTCAGGTCCTCACGGGACCGTGGCGGGACCTCGACGCGCTGGCGACCTACCACGACTTCGGCCTGCGGATGTGCCAGCTGACCTACAACACCATGACGAGCGTGGGCGGCGGGTGCACCGACCGGGGCAACGCCGGGCTCTCGACGTTCGGGGTCGAGAGCGTCCGCGCCATGAACCAGCTGGGCATCATCGTCGACACCGGCCACGTCGGTCGGCAGACGACGCTGGACGCCTGCGAGGTCTCCGAGGCGCCCGTCGTCGCCTCCCACACCGCAGCAGCGGGCGTCTACGCCCACGCCCGCGGCAAGGACGACGACACGCTGCGTGCGATCGCCCAGACCGGCGGGGTCATCGGCATCGTCACGGTGCCGTTCTTCCTCGGACCGGAGCCGGACGTGGACATCAACGTCTTCCTCGACCACGTGGAGCACGTCGCCGAGGTGGGCGGGATCGACAGCGTCTGCATCGGCACCGACTGGCCGCTGCAGTCGCCGCAGTGGATGCAGACCGAGGTGCTGCAGCCCATCTTCGACGAGACCGGGTTCCGTCCCGAGGACCGCACGGACGCGACGCAGAAGCTGATCGGCTTCGACGACTACCGCGACTTCCCGAACATCACCCGAGGGCTGGTCGCTCGCGGCTGGCCGGACGACGACATCCGCAAGGTCCTCGGCGAGAACTTCCTGCGCGTGATGGCGAAGGTCTGCGGATGACCGGCATCGCCGACCGCTTCGTGCAGGCGCTCAGGGACCTGGACGGCGCTGCCATGGCCGAGGTGCTGTCGGCGGACGCCACCACCTGGCGCAACCTCGGGGACCGCACCCGGACCGCCCAGGACCTCATCGCCACGCTCGACCTGGAGCGGGAGCTCGTGCGCTCCTCCAGCCTGGAGGTCCGCCACCAGGCGAGCACCGATGACGGGTTCGTGGTGCAGCTCGTGTTCGCGGGGACGACCCGAGGGGGCGCCGACTTCCGCATCCCGATCTGCGTCGTGGCCCGGGTAGCCGAGGGTCGTGTCAGCCACTTCGACGAGTACGCCGACCAGGCCAGCGTGGACCCCCTCCAGGAGGAGCTGCTCCGTTCCGTGGCGGGGGCCTGAGGCTCAGCGCCCCTTCTTCCTCGTCCGGCGCAGCTCGGCCTCGAAGCCGTCGAGGAGCCGGCCGATGCCGAACGCGTACATCTCCTCGGGGTCGTCCGCGACGACCTTGCTGAAGTGCCACAAGGGCGAGTCGGCGGGCGTGTCGTGGCGCACGAACGACTCGACCTCCTGGCGCTGGAACTCCTCGCTGCCGTGCCGGAAGCGCGAGATCTCCCAGACCAGCGCGCCGATCATGTGGTTGCGCAGCGCCATGAAGCCACGGATCGCCGAGTCCTGGTCGAACCCCGCCTCCTGCAGCAGCGCCATGCAGTCGAGCCCGAACGCCGTCGCCGCGGGCCCGTAGACGCCGTAGTCGATGGACACCTCCACGACCGCGGGGTGGCGCAGCACCGCCTGCCGCACGCCCACGGCGAGCTCCTCGAGGCGGACCCGCCACGGCCGCCCGTCCTGCGCGAGCGTCGGGACCTCGGCCATCGCGAGCTCCGCGATGGCCTCGAGGAGCTCCTCCTTGTCGCGCAGGTGCCGGTACAGCGACATCGCGCTCGAGCCCAGCTCGCCGGCGACCCGGGCCATCGTCACGCCGGCGAGGCCCTCGCGGTCGGCGAGCTCGAGAGCGGCGGCCACCACCGTCGCCCGGTCCAGCGTGCCGCGCGGCAGCCGCTCCTGCTGCTGGGCCTTGGGCTGTGCGGCCATGCCGGGTCTCCTCCGCGCTCCGTCGTCGTTGCGCAGCGTAGCGTCAGTCAGTAGTGTAAATAGGTACGCCAGTCGGCGCGTCACACGATCGGCGACGGCCGGCTCACGTAGGTGAAGCAGCCGCACGACGGCTGGTACACGGACACGGCCGTGAGCTCCATCCCGTCATGACGGCCCGGGCCGAAGCGGGTGGTCCCGCTCAGGTCGAGTGCGCTGACGAACTGCGACCCCAGCTGCTCGACCGCGGCCACCAGCCGCTGCGTGCCGCCCTGGCCGCCGCTCAGCACGAGGGCACGGCGCAGCAGGGACACGGCGTCGCAGGCGGTGAAGAACCACTGCCGCTGCAGGTCGTCGCTCGAGGGCGCGATCCCGTGCCGCTTGGCCGTCGACAGGCACGTCGCGCGCACCGCCGCCTGGGCAGGTGGCGGTGCCGGCGGGCGGGTGAGGTCCGACAGCGGCATGCCGCCGAAGCCGCGCATCCGGAGCAGCTGGTCCTTCGGGTACTGCCCCATCGCGTCGGGGCTGCCCTGCTGGCGGAACAGCAGGTACTGCGGCGCGTAGCCCTGGCTCTCCGCCCCTTCGGCGAAGTAGTAGAGGTAGCCGTTCTCGAAGGCGGTGACGAACAGGACGGTGTCGACGCCGGCGGTGCGGAACTTCAGGGCCGCGCCCTGGAGGCTCGAGACGACCTGGCCCTGGTCCGAGGCCGCCTGCGCGCACCCGGTGTCCACCCGCACGATGCTCAGCGCGGCGCGGGCCGCCAGCGGTGCGAGGGTGCGCTGGTAGGCCCGCAGGTTGTAAGGGCAGTCCTCGACGAAGACCCCGAGGGCGCTCCCCCTGCGCAGGAACCCGGCAGCCAGGGACTTGGTCAGCACGCTCTCGAGCGCCCGGTCGATGCTCACCGAGTCCACGCCGATCATGCCCGGGTTCGCGGCGAGGTCGGTCGTGTCGCCGATCGCGGAACCGCCCGCCATCCCCATGAACAGCAGGGGGACCTGCGCTCGCGTCAGGCAGGCGTTGAAGCTCTGGTAGTAGAGGACACCGTCGTAGACGACCGCTCCGACGTGGTGGTCCTGCGTGAAGCGCACGCAGGCCGCCTGGAACTGGCTGCCCAGGTCGGGTGCGGTGACCTCGATCGTCGCGTCGACGAGCGCGAGCTTGCGGCCGGCCACGCCACCGGTGGCGTTGAGGTCGTCCACGAAAGCGTGCACCGACGCCTTGTAGAAGCTGGACTGGCTGACACCGACGCCGGTGGCCCTGGTGTACCCGGCGGTGTCGACGATGAGCAGCCCGATCTCCAGCGGGGATCGGGGGGCCGAGCCGCCGACTGCCCTCGGGGCTGGTCCGCCGCCGACGACGCCGGCCTCGGAGGCGGTGGGCGATCCCCGGTCGGACCCGACGACCGAGACCGACGCGCCCCGGCCGGCGGCGGCCCGTCCCGGTGCCTGCGTCCCGAGGCCGTCCGCCGCGCTCCCCACCGCGGGCAGCCCGCCGCTCGCCGGTGCCGCCCGCTGCCCGGTGAGTCCGGCGGTGCTCCCGCACGCCGTGAGGGTCAGCCACACGACCAGCAGAGCACCGAGCCGCTGCCTTGCGAACCTGCCCACGGTGCCTGCGCTTCCCGTCATCCCACCACGCGTCTGCCTGTACGCTACAGAGGCACGCTAAACCACCGCAACCTCGTCTGGAGAAGCTGATGAGCCGGGTCTTCGTCGCGGGCGTCGGGATGACGCCGTTCCGCAAGCCGTCAGCCGACCGCGACTACCCGGAGATGGCGCGCGAGGCCGGCACGGCAGCGCTGCAGGACGCCGGCATCGGCTTCGCCGACGTCCAGCAGGTCCTGGCGGGGTACGTCTTCGGCGACTCCTGCTCCGGACAGCGGGCGGCGGCGACCCTCGGCCTGACCGGCGTGCCGATCGTCAACGTGAGCAACAACTGCGCCAGCGGGTCGTCGGCGCTGTTCCTGGGCCGGCAGCTGGTCGCCTCAGGGGCCGCTGACGTCGTCCTGGCCCTCGGCTTCGAGAAGATGCAGCGCGGCTCGCTGAGCATCGGGTGGACCGACCGGGCCAACCCCGTCGAGCCGCACATCGCCAGCGCGCTCGGTGGGCGCGAGCCGGCCGAGGGCCCGCTCACGCCGCAGCTCTACGCCGCGGCTGCCCGGGAGCACATGACGCGCTTCGGGTCGACCGCGCGGCACTTCGCGATGGTCGGGGAGAAGAACCACCGGCACTCCCAGCACAACCCGAACGCGCAGTTCCGCGACGTCTACCCGCTGGAGGCGGTCGAGTCCTCGCCGGTCGTCTGCGCACCCCTGACCAAGCTGCAGTGCTCCCCCACCTCCGACGGGGCTGCGGCGGTCGTCCTCATGAGCGAGCGCGCACTGTCCCGCTCTGGTGCCACGTCCGGCGCCGTCGAGGTGCTGGCCCAGGCCATGACCAGCGACACCCCCGACACGTTCGACCCGCCGTCGGCCATCGCCGGGATCGGCACCGGCACCACGCGGCACGCCGCCGCGCAGGTCTGGGAGCAGGCCGGGCTCGGCCCGAGCGACGTCCAGGTCCTCGAGGTGCACGACTGCTTCTCCCCGAACGAGCTGCTCACCTACGAGGCCCTCGGACTGAGCGCCGAGGGCGAGGGCCACGTGCTGCTGGAGAAGGGTGACGTGACCTACGGCGGCCGGTGGGTCGTCAACCCGTCCGGCGGCCTGATCTCCAAGGGTCACCCGCTCGGCGCCACCGGCCTGGCCCAGTGCGCCGAGCTCACCTGGCAGCTGCGCGGCACCGCTGGGCCGCGCCAGGTCGACGGCGCCCGCGTCGCGGTGCAGCACAACATGGGCCTCGGCAGCGCCTGCGTCGTCACCGTCTACGGGCGCACCTGACCGCTCACCCGGTCCGGTCGTAGAGCTTGCGGGACCAGGCGTAACCGATCAGCGCCAGGCCGGTGCACCAGGCCAGGGCGATCCAGAGGTCGTTGCCGACCGGCGCGCCCCGCAGCAGTGCACGGATGGACTCCATGATCGGCGTGAAGGGCTGGTACTCGGCGAACCACCGCACCGCCGTGGGCATCGAGTCGGTGGGCACGAAACCGCTGCCGAAGAACGGCAGGAAGATCAGCGGCATCGGCAGGTTGCTCGCGGCCTCCACGGTCGGTGCCGCCTGACCCAGCGCCACCATCAGCCAGATCAGCGCGAGCGAGAGGTAGGCCAGCAGACCGGTCAGCGCCAGCCAGCCGGCGACGCCCGCGTGCGGCCGGAAGCCGATCAGCACCGCGACCCCGAGCACGACCGTGAGGCTGAGCATCGTCTGGATGAGGCTGCCGACGACGTGCCCGGTCAGCACGGAGACCCGGGCGATGCTCATCGTGCGGAAGCGGGCGATGATGCCCTCGGTCATGTCCATCGCCACCGAGATGGCGGTGCCCATCATGGTCGACAGCACGGTCATCACGAGGATCGCCGGGAGCACGTAGTCGAGGTACTCGCGGCGGCCGCCGGAGTGCGAGCCGAGCCCGGCGCCGAGGGTGCCCCCGAAGACGTACACGAAAAGCAGCAGCAGCAGGACGGGGATGGCGATGAGCTGCACGGTCATGGACGGGTAGCGCACCATCCGCCGCAGGTTGCGCCGCACCATCGTCGTCGAGTCGCGCCACGGGTAGGTCGCCACGGCTGTCGTCATCGGGCCACCGCCGTCGCGCTGTCACCGGTCAGGGCGAGGAACACGTCATCCAGGTCGGGCGTGTGCACCGACAGGCTGTCCACGTCGATCCGCTCCTTCTCCATCTGGTCGAGCAGCGCCTTGAGGGCGCGCATGCTGCCGTCGTTGGGGACCCGCAGGACCAGGTCCTCGCCGTCCTCCTGCGCCGCGCCGTCGAGCAGGCGGTACGCCGTCCGGAGCCGGTCCTGCTCCGCGAACTGCAACCGGACGTGCCCCCCGGGGACCAGCCGCTTGAGCTCCTCCGGGGTGCCCTCGGCGACCAGCCTGCCGCCGTCCAGCACCGCGACGCGGTCGGCCAGCTCGTCG
>CAMLIA010000108.1 GCA_946479905.1 uncultured Frankiales bacterium | reverse complement strand
AGGTCATCTACAACGGCAGCTACACGCCGCTCAAGGGCATCCCGATGTCCGCGGCCTACGCCTCGACGCTCGACATCAGCTTCGACGTCCGCGGCGGCCTGCTGATGCGCCAGATCCACCACTGGGCTGCGCTGCTGTTCATGGCGGCGATCGTCGTGCACCTCATGCGCGTGTTCTTCACCGGCGCCTTCCGCAAGCCGCGTGAGCTCAACTGGCTGCTCGGCGTCGGGCTGCTGGTGCTCGGTCTGGTCGAGGGCTTCGCCGGCTACTCGCTGCCCGACGACCTGCTGTCCGGCACCGGCCTGCGCATCGCCGCGTCGATCGCGCTGTCGATCCCGGTCATCGGCACCTGGGCGGAGTTCCTCGTCTTCGGCGGGGAGTACCCCGGCGGGCACATCATCGAGCGCCTCTACCCGATCCACATCCTGCTGGTGCCCGGCATCATCCTGGCCCTCATCGGCGCCCACCTGGCCCTGGTCTGGTACCAGAAGCACACCCAGTTCGCCGGCCCCGGACGCACCGAGCACAACGTCGTCGGCTCGAAGGTGTACCCCGCCTTCTTCACCAAGACCAACGCGTTCCTGTTCCTCGTCTTCGGCGTGATGGCGGCGCTCGGTGGCCTGGCCCAGATCAACCCCATCTGGCTGTACGGCCCCTACGACCCGTCCCAGGTGTCCGCGGGCTCGCAGCCCGACTGGTACATCGGCTTCCTCGACGGCTCGACCCGTCTCATGCCCAACTGGGAGCTGCGCACCCTGGGCCACACGTTCTCCCCGAACGTCCTCGTGCCGACGCAGATCCTCCCGGGCGTGCTCTTCACGCTGCTCGCGGTCTACCCGTTCCTGGAGGCCAAGCTCACGGGCGACCGGGGCTACCACAACATCCTGGACCGGCCACGGGACAAGCCTGTCCGCACCGCGCTCGGCGTGATGTCGCTGACGTTCTACTTCGTGCTGCTGCTCGCCGGTGGCAACGACATCATCGCGTCGATCTTCCACCTGTCGATCAACGAGATCACCTACACGCTGCGCACCGCGCTGTTCGTGCTGCCGCCGATCGCGTACGTCATCACGAAGCGCTTCTGCCTGTCGCTGCAGCGCGCCGACGACGACCTGCTGCACCACGGGATCGAGTCCGGCACCATCCGCCGGCTCCCCTCGGGTGAGTTCGTGGAGGAGACCGTCGGCGTGCCGCACGTCTACACGACGCTGCTGGCCACGACCGACGAGCGCCGCGCGGCGATCGAGCACCAGCACCACGAGCCGATCACGGCGACCCGCGCTCCCGGCAGGATCGGCGGCTTCTTCCGGCCGCGCGGCGGGGTCGTCGAGCAGCCGGCCGACGAGCAGCCCCAGCTGGAGACCACCACCGACTGATCCCCGGATCAGGGCTTTCGCCTCTGCTGGGCACCGACCACGTGCTCCAAGGTGGGGGGCATGGCCGAGCTCTCCGTCGTGGTGGGCGTCGACGGGCTGCAGCAGTTGCTCGACGTCCTGCTGGCGCGCGGGCACACGGTCATCGGACCCACCGTCCGCGACGGTGCCGTCGTGCACGCGCCGATCTCCTCGGTGGCCGACCTCCCCCGGGGCGCACGGGACGCGCAGGCACCGGGGCGGTACCGCCTGACCGATGACGGCGACGCCCGGCTCTTCGCCTTCGCGGCGGCGGCGCAGTCGTGGAAGCCGTTCCTGTTCCCCGCCCGGCAGCCGCTGCACACCGCCTCCCCCGACGGCGCGGTCACCCCCGCCCCTCCGCAGCCCACGTCGTACGCGTTCCTGGGGGTCCGCTCCTGCGACCTCGCCGCGATCGGCGTCCACGACCGGGTGCTGCTCGGACGGCAGGTCGCCGACGACCACTACGCCGCCCGGCGACGCGCGGCCTTCATCGTCGCGATCACCTGCTCGCACCCCGGCGGCACCTGCTTCTGCACCTCGATGGGCACCGGTCCCGCACCCACGCGCGACTACGACGTCGCCATGACCGAGCTGCTCGACGGTGACGGCCACCGGTTCGTCCTGCGCGCAGGCAGCCCCGCCGGTGAGGACGTGCTGGCCCAGCTCGCCGGGCACGCGGCCGGCGAGCGCGACCGCGCTGCGGTCGACGACGTCGTCGCCGGGTCCGTCGCAGCCATGGCCTCGCGGGCGCTGGACACCGACGGCATCCGCGAGCTGCTCTACGCGAGCGCGGAGCACCCGAGGTGGGACGACGTCGCCTCCCGGTGCCTGTCCTGCACCAACTGCACGCTGGTCTGCCCGACCTGCTTCTGCGTGACCGTCGACGACAGCACCGACCTGCTCGGGACGACCGAGCGGAGCACCGTGTGGGACTCCTGCTTCACGGCAGGTCACTCCTACCTGCACGGCGGTGCGGTGCACCCCGGGACCCGGGAGCGGTACCGCCAGTGGCTCACCCACAAGTTCGGCTCGTGGATCGACCAGTTCGGCACGAGCGGCTGCGTCGGCTGCGGGCGCTGCGTGACCTGGTGCCCGGCCGGCATCGACGTCCTCGAGGAGCTGCAGGCGCTGAGGGAGCCAGGATGAGGGACATCGGCCGGCTGCTCGCCGAGCACCCGTTCTTCGCGGGCCTCGACGAGGACGTCCTCGCGCTCGTCGTCGGCTGCGCCGAGATCGCGCACTTCCGCGCCGGCGAGCTGCTGTTCCGCAGCGGCGCACCCGCCGACCGCTTCTTCGTGCTCCGCAGCGGGCGGGTCGCGCTCGAGCTGACCGCCCCCGGCCGGGCGCCGCTCGTCGTCGAGACGGCGGAAGCCGGCGAGGTCGTCGGGTGGAGCTGGCTCGTCCCGCCGCACGAGTGGTTCTGCGACGGCCGCGCGGTCGAGGAGACCAGCGTCGTCGCGCTGGACGGCGCGTGCCTGCGCGGCAAGTGCGACGCCGACCCTCGCCTCGGGTACCAGCTGCTGTCCCGGGTGGCCCGGGTCATGTACGAACGGCTGCAGGCGAGCCGGGTCCGGCTGCTCGACCTCTACGGGACGCCGCGTGCCGTCGACGACTGAGGCCCTGACGGCTGCGGCGGGCGACGCGCTCACCCCGCAGCCGTTCGTCGTGCGCGCCACCCGCCGCGACACCGCCGACACCGTGACGTGCTGGCTCGAGCCCCGCGAGGGCGAGCCGCTGTCGTTCCGGCCGGGCCAGTTCACGATGATCGGCGTCCCCGGCCGCGGCGAGGTGCCCATCTCGATCAGCGGCGACCCGCACGAGCCGGACCTGTTGCAGCACACCGTCCGCTCCGTGGGCGACGCCTCCCGCGCACTGACCCGCGTCCAGCCCGGCGACGTCGTGCTGGTGCGCGGGCCCTTCGGCACCGGCTGGGAGGTCGACCGCGCCGCCGGCGGCGACGTGCTGGTCGTCGCCGGCGGCATCGGGCTGGCCCCGCTGCGCCCCGCACTGCTCCAGGTCCTCGCCGAGCGGGAGCGCTACGAGCGGGTCGTGCTGCTCGTCGGCTGCCGCACCCCGGACCAGCTGCTGTACGTCGACGAGCTGCAGCAGTGGCGGGCGCGGCTCGACCTCGACGTCCTCGTCACCGTCGACGCCGCCCCCTCCGGGTGGCACGGCCGGGTCGGCCTCGTGACCGGTCTGCTGACCGCGGCGGGCGTGGACCCGGCCCGCGCGCACGCCTTCGTCTGCGGGCCCGAGGTCATGATGCGGCTGGTGGCCGACGCCGTCGTCCGCCTCGGTGTCCCGGCGCCCAGGACCCGGTTGTCGATGGAGCGCAACATGAAGTGCGGCGTCGGCCTGTGCGGCCACTGCCAGCTGCGTGAGCACTTCGTCTGCACGGACGGACCCGTGTTCGGGTACGACGTCCTCGCCCCCCTCCTGACGACCAGGGGGCTGTGATGGCCCGGCCCAAGCTCGCGGTCTGGAAGTTCGCGTCCTGCGACGGCTGCCAGCTCACGCTGCTCAACTGCGAGGACGACCTGCTCGCCGTCGCCGGCGAGGTCGACATCGCGTACTTCCCCGAGGCCACCCGAGGCGTCGTGCAGGGCCCGTACGACGTCTCGCTCGTCGAGGGCTCGATCACCACCGCCACCGATGCTGAGCGGATCCAGCGGGTGCGGGCCCAGTCGCGCAAGCTCGTCACCATCGGCGCGTGCGCGACCAGCGGCGGCGTCCAGGCGCTGCGCAACTTCGCCGACGTCCGCGAGTTCACGTCGATCGTCTACGCGCGACCCGACTACATCAGCACGCTGGAGACCTCCACGCCGATCTCGGCCCACGTGCAGGTCGACTTCGAGCTGCAGGGCTGCCCGATCAACAAGGCGCAGCTGCTCGAGGTGCTCACCGCCGCCGTCCAGGACCGGGCGCCGCGGATCCCGGACCACAGCGTCTGCGTCGAGTGCAAGGCGCGCGGCAACGTCTGCGTGATGGTCGCCCAGGGCACGCCCTGCCTGGGACCCGTCACGCACGCCGGCTGCGGCGCGCTGTGCCCGTCCTACGACCGCGGCTGCTACGGCTGCTTCGGGCCGAAGGAGAACCCGAACGCCGCGTCCCTCGGCCGCTCGCTCGCTCTGATCGGCGTGGACCAGCTCGGGCTGCAGCGGGTGTTCCGCACCTTCCACGCGGCGGCGCCCGCGTTCGAGACCGAGAGCAGGAGCCATGACGCACAAGTCGACGGGTGACCGGCTGCTGACGGTCGACACCCTCGCCCGGGTGGAGGGCGAGGGCTCGATGCGCGTCCAGGTGCGGGCCGGGACGGTCACCGACGTGCAGCTCGCGATCTACGAACCGCCGCGCTTCTTCGAGGCCCTGCTGCGCGGCCGCTCCTACCTCGAGCCGCCGGACATCACCGCACGCATCTGCGGCATCTGCCCCGTCGCCTACCAGATGAGCGCCTGCCAGGCGCTCGAGGCGGCCTGCGGCGTCACGGTGCCGGAGGACATCCGGCTGCTGCGCCGGCTGCTCTACTGCGGCGAGTGGATCGAGAGCCACGCGCTGCACGTCTACCTGCTGCACGCGCCCGACTTCCTCGGGTACGAGAGCGCGATCGAGCTCGCCCGCGACCACAAGGACGTCGTCGAGCGCGGGCTGCGCCTCAAGAAGGCCGGCAACACGATCATGTCCGTGGTCGGCGGACGCTCCATCCACCCGGTGAACGTGCGGGTCGGCGGCTTCTACCGCGCGCCCGCCCCGGACGAGCTCGCCGTGCTGCAGCCCGTGCTCGAGCAGGCCCTCGAGGACGCCGTCGCGACGGTGCGCCTGGTGTCGACGTTCGACTTCCCGGACTTCGAGCAGCCGCACGAGTACGTCGCCCTGCGCAGCGACTACGACGAGTACCCGCTCGAGTCGGGGTCCCTGGTGTCCACGGGCGGGCTGAGCTTCACCGCGGCGGAGTTCGAGGACTACGTCACCGAGGAGCACGTGGCCCGCTCGAACGCGCTGCACGCCCGGCTGCGTGGCGTCGACGCCTACGTGGTGGGGCCGCTGGCGCGCTACGCCCTCAACGCCGACCGGCTCGGGCCGGTGTCGTCAGCCGCGGCGACCGAGGCGGGGCTGGGCGCCGCGTGCCGCAACCCGTTCCGCTCGATCGTCGTGCGGGCCGTCGAGACCGTCTACGCCTGCGAGGAGGCGCTGCGGATCGTGCAGGGCTGGCAGGGCGCCGCCGCTCCCGCCGTGCCCGTCCCCGCCCGCGCAGGCGTCGGGCACGGCGTCACCGAGGCCCCGCGCGGAGTGCTCTACCACCGCTACGAGCTCGACGACCACGGCACCGTCCTCGACGCCCGGATCGTGCCGCCCACGTCGCAGAACCAGCGCAGCATCGAGGCCGACCTGCTGCGGTTCGTGCAGGACCGGCTGCACCTGGACGACCAACAGCTCACGCACGACTGCGAGCAGGCCATCCGCAACTACGACCCGTGCATCTCCTGCGCCACGCACTTCCTCGACCTCACCGTGGACCGCTCGTGACCGGGGCCGCGGTCGTCGGCATCGGCGCGGCGGACCGCAGCGACGACGCCGTGGGGTTGCTCGTGGCCGAGCGCGTCCGGGAGCTCGATCCCGAGGGCGTCACCGTCGTGGCCGTCGCCACGCCGCTGGACCTGCTCGACGTCTTCGACCGGTTCAACAGCGTCGTCGTCGTGGACGCCGTGCGGTCGGGGGGCAGCGCGGGCACGCTGTCCGTCCGCGTCCTGGACGCCACCCCCCTGCCGGCCCGACGTCCCAGCGCCGGGACGCACGGGCTCGGTGTCGCCGAGGTCGTGGAGCTGGCCCGCGCCCTCGACCGGCTGCCGGAGCAGCTGGTCGTCGTCGGCGTCGAGCTCGCCGGCGTGACGACGGGCGAGCGGCCCGACGACGCCGTGTCCCGTGCCGTCGAGCTGGCCGCCGCCGAGGTGCTGCGCGCGGTGAGGAGGACCTGATGTGCACGACCGCGCCGTGCGAGGTGCTCCGGGTCGACGGCACCAGCGCCGTGGTGTCGGAGCGCGGCCGGGAGCGCACCGTGCTGCTGCTGGCTGCCGGCGAGCCGGTGGCCGTCGGCGACTGGGTGCTGGTGCACGCCGGCCTCGTCGTACGACGGATCGAGGAGACCGAGGCCCTCGCGACGAACGCGGTCTGGGCAGAGCTGGAGGGCGAGCGATGAGCACTCTCAGGGAGCGGCGCGGCCTGCTGCTGGCAGCCGGGGCTGCCGTGATCAGCGGCGTCGCCGTCTTCGTCAACGGCTACGGCGTCAAGGCGGTCGGCGACGCCACCGTCTACACGACGGCCAAGAACGGCGTGAGCGCCGTGGTCCTGCTGGCACTGGTGGCCCTGGTCTCACGGTCGGGTACGACGCCGGTGCTGCAGCGGCCACGCACCCGCGCGCACTGGCTGGGCCTGGCGGTGGTCGGGACCTTGGGCGGGTGCGTCGCCTTCGTGCTGTTCTTCGAGGGCCTGGCGCGCTCGTCCTCGGTGCACGCCGCGTTCCTGCAGAAGACGCTGGTGCTCTGGGTGGCGCTGCTCGCCGTCCCGCTGCTGCGGGAGCGGGTGGGGGCGCTGCAGGCCGGCGCGGTGGTCCTGCTCGTCGTCGGTCAGGCCGTGACCGGCGACAGCCTGGGCGAGCTGAGGGACAGCCTCGCCGCCACGGCCCGGATGCCGTTCGGCGAGGGTGAGGTGATGATCCTCGCCGCCACCGCGATCTGGTCGGTGGAGGTCGTCGTCGCCAAGCGGCTGCTCGCCGACCTGTCGTCCTGGACCGTCGCGCTGACCCGGATGGTCGCCGGCTCGTTGCTGCTCGTCGGCTGGGTCGCCCTCCGTGGCAACATGCCGCAGCTGCTCGCGCTCGATGCCGGGCAGTGGCGCTGGGTGCTGGCCACCGGAGGGATCCTCGCGGCGTACGTCGCCACCTGGTACGCCGCGCTGGCCCGCGCGCAGGCCGTGGACGTGACGGCGGTGCTCGTCGGCGGGGCGATCGTCACCGCCGTGCTGAACGCCGTCTGGAAGCACCAGCCCCTCGCCCCGCAGCTGACCGGGCTCGCCGTCGTGGCGCTGGGTGCTGGCCTGGTGGCTGCGGCCTCGGTCGCCCGGGACCGGCGGGCGGTGCCGGCATGACCGACGAAGGCGCCCTGATGTTCGCGCGCTACGCGTACCCGCCGAACTCGCTCGGCTACTGCGGCCCGGACGACCCGGACGCCCTGCTGGACCAGGTCGCCGCGGGCGTCGTCGACGGGGCGCTGCGTCAGGCTGCCCAGGGGTTCGAGGGAGCGTGGCCCTACCTGGAGCTGATCGCGCACTGCAACGGCGGGGCCGATCCGCTCGCCCGGGCGGTCGTGGAGGCCTACTGGCTGGGCAACGGCCTGCTCGACCGGGTCACGCTGGGCGCGCTCGGGGACTCCTTCGAGGAGCGCTTCCGGCCGCGGGTCGGGCGCGCCTGGGACGACCTGCTCGCGGGCGTGCTCGCCGGCGCGCGGCCGCACCACAACTTCCACGTCTTCGGCGTCTACCCGTGGCTCGGGCTGATCCGCTCCGGTGTCGTCGACCAGCCGCTGGGCGTGCTCGACGGGTGCCGGGTCCGGTGGGGGCGGCTGCTCCGTGTCGACGGTGACGTGGCCGTGGTGTCCAGCAGGCCGCTCGCCTGGGACGGCGCCACGCTGCAGCTCGACCCGCCCCGGGAGGAGGTCGTGCGGATCGCCGCGGCCGGTCGCCGGCTCGCCGCCGACCCCGTCCCGGGCGCGTGGGTCTCGCTGCACTGGGACTGGGTCTGCGACCGGCTCACCGAGCAGCAGGTCGGGCGGCTGCGCCACGAGACGCGCTGCGCGCTGCGTGCCGTCAACGGGACCGACCGGCCCGCCCCGGCTGCGGTCCTGAGCTGAGACCCCGCGGGCTGTCAGCAGCCCGACACCTCCCTTGACCGGGTCTTCCGCCTCGGGCCAGAGTGCCCCGGCCAGTGACCCAGCCTGGAGGAATCGTGCCTGCACTCCTGCGCGCCGCGTGCGCCCTCGCCGCCGGCGCCGCCGTCGCCCTGACGATGCCGTCGTCGGCGGCTCCCCGCTCCGACTCCCCCGGAGCACCCCACTACTTCGCCGCCAAGGGGGCCTCCTCGCACGGCCCGCGCAACGGCCCGGTGTACCCCGACATGACCTACCACCGCGGTCCCGTGATGCCGTCCTCCACGGTGCGCCCGATCTACTGGGGAACCACGTGGGCGGGCTACCTCGGGGACAAGATCACCGGCCTGGCGAGCTTCTACCAGGGCTACGACCACTCCCTCTACGCTCAGCGCTCGGGTGAGTACACCGACAAGTCCGGCGTGCACGTCGGTGACTCCCTCACCTACCAGACCGAGGTGGTCGACCCCACCCCGGCACCGGCCGGCGCCCCGAGCGTTGCGGACGTTCTCGCCGAAGTGGCGAGGGCCGTCCCGAACCCCGAGCCGAACGGCCTCGGCTACTACCCGGTCTACGTCGACACCCTCCGTCCTGCGACGGCCGACTTCTGCGCGTGGCACTCCTACGGCACCGTCAACGGGGTCCGGGTGCAGATCGCCTTCCACTTCAACCTCGACGGCGACGCCGGCTGCGCCAGCAACGAGCTGGGCACCCTGCACTCCCCTGGCCTGGCGTCCCTGGCGAACGTGTCGGCCCACGAGCTCAGCGAGGCTCGGACCGACCCCACCCTGACCGCGTGGTACGACCGTGACGGCGCGGAGAACGCCGACAAGTGCGCCTGGACCTTCGGCCCGACCGACACCAACCCGGCCCAGCTGTCGACGCTCAGCAACGGCACGCAGTGGAAGCTGCAGGGCGAGTGGAGCAACGCGGCCTACGACAGCAGGAGCGGCTACCCCAACGACGCCGGCGACCCCGGCTGCCTCGCGGGCTACTAGCCTCCGACTAGCCCCCGACGTAGGCCGCGAGGTGCTGCCCGGTCAGCGTCGAGCGCGCAGCCACCAGGTCGGCAGGCGTGCCCTCGAACACGATCCGGCCGCCGTCGTGGCCGGCCCCGGGCCCGAGGTCGATGATCCAGTCCGCGTGCGCCATGACCGCCTGGGAGTGCTCGATGACGATGACGGAGCGGCCGGCGTCGACGAGCCGGTCCAGCAGGCCGAGCAGCTGCGCCACGTCCGCGAGGTGGAGGCCGGCCGTCGGCTCGTCGAGGACGTAGACCTCCCCCTTCTCGGCCATCCGCGTCGCCAGCTTCAGCCGCTGCCGCTCACCGCCGGACAGCGTGGTCAGCGGCTGGCCCAGGCTGAGGTAGCCGAGGCCGACGTCGGCGAGCCGCTCGAGGATCGCGTGCGCCGCCGGGGTGTGCGCCGGGCCGGCACCGAAGAAGTCCTCGGCCTCGACCACTGACATGGCCAGCACCTGGCTGATGTCGCGGCCGCCGAGCAGGTGGTCCAGCACCGCGGCCTGGAACCGCTTGCCGTCGCAGTCCTCGCACGTGGTGGCGACGCCCGCCATCATCGCGAGGTCGGTGTAGACGACCCCCGCGCCGTTGCAGGTCGGGCAGGCCCCCTCGGAGTTGGGGCTGAACAGCGCGGGCTTCACGCCGTTGGCCTTCGCGAACGCCTTCCGCACCGGCTCGAGCAGTCCCGTGTACGTCGCAGGGTTGCTGCGCCGCGAGCCGCGGATGGCGGTCTGGTCGATCGACACGACGCCGCCCCGGCCGGCGACGGAGTCGTCGACGAGCGAGCTCTTGCCCGAGCCCGCCACGCCGGTGAGGACCACCAGCACACCGAGCGGGATGTCGACGTCGACGTCCCGGAGGTTGTGGGTGCTCGCTCCGCGCACCTGCAGCACCCCGTGGGCGGTGCGCACCGTCGGCTTGAGCACCCCGCGGTCCCCGAGGTGCTTGCCGGTCGCGGTGCCGCTCGTGCGCAGCTTGTCGACGGTGCCCTCGAAGCACACGGTCCCGCCGGCCGCACCTGCTCCTGGCCCGAGGTCCACGACGTGGTCCGCGATGGCGATGGTCTCCGGCTCGTGCTCCACGACGAGGACCGTGTTTCCCTTGTCCCGCAGGCGAACCAGCAGGTCGTTCATCCGCTGGACGTCGTGCGGGTGGAGGCCGGTCGTCGGCTCGTCGAACACGTAGGTCACGTCGGTGAGGGCCGACCCGAGCTGCCGGACCATCTTGACCCGCTGCGCCTCACCGCCCGACAGCGTGCCGGAGGGCCGGTCGAGCGACAGGTAGCCGAGCCCGATCTCGGCGAACGACTCCAGGGTGCTCTGCAGCGTCGCGAGCAGGGGCGCGACGGACTCCTCCGACACGCCACGCACCCACTCGGCGAGGTCGCTGACCTGCATCGCGCACGCGTCCGCGATGTTGATCCCGGCGACCTTCGACGACCGGGCGGCCTCCGCGAGCCGGGTGCCGTCGCACTCCGGGCAGACGGTGAACGTGGCCGCCCGCTCCACGAACGCCCGGATGTGCGGCTGGAGCGCGTCGATGTCCTTGGAGAGCATGGATTTCTGGATCCGCGGGATCAGGCCCTCGTAGGTCAGGTTGATGCCGTCGACCTTGATCTTCGTCGGCTCCTTGTGGAGCAGGTCGTGCAGCTCCCGCTTGGTGAACCTCGTGATCGGCTTGTCGGGGTCGAAGAACCCGCACCCGGTGAAGATGCGGCCGTACCACCCCTCCATGCTGAACCCAGGGATCGTGAGCGCGCCCTCGTTCAGCGACTTGCTGTCGTCGTACAACGCCGTGAGGTCGATGTCGGAGACCGAGCCCATCCCCTCGCACCGCGGGCACATGCCACCGAGGCGGTTGAAGGTCGCCTTCACGGCCCGGCGCGCGCCCCGCTCGACGGTGATGGCGCCGGTCGCGTGGACGGACGGGACGTTGAAGGCGTACGCACTGGGCGGGCCGATCTGGGGGCTGCCCAGCCGGCTGAACAGGATGCGCAGCATCGCGTTGGCGTCCGTCGCGGTCCCGACCGTGGAGCGCGGGTCCGCACCCAGCCGCTGCTGGTCGACGATGATCGCGGTCGTGAGCCCCTCCAGGACGTCGACGTCGGGACGGGACAGCGTCGGCATGAACCCCTGCACGAAGGCGCTGTAGGTCTCGTTGATGAGCCGCTGCGACTCCGCGGCGATGGTGCCGAACACCAGGGAGCTCTTGCCCGAGCCGGACACGCCGGTGAACACCGTCAGCCGCCGCTTCGGGATCTCGACGCTGACGTCCTTGAGGTTGTTCACGCGCGCGCCGACGACGCGGATCAGCTCGTGGTGGTCGGCGGCGTGCCTGCTCATCGTCAGGACAGCTCGCGGATCCGCACCATGTTGCCGGCAGGGTCGCGGAACGCGCAGTCCCGCATGCCGTAGGGCTGCTGGGTGGGCTCCTGCACGACCTCGGCGTCGGTCGCCTGCACCTTGTCGAAGGTGGCGTCGAGGTCCGGGGTGGCCAGCAGGATCCACCCGTAGGTGCCCTTGGCCATCATCTCGGTGATGGTGCGGCGCTCGTCCTCGGTGATGCCCGGGTCGGCCGCAGGCGGGGCGAGCAGGATCGACACGTCGGGCTGGTCCGCCGGCCCGACCGTGATCCAGCGCATCGGGCCGCTGCCGACGTCGGTGCGGACCT
Source organism: uncultured Frankiales bacterium (assembly GCA_946479905.1). The sequence goes on along the minus strand of CAMLIA010000108.1, from coordinate 2,791 downwards.
CGAAGCCGAGGGCGTCGCGGTAGAAGGCGAGCGAGGCGTCCGGGTCGGTGTGCGGGAGGACCGTGGTGTGGATGGTGATCGTCATGGCCGTGAGGCTAGGTGCGCTTCGACGGCGGATGCTTCTCGATTCCTGACCGGTCGGGTCACCTGCTTGGCGACGCACGGCGGCATCCCCGCGGCGGCACCGGCGGCCTCGCGCCGGTAGCTGCTCGGCGACATCCCGACCAGCTGCGTGAACCTGGTGCTGAAGGTGCCGAGCGAGGAGCAGCCCACCGCGAAGCACACCTCGGTGACGGTGAGGTCCCCGCGGCGCAGCAGCGCCATCGCCCGCTCGATCCGCCGGGTCATCAGGTAGCCGTAGGGAGCCTCGCCGTAGGCCCGCTTGAACTCGCGGCTCAGGTGCCCCGCCGACATGTGGGCGCCCCGGGCGAGGGCCTCCACGTCGAGCGGCTGGGCGTACTCCCGGTCGATCCGGTCCCGCACGCGGCGCAGCGTCGCGAGGTCACGCAGCCGCTGCTCCGTCACCGGGGTGGTCGCCACGGGGAGATCGTGCCACGCATCAGCGGAAGGTCAGCCGTACCCGGGTCACGCTGTCGTCGCCGTCGGCGCGCACCGTCATGCCGAACGCCTCCAGCTTCGCGAGCTCGGGGTTGTCGGACAGGTCGAACGTCGACTGCAGCCCGGCGATGTCCACGAAGACGACAGCAGGCGCCCCGTGCGCGTCCGGCACGGCCTTCCGGAAGACCGTCGATCCGCCCAGGGTGCTGCTGGCCTTGGCCGTCAGCGCCTCCTCCGGGACCCCGACGACGTAGCCCCCGGGCACCGACCGGAACACCGAGTCCAGGAAGCCGGCGGGGGCGGGGTCACCGGACCACTCGCCCACCAGGCCGACGGCCTTCTGCAGCACGGCCTTGGCGCCCGCGGCGTTGTCGGTCTTGACGTGCAGCACGGCGATGGGGTCGTCCTTGGTGCCCGCGACGTAGCCGCCGACCTCCGTCCCGAGGACTGTGCGCAGGTCACCCGGCAGGCGGATGCCGGCCTTCGTGAGCGAGCTCATGACCTCGCCCCCGCCGAGGTCGGTGAGCATCGGCCGGACCGTGTCGTAGGCGTCCGCCACTGCGTCGCCGAGACCGGTCATGCTCATGGCGGCGACGGCATCGCTCGGGAAGCCCTGCACCAGGTCGCTGCCGGTGCCCGTGCCCGCCTTGCCGGTCGTCCCACCGAGGCGGTGCAGCTCCACCTCGATGGCGTCGTTCTCCGCGTGGGCACCCAGGACGTACTGCCCACTGGCCTTCAGGCCGTCCACCGGGAAGAACGGGTTGCCCTTGAGGGCGTCCTTCGGCAGCAGGTCGAGGACCTTGCCGAGGTCCGCCCAGGCCGTGACGATCTGGCCGCCGCGCAGGGTCGCCACCGCCTGGGAGAAGCGGCTGTCGTCGGACAGGTGGCGCTTCGCGTGCGCCGCGGCGTCCGCGGCGGCCTGGCTGTCGCTGACGATCAGGTAGTCGTCCACGTCGGAGAACGCGTAGAACGTCTGCTGTGAGGAGTCGATGTCCTGCAGGTGCTTCACGCCCTTGGTGGCGGCTGCCTTGTCGTGGAACTGCAGCGCCATCAGCGGGTGCGGGTCCTCCCCCGCCGCGCCCGGCACGGCACCGATCGCCGCCCGGTCGCCCATCCACGGCTTGACGTCCTTGCGGTAGTCGACGTCCTCACCGGCGGACCGGAACAGCTCGGTCAGCAGGTCGTCGCGCACCGACGCGTCGCTCTTCACATGCGCCTTCGGGAACCGCTTGCTCAGCCGGTAGACCGCGAGCTTCTGCGACGCCGACGGGTCGAGGTCGACCTTGGCGAAGGCGACGGTCCCTGCCGGCAGCGCGTCCTCGGGATCGTGCCCGTGCGGCGCGATCGCCTGGTAGCCGGCGTAGGACACCCCGGTCAGCAGGACGGTCAGGGCGGCGACCCCCGTCACGAGGACCTGCGCCCGGGAGCGCTGCCGGGGGGTACGGCGCACCGGCTCCGCGGAGCCGAGCACGTCGAGCTGCTCTGTCATGAATGTCCCTTGTTCTCCCGATGACGCTCCATGGTGCCCTGTCGGAGCGCCCGGCGCAGGGACTTAGGACGCCGCGTCGTAGGCCTCGTCGAGCAGCGCCAGGACCTCGTCGCCGACCCCCGCCTCGGTGAACCGCAGGTCGAGCGCCCAGAACTGCGCGCTGGCCCGCACCGCACGCACGCCGGGCACCTCGCGCGGCAGCAGCAGCCACACCCGCACCGAGCGCGCCATCGGCCGCACCTCCGCGACCTTGCGCGCCGCCTTGAGGAAGACGCCGACCGTGACCGCGTCCTCGTGCACCGGTCCCGACGCGCGGAGCCGGGCCAGGACCTCGTCGTACACCGCTCTCATGTACGCCGGACGGCCGGCGAACACCGAGTCCACCGTCGTCCCGGGCACGCACGTGTGGGGTGTGTTGGCGCGCCCGAACTCCCGGTCGCAGGAGGGGCAGGTCCACCGCACGCGTTGCACGCTAGCCGCGGGTCCCCCTGAGCGGTCCTACGACCAAGGTCCGCTGGTCGGGCGACGCGCCCGCCGGGAGGCTCGGGGCGTGCGCACCCTCCACCTGGGCGTGGCGCTCTGCCTCACCGCCGCCTGCCAAGGGCACGCGGGCGGGCAGGCGGCAGCGCCCGCACCCTCTCGGACCACGTCGCCGACGCCCTCCCCCACGGCGTCGGCGACGTCCCCCCACCCGAGGGCCCCCGCATCGCGACCGTCCGCCACCGCTCGCGCGACGCCCCGTGC
>CAMLIA010000107.1 GCA_946479905.1 uncultured Frankiales bacterium | reverse complement strand
GGTCCGGACACACCTCTAGTATGCTCGAACCCAGAAGCGAAAACACGTTCGAGTCTGAACAACTCTTGCGCGCAATCTCTGTAGGATCACGCTCTACCTCATTCGTACAAGAGATGGTAGAATGACCTAGTTGCGATAGGCCGGCGTGCGGGTGTTGTCCGAGAACTCGTAGATCGGCACCGAGCACGTCCCACCGCAGAAGTTGGCGGCAGCGTGGTCCTCGAGCCGCTTCCCGCAGACGACGCCGTCCTGGTTGCCGGCTTCGTCGAGCTGACGTGGCAGCAGGTAGGGCCCCTGCGACTCCAGCCACTCCACCGAAAGTGGGGCGTAGGCGGTGGGGCAGCCCGTGCTGCTCGGCGTCTCGGCGATGGCGGTGACGCTGACGGCTCCGAGGCCTGCCGTGGACGCGCTGGCGGCGAGCACCAGCGTGGCCGCGCGCTGGGCGAAGTGCTGTGGACTCATGGGATCCCCCTCTGTGGTCGGTGCCCTGCAGGGTGATCCGCGGCAGCCGGCTGCCGGAATACGACGTTCTGCGTATCGTCGGGCCGAGGGGGAGGGCATGCGATGGACCTCATGACGCTGAACCGTGCGGTGGGAGCGCTCGAGGAGGCCGCGGCTGGGCCTGAGCACCCGCTCTGCGACGAGGCCTTCGTCGACGCGCTGCTGCGACTGGTCCCCTGCGACGCCGCTTCCCTGACCGACCTCGACGCGCGGCACCAGTCGTCGGAGGACGTCGACCTCGTCAGCTGGCCGGTGTCGGAGGTCAGTGCTGACGCGTTCTGGGAGCACTACTGGTCCACCGCGTCCTGCTCGTTCCCCGAGCGGGGCATGGGCCGAGCGGGAACGACCACGGACTTCTACGGCGTCGCCGAGTGGCGAAGGCAACCGATGTACCACGAGTTCTTCAAGCCGTCGGGCGTGGAGTGGTGCCTGGTCCTTCCCCTGATGGGGCCCGCCGGTGTGAGCCGCCGCCTGGTGCTCTTCCGAGCCGCCGGCTCGCCGTTCGGCGAGAAGGACAAGGCGCTCGTCACGGTGCTGCGGCCGCACGTGGTCGAGGCGCTGCGTGCGCACTCCCGAGGCCTCGCGTCTCAGGTGCTCACACCGAGGCAGCAGGAGCTGATCCGATTGTGCGCGGAGGGACTGGACAACACCCGGATCGCCCGGCGGGTCGGCGTCTCGACCGACACGGTCCGCAAGCACCTCGAGAACGCCTTCGCTCGCCTGGACGTCAGCTCGCGTGGTCAGGCGGTCGTCGCCGTGATGCCGGACCTGGCCTGGTCCTGAGTCAGGCGGCCACGCGGAAGCCGAGGTGGCAGGTGGGGGAGTCCACGGCCATCGCCATGCGCGCCTGCGGCCGGTACCGGGCGCAGTACTCCGGGGCGCAGAGGAAGCTGCCGCCCTTGGCGACGCGCACCTCGCCGGCAGCCGGGACCGAGCAGCACGACTGCTGATGGCCGGGCGTCCATGCGGTCGACGTCCACTCCCAGACGTTCCCGAGCTGGTCGCTGAAGCCGTTGATCGCTCCGTACGCGCCCACGGGTGAGGTCGTGGCCAGTCCCCTTGCGTCCCAGGGGAAGTGGCCGAGCCAGACGTTGCCGACCACAGCGCCGGCCGCGGCGTACTCCCACTCCGCCTCGGTCGGCAGCCGCGCGCCTGCCCAGCCGCAGTAGGCGAGGGCGTCGGTCAGGGACACCTGGACGACAGGGTGGTCGTTCACGGCGGGGCGCAGACCGTCGGGGGTGCGCCAGCTCGCGCCGGGGACGAGGGACCACCACTGCAGCGGGTCGGCGAGGTCCACCGGGCCGCCCGGAGGCGTGAACACGAGCGCGTCCCCGTCCCTCTCGGCGGTGGTGACGTGGCCGGTCGCGGCGACGAACGCGGCGAACTCGCCGACCGTGACCGGGGCCGCACCGAGGGAGAAGCCCTCGACGGCGACCTCGTGGGCCGGTCGCTCCTCCGGGTAGTGGTGGTCCGAACCGAGGACGAACCGACCGCCGGCGACGGGGATCACTCGTACTTCAAGCCCATCTCGCGCAGCACGTCGACGAGCATCGCCGGCGAGTCCGGAGCGTGTGCTCCTGGCTCGTAGGTCACCGAGGTGATGCGGCCCGCGTAGGGGAACGAGCCCCGACCCCAGACGACCGGGGACCCGCGGTCGGCGCCCACGTCGATCCCCTGGAACGGCGCCATGGGGAACAGCAGCGGCAGTCCCTCGATCGAGGCGACCTGAGCACCGTCCGACCAGAGCGAAGCCGACCACGTCCCGCCGCCCGGCGCGACGAAGCGGGCTTCCACCACCGAGGGTGCTCCCACGGGACCCGCGCAGGTCCGCAACCGCCCGCGGCCGTCGTTGTGAACCAGCACCAGGTCATCGCCCTCGACCGACAGGCAGTAGCCGCCGCCCTGGTCGCCGTGCGCGACCAGCACGCCCGAGCCGATCGACTCGAGGCGGACCGTGACGGTGAACGCGCGGTTCGCGACCAGCTGCTGGCAGCGCCACCGCTCCAGCGTCGGCGTCCCCGGCAGGATCGTGACCGTCTCGGAGAACACCGCCGACCGCTCCGGGCGGAGCATGAACTTCAGGCCGGTCCCCTCGTCGAGCGGGTAGACCTGGTTGTCGCGAGCGGCCGCCTCCCACGCGTCCGCGAGCTCCCGCACCTTCTCCGGGTGCTGCGCCGCGACGTTCGTCGTCTCGGTGGGGTCGTTGGCGAGGTCGTAGAGCTCCCACTCCGCGTCGGTGAACGGCGTGAAGGGCAGGTGCAGGGTCACGAGCTCCCAGCCGTCCCGGTAGAAGCCTCGGTGGCCGACCATCTCGTAGTGCTGCTCCCGGTGAGCCGACGGGCCGTCGGCGATCGTCGGAGCGAACGACGTCCCGGCGATCGGCTTGAGCGGCTTGCCGTCCCGCTCGGCAGGTGCCGGCACGTCCAGGAGGTCCAGCAGGGTCGGCAGCACGTCGGTGACGTGCGCGAACTGGCGACGGAAGCCGTCGGCCGGGACGCCAGGGCCCGCGAGCAGCATGGGGACGCTGTGCCCGCCCTGGTGGGTGTTGATCTTGTAGAGCCGGAAGGGCGTTCCTGAGGCCATCGCCCAGCCGCGCGGGTAGTGCGGGGTCGTCGTCGGCCCACCGATCTCGTCCAGCCGAGCCAGGTCCGCCTCCAGGTCGGTGGCGCCGAGCAGGTGCTGGTAGTACGCCGTGGTCCCCTCGACCTCGCCCTCCCGCGACGCGCCGTTGTCGCTCGTGAAGAGCACGATCGTGTTGTCGAGCTCGCCGAGGGCGTCCAGCGCTGCCGTCAGCCGGCCGAACTGCTGGTCGATGCTGTCCACCATGCCGGCGTACACCGCCATGTACTTCGCGAAGAGCTGCTGCTGCTCCGGCGGCAGCGAGTCCCACGGCTTCACGTCGTTGCCCGGCTCGCTGTTGCGCGGTGGCAGCACCGTGGCCTCAGGGATCACCCCCATCGCCTTCTGGCGGGCGAACCGCTCAGCCCGCAGGGCGTCCCAGCCCTCGGCGTACCGACCCTCGTAGCGGGCGATGTCGGACGCCTTCGCGTGCAACGGGGCGTGCACCGCGCCGTGCGCGAAGTACAGGAAGAACGGCTTCGACGGGTCCGACGCCTTGACCGACTGCACCATCTCGATGGCCCGGTCGGTCAGGGAGTCGGTGAGGTAGAAGTCCGGGGGGTACTCGTCCACGACGACGGGAGAGTTGTCCTGCAGGAGCCGGTGCGGCTGGTGCAGGTTGGTGAAGCCGTCGAGGAAGCCGTAGAACCTCTCGAAGCCGCGCTGGCACGGCCAGGAGTGCCGAGGGCCGGCATCGCTGCAGTCGCTGTCCTTCGCCAGGTGCCACTTGCCGACCATCAGCGTCGCCCAGCCGGCGTCGCGGAAGATCTCGGCGGACGTCGCGACGTTCTCCGACAGCTCCATCGCGTAGCCGGGGAACCCGGGGTCGGAGTGCGCGACGTGACCGACCCCGACGGCGTGCGGGTTGATGCCGGTCAGCAGCGCCGCGCGCGTCGGCGAGCACATCGGCGTGACGTGGAAGTTCGTGTAGCGCAGGCCCCGCTCCGCGAGCGCGTCGAGGTGCGGCGTGGCGATCTCCGAGCCGTAGCAGCCGAGGTCGGCGAACCCGAGGTCGTCGCAGAGCACGACGACGACGTTCGGCTTGCCCTTCGCCGAGGGCCGCGGCGGCCACCACGACTCCGACCCCGCCACGGTCCGGCCGACCTTGCCCTGAAACCCCGCGTACGGCTCCGTCACGTGGCGCAACGTATAGCGTCAGGCCCGTGCCGACCGTGACCAGCCGGAACCTGTCCTACGCCATCGAGCGCAGTCGCCTGAAGAACGGGCTGCGCGTGGTCGTCCTCCCTGACCGGACCAGCCCGGTCGTCGCCGTGGCCGTGTACTACGACGTGGGCATGCGGTCGGAGCCGGAGGGCCGGACCGGGTTCGCGCACCTCTTCGAGCACCTGATGTTCCAGGGCTCGGCGAACCTGAAGAAGACCGACCACTTCACCTACGTGCAGGGGGCGGGCGGGATCCTCAACGGCTCCACCCATGTCGACTACACCAACTACTACGAGGTGCTGCCGAGCACGGCGACCGAGCTGGCGCTCTTCCTCGAGGCGGACCGGATGCGCTCCGTCGCCCTGACACAGGAGAACCTCGAGAACCAGGTGGCGGTCGTCCAGAACGAGATCCGCGTCAACGTGCAGAACCGCCCCTACGGCGGCTTCCCGTGGCTGCAGATCCCTCCGGTGCTGTTCGAGTCCTTCGCCAACACCCACGACGGCTACGGGTCGTTCGTGGACCTCGAGGCCGCCACCCTGGAGGACGCCCAGTCGTTCTTCGACCGCTACTACGCGCCGGGCAACGCGGTCCTGACGGTCGCCGGCGACGTGGACCCCGCGCAGGTGATGACCTGGGTGGAGGAGCAGTTCGGCGACATCCCCGCCCGCAAGGTGGCTCCGCCGCCGGCGTTCGCCGAGCCCGCGCTGACGGCAGAACGCCGCACGACCGTGCACGACGCGCTGGCGCCCGCCCCGGCCCTGGCGATGGCCTGGCGCACCCCTGACCCGAAGAACCTCGCGACCTACCTGCCGCACGTCGTGCTGGCGGAGGTGCTCACCGACGGCGACGCCTCCCGGCTGCAGGACCGGCTGCTGCTGCGGGACCGCATCGCGACCAGCGTGGGTGGCTACCTCGGCATCATGGGCGACCCGCTCGACGCGCGCGACCCCACGCCGTTCATGCTGGAGGTGCACCACGCGCCCGAGGTGGCGGCGGACACGGTCGTCGCCGCGATCGACGAGGAGATCGAGCGGCTCGCCACCGACGGGCTCGACCAGGACGAGGTCGACCGGACCGTGGCACGCATGACGGCGCGCTACCTGCGCGATGTCGATCCGGTGCTGGGACGGGCGACGCACGCGGCGGTCTACGAGCAGCAGCGCGGCAAGGCCGAGCTGCTCAACGAGCTCCCCGACCTGCTCGCCAGGGTCACGGCGGCGCAGGTCAAGAAGGCCGCCGGCTCGCTGGGTCGCGACAACCGCGCCCTCCTGGAGCTGCGGCCCGGGAGCGCCGCGTGAGCCGCCAGGTCCCGGCCCTCGCCAAGCCCAGGTCGGTCCGGCTGCCGGCCGTCGCCGACACGGTGCTCGAGAACGGGCTGCGCGTCCTGGCCGTGCGACGTCCAGGCGTCCCGCTCGCCGAGGTGCGGCTGCGCATCCCGTTCGCCGCGCCGCCGAAGACCGCCACGACCCACGTCGCCCGGGCTCACCTGCTCGCCGACACCTTCCTGTCCGGCACCGAGCAGCGCAGCGCCAACGAGGTCGCGGTGGCGCTGCAGGCGGTCGGCGCCACACTGAGCGTGAACGTCGACTCCGACCGGCTCGCGTTCGGCGGCTCGGTCCTGATCGACGGGCTCGGTGGTCTCCTCGACCTGATGGGCGAGCTCCTCACCAGCGCGTCCTTCCCGAAGCGCGAGGTCGAGGGCGAGCGCGACCGGCTCGTGCAGGAGCTGGCGATCCACCGCAGCTCGGCCGGCGTCGTCGCCCGCGAGGCGCTCTTCGCCCGGCTGTACGGCAACCACCCGTACGCCCAGGACCTACCGCTGAGCGAGGCGGTGGAGGACATCAAGCCCAAGCAGCTGCGGGCGCTGCACGCCGCCCGGGTGGTGCCGGAAGGCAGCATCCTCACGATCGTCGGTGACCTCACGCCGGCCCGGGCCACGGCAGCGGTCCAGCGGGCCCTGGCCGACTGGACGGCGACCGGCACCGACGTCCCCGTGCCGGCGGCGGCCGTGCAGACCGGCCGGTCGGTGCTGCTGGTCGACCGTCCCGGGGCGGTGCAGACGACCATCCGCCTCGGCGGTGCGGCCCCCAGCCGCACCGACCCCGACTTCGCCGCGACGACGCTGGCCAACCTGGTCTTCGGCGGGTACTTCTCCAGCCGCTGGGTGTCCAACATCCGCGAGGACAAGGGCTACACCTACAGCCCCAACTCGGGGATCGACCACCCGGTCGGCGGTTCGCGGCTGGTCGCCGGCGCCGACGTGGCGACCGACGTCACCGCGCCGGCCATGCTCGAGACGCTCTACGAGCTCGGTCGGATCGCGACCGTGCCCGTCGGGCAGGACGAGCTCGACCAGGCCCGCCGGTACGCCATCGGGACGCTCGCGCTGAGCACCGCGACCCAGGCAGGCCTGGCCGGGACGCTGTCCCAGCTCGCCGCCAGCGGGCTGTCCATCGAGTGGCTGCGCGACTACCCCAAGCAGCTGCAGGCGGTCACCGTCGACGACGTGCTCGCGGCCGCCGCGAGATGGCTTGCCCCCACGGTCCTCACGCCGGTGCTGGTCGGCGACACCGCCACCGTCGCCGACAGCCTGCGCAGCCTGGTGGAGCTCGAGCTCGGATGACGGTGCCCGCCCTCTCCCGGGCGACGGTCGACCGGGACGCCGCGAGGCGCACGTCGGCGGAGGCTCTCGAGAGGGCCTGGGCGGACGCCGAGGTGCTCGTCGTCGACGACCAGGGACGGGCGCTGCTGGACGGCACCGACCTCGTCCTCGTCCCACCGGACGAGGCCCCCGAGGGCGACCGGCTCTACCTCGGCGGTGGGCGCTACTTCGCCGTCCGTGGACCGCTGCCGCGTCGGCTCGGCACGGTCGCGAAGAACCTGCGGGAGGTCGGCCACCTGCTCGGCGACCGGGACGCGGGGCTGCTGGTGCACGCGCTGGGCCTGGCGAACTGGCACGCGACGCACACCCACTGCCCCCGGTGCGGGTCCCCGACCGTGTCCGCGAAGGGCGGTGCCGTGCGGGTGTGCGAGGCCGACGGCAGTGAGCACTTCCCTCGTACCGACCCTGCGATGATCGTGCTCGTCCACGACGGCGGCGACCGCTGCCTGCTGGGCCGCCAGGCGGTCTGGCCCGCGGGGCGCTACTCGACGCTGGCCGGCTTCGTCGAGCCGGGCGAGAGCGCCGAGCAGGCGGTGGTCCGCGAGGTCCTGGAGGAGACCGGCGTCCTGGTCACCGACGTCACCTACTCCGCCAGCCAGCCGTGGCCCTTCCCCGCCTCGCTCATGCTGGGCTTCTCGGCCCGCGCCGACGCCGCCGCGGAGCCGGTCGCCACCGACGGGGAGCTGGAGGACGCGCGCTGGTTCCACCGTGACGAGCTGCGCGACGGCAGCGCCATGCTGCCCACCCCCGTCTCGATCGCCTACAAGCTGATCACCGACTGGGTCTCGAACGCCTGACGCAGGGTAGAGCGAGGTCATGACCTCCGTGACCGCCGTCGCCCGCAAGGCCCGTCACAGCGACGCCGCCGACTGGGGTGCCCGTGCGGGGATCGTCGCCCGTGGCGTGATGTGGCTCGTCGTGGGCCTGCTCGCCGGCAACGTCGCGCTCGGCGGCCACGACCAGGCGGACAAGAACGGCGCGCTGGAGACCCTGAAGCAGCAGCCCTTCGGCAAGCTCCTGCTCGTCGTCCTGGCGCTGGCGTTCCTGGCGCACGCAGCGTTCCGCGTGCTCGAGGGCAGCGTCGGCGAGGACGAGCTGGGCAAGCGGGTCTGGCAGTTCAGCCGGGCCGTGATCTACCTCTTCCTCGCCGGCAGCACCGTCAAGCTGCTCGTCTCGGGTGCCGGCAAGGAGAACGCCGCCAAGCCGACCGCGACCGTCATGGGCTGGCCCGGTGGGCGCTGGATCGTCGGGGCCGTCGGGGCAGCCATCATCGTCACCGGGATCGTCATGGCCGTCCGCGGCTTCCGGCAGGACTTCACCGACAAGCTCGACATGCCGGGCGGCCGGATGCGGGACGTCGTCAAGAAGGTCGGATTCGCCGGGCTCGCCGGTCGTGGCCTGGTCTACGCCCTCGTCGGCGGCTTCCTCGTCGAGGCGGCCGTCCGGTTCGACCCCCACAAGGCGAAGGGCCTCGACGCGTCGCTGAAGACCCTGGCGCGCCAGCCGTACGGCGCGGTGCTGCTCTGGATCGCGGTGGCCGCCCTGCTGTCGTTCGCGATCTGGTCCTTCCTCGAGGCCCGCTACCGCAAGGTCTGAAACCGGACGGCGGGGCGCAGCGGGTCCTCTGCCCGCACGAGGACGTCACAGCCGTCACCAGGGCGCACCTCTTCGTCGTACGTCGTGAAGGCGGGCAGCTGCCAGGCCGGCACTCCGCGCCGGCTCAGCGCTCCCGGGGACAGCGCCAGGTGCACCGTGAGGCCGGGCAGCCCGAGGCCGAGCAGGAACAGGCCGGGTACGACGACGACCGCCCGCTCCGGGAGGGGCAGCACGGCGGCTCGGGCCGACCGGTCCCGGTCCACGTCCCACAGCGCCGGCAGGTAGCGGTCGCCGCTGTCGAGCACCTCGCGCCGTAGGGCCCCCGCGTCGAGCCAGCTGTCGCGGAACGCCTGCCAGTCCTCGCGGCCGTGCTGGAACCGCTCGCCGGCCGGTCGCCAGAACCCCCGGGCGGGTACGACGACAGGGACCCGACCCGCTGCGGTGACCGCGTCCGCCACGAGCGGCGCCAGGACGTCGGAGCCGACGCCGTCGAGCAGCACGTTGCGGTCGGCGCGCTCCGCGATGCCGGCGGCGATCGCCTCCCACGAGGACGGGGTCAGCGCCGCCCGGCCAGCTCGGGGGGCAGCGGCACGGCCGGGTCCGCGGCCGACGCGACGACCTCCCGGGCCAGGTCGTGGACCTTGCGGCCGCGCGACCGGGCCACCTTGCGCAGCCGCTCGAAGGCCTCGCGCGGCGTGCTGCGCTGCCGCTCGGCCAGCACGCCGATGGCCTGCTCCACCGTCACCCGGGCGGCCAGGGCGTGCTCTAGCTGCGTGACCGACAGCCGGAGCCGGGCCACCTCGTCCAGCGGCTCCTCCGAGCGGGCCGGCCGGCCGGCCGGCGTGATCTCGCCGGCGAGCAGGTCGGCGAGCACCATGGCGCTCGTCAGGTCCTCCGCGTGGTCCCCGCCGACCTGCCAGCCGCCCTCGGGCGCCCGGCTGATGACGACCCGCTCGGCCGCGAGCGGGCCGAGACTCGTCGCGAGGATCTCCGCCAGGTCCCGGAGCACGTCGATGGTCCCCTCCGTCACGGTGACGCCGCGGCGGTCGATGCCGCACAGCGTCGCCACGGGGGTGCCGTTCGCGCCGTGCACCGGCACGCCCACGTAGGACGTGATCCCGAACAGCTCACGGGCGGGCGCATCCGCGTAGTCCCGGGAGGACGCGGCGTCGGCGGTCGTGGGCTCCCCGCCGGCGAGCAGCCGGTGGCAGAAGCTGTCGGTGCGCGGCCGGCTCGCGCCCTGCTCGATCTCCGGCCACTCCACCCGGGCATGCACCCGCTCGAAGGTGAACGCGTCCTCGGTGAGCCCGCCCAGGAAGACGACCTCCATGTCGAGCAGCGTGGCGGCGGTGGCCAGCACGGCATCGACCACGGGGTGGTCGAGCCGGGGGGCGGGCACGTCTGCTCCTCGCAAGGGCGTCAGCCGGGTCGTGGGGCGCACTGCGGGCGCCGAGGCAGACATTCTCACAGGGAGTGCTGTCGCCGTCACCCCCCGCAGGAGGGGACCTTTCAGGCGGAAAGCCGCTCCTTGACCTGGGCCAGCGACGGGTTCGTCAGGGCGGTGCCGTCCGGGAAGACCACCGTCGGGACGGTCTGGTTGCCGCCGTTGACGCTCATCACGTAGTCCGCCGCCGCCGGGTCCTCCTCGATGTCGACGGTGAGGTAGCCGACCCCCTCCCGGTCCAGCTGCTTCATGAGGCGGTGGCAGTAGCCGCACCAGGGGGTGCTGTAGATGGTCAGGTCAGCCATGCCCCGGTCAACAGCCCTGGGGAAGGCCCGATTCCCGTCGGCACCCTCTGCGAGGATGTGACATATGACCCCCGACGGCCTGCTCGAGGCGCTCGACCCCGAGCAGCGGGAGGCGGCCCAGGCCGTGACGGGGCCGGTCTGCATCCTCGCGGGCGCGGGGACGGGCAAGACCCGCACCATCACGCACCGGGCGGCCTACGCCGTCGCGACGGGCGCCGTCGCTCCCACCGCCCTGCTCGCGGTCACCTTCACCGCCCGCGCTGCAGGGGAGATGCGGACCAGGCTGCGCCAGCTCGGCGTGGAGGGGGTCCAGGCCCGCACCTTCCACGCGGCCGCGATGCGGCAGCTCGGCTACTTCTGGCCCAAGGCCGTCGGGGGCGCGCCGCCCAACCTGCTCACCAACAAGTTCCAGATGATCGCCAACGCGGCGGCGCGGGTCCGGCTGCGGCCGGGGACGTCGGAGATCCGGGACCTGCTGTCGGAGGTCGAGTGGGCCGCGTCCACGCTGACCGGCCCTGAGGACTACGTCACCCGCTCCGCCGGGCGCGGGTTGCCCTTCGACGCGGCCGACGTCGCTGCGGTGTACGCCGCCTACCGCGACCTCAAGACGGCGCAGGGCCTCGCGGACTTCGACGACATGCTGCTCTACGCCGCGGGGATCCTCGAGGAGCACGCGGACGTGTCCGCCGAGTTCCGCGACCGCTACCGCTCCTTCGTCGTCGACGAGTACCAGGACGTCACCCCGCTCCAGCAGCGGCTGCTCGACGCGTGGCTCGGCGGCCGCACGGACCTGTGCGTCGTCGGCGACGCCCAGCAGACGATCTACTCGTTCACCGGTGCCACCCCGCAGTACCTCCTCGGCTTCCGGCGGCGGTACCCCGACGCGACCGAGGTGCGCCTCGTCCGCGACTACCGGTCCACCCCCGAGGTCGTCGACCTGGCGAACGGGGTGCTGTCCGCCGTACCCGAGAAGCTCGAGCTGAAGGCGCAGCGCGCCCCCGGACCCGCGCCGACGTTCGAGGAGCACCTCGACGAGACCGCCGAGGCGGAGTCGGTCGCGCGGCGCTGCCGCGACCTGATCGCCCGCGGCGTCGACGCCGGCGAGATCGCGATCCTCTACCGGATCAACGCGCAGTCCGCCGCGTACGAAGCGGCCCTCACCAACGCGGGTGTCCCCTACGTCGTACGAGGTGGCGAGCGGTTCTTCGAGCGGCCCGAGGTGCGCGAGGCGCTGCTGCTGCTGCGCGGCCAGGCGCGTGCGGCCGACCAGGACCTCCCGGACACGCTCCCCGACGCGGTGGCGAGTGTGCTCGCCGTGCGGGGCTGGACGGCGGAGCCGCCGGCCTCCTCCGGGGCGGTGCGCGAGCGCTGGGAGTCCCTTGCCGCCCTGCACCGCCTCTCGCAGGACCTGTCCGACATGACGCTGACCGAGTTCGTCGCGGAGCTCGAGGAGCGCGCAGCGGCCCAGCACGCACCCGCGGCCGCCGGCGTCACGCTGGCCTCGCTGCACGCGGCCAAGGGCCTGGAGTGGGACGCCGTCTTCCTCGTCGGGCTGGTCGACGGGACGCTCCCGCTCGTCCACGCCGACACCACCGAGCAGGTCGAGGAGGAGCGCCGGCTGCTCTACGTCGGCGTGACCCGTGCCCGCGAGCACCTCGGGCTGTCGTGGGCGCTCGCCCGTGCGCCGGGCGGCCGGGCCGTGCGCCGGCCGTCGCGGTTCCTCGACGGCCTGACCCGCGGCGTCGTGTCCAAGGCGCCGCCACCGCGGGCCCCCCGGGCCGGTCGGGGCAGCGCGCCCGTCACCTGCCGCATCTGCGGCGCGGTGCTCAACGCGGCCGTCGACAAGAAGCTCGGCCGCTGCGCCGGTTGCCCGTCCGACCGTGACGAGGCGCTGTTCGAGCAGCTGCGGGAGTGGCGCGCGGAGCGGGCCAAGGGGCTCGGCCAGCCCGCCTACTGCGTGTTCACCGACGCCACCCTCGCCGCCATCGCCGAGCAGCTTCCGACCGACGTGGCGGGGCTGGTCGCCATCCCCGGGATCGGGCAGTCGAAGCTCGACAAGTTCGGCGACGAAGTGCTCGCTCTGGTGACATCTCGGGCGTGACCCGGGGGCTCTGGCAGAGAATCTTCGGTCACGTTGCGATAAATGCGTTGCGCAGGTTCCGACGGTCCCCGTAACCTCCCGGGCACGAGATCAGCCGACGGCTGACCGCTGACCAGAAGGAGGTGCGCCGTGGAGAGCAACACCAACCTCATCAGCACGGGCACCCCTGCCTGGGCTCCGCTCGCCGTGGCGCCGATCCCCATGCACCAGGGGACCGGTCTGCCGTTCGCCGGCTACGCCTCGGTCGCCCCGAAGGCCGCCCGTACGGCTGATGTCAAGGTTCCAGATCCTCGAGGTCGAAAGCGCTGAAAGCCAGCGCAGCAGCCTCGAGGCCGCGGAACCCGACAAGGGATCCGCGGCCTTGTTGTTTCTCCGGCAGTCCCATCGCCAGCACCACCGCCCGCAGCGCCACAGCTGCACCTGCACCACCCAGCACGACCCGGCTCAGGTGAGACCCACCGCACGAGCCACTGTCACGAGGAGGTGACAACCGGTGTCCACGACTCTCACTCTCGACCCGACTCTCGACGAGACCACCCCGGTCGACCCGCTGACGCTCACGGACTTCGACGAGGCCGTCAAGGTCGTCAAGTCCGTCTCCGGCACGACCGAGCTCCCCTGCCACCAGGTCGACCCCGACCTGTGGTTCGCGGAGTCCCCGGCCGACGTCGAGGCCGCGAAGGCCCTCTGCGCCCCCTGCCCGCTCAAGACCGCCTGCCTCGCCGGCGCCCTCGAGCGTCGGGAGCCGTGGGGCGTCTGGGGCGGCCAGCTGGTCCTGTCCGGCGTCGTCGTGCCCCGGAAGCGGCCGCGTGGACGTCCTCGCAAGGACGCCCCGGCCTACGAGGAGACGGCCGCGTGACGGTCTCCTTCACCCCGCTCGTGACCTACCTGATCCGGAGAACCCGATGTACACCGCACTGGCTGAACAGCTCGTCCATGCCACCGTCTCGGAGCGACAGCTCAAGGCAGAGGCAGCGGCGCGAGCCCGCCGTCTGATCCTCGTCCGCCGCTGGCAGCGCCGGGCAGAGAAGGCGAACCACCGCGTCCGCCTCGCTCGCCTCGCCGTCCGCTAGGACCCGAACCGCGAAGCCCCGGCCCCTCCTTCGGGCCGGGGCTTCGCGCTGCGTGGCTAGGGTGGAGCGGTGCCCCTGCCCCGCCGCTCGTACGAGCCGTGGACGGCCGACGGGCACGGCGCCGACCTGCGCGAGCGGGCGCTCGCCGTGCTGCTCGACCCCGGCCTCGCCCACGTCGTGGACCTCGTCGCGTGGCTCGAGGGCGACGGGGTGCACGTCGCCGACAGCCTCGGCCACGTCGTCCTCGGCGGTGGCGTGGTCAGCGGCCGCGACCCGGTCGCCGACCAGGACCCGCTGTCGGACACGTCCTACCCGTTCGCCCGCGAGCGCCTGGAGTCGCTGTTCTCCGAGCCACGGGCACCCGACCTCGCCGTCGTGCACACCGGCGCGCACCACTGGCCCGAGCGTGGCGGCCACCTCGGCGAGCACGGCTCGCTGAACGCCGTCCAGTCGCGCGCCCCGCTGCTGCTCAGCGGCGCCGGGGTCACCACCCGCGGGGTCCTCGACCGGGCGGTCCGCACGGTCGACGTGGGGGCCACGCTCGCTGCGCTCGCCGGAGGCTCGTACGACGGGATGGACGGCGTCCCGATCGACCTGGCCGTTCCCACGGGCGGCCGCGTCGTCGGTCTGCTCTGGGACGGCGCCCAGTGCGCCGACCTGCTGCACCTGACGGCCGCCGGTGAGCTCCCGAACGTGGCCCGGCTGCTCGCGCTCGGCTGCGCGCTGCGCGGCGGGGCGGTCGCGGAGTTCCCTTCCGTCACCCTCGTGAACCACACCTGCGCCCTCACCGGTGTCGGTCCGGGACGGCACGGGATCATCCACAACGCCTACTACGACCGGGAGCTCGGCGGTCCCGTCGTGCCCAACTCCAACGCGACCTGGCACCGCTCGATGGACTGGCTGCGTCCGGGGGTGGCGACGGTGTTCCAGCGCGTCCCGGGCCCGACGGCGTGCGTCAACGACCCGGTCGACGTCGGCGCGGACTACTCCACGTTCGACCTGATCCGCAACGGCGGCGGCGCGTCCGCCATGCTCGCGACCCTGCCGGACCCGGCCGCGGATCCCTTGACCAGCAAGGAGTTCCTGGACGACGCCGACTACGCCTGGGGGTCCCAGGTCGACGGCGCAGGGCTCACGCAGGTGCTCGACCTGTGGTCGGCGAACGACCCGCCCTCGCTGATGTGGTGGAACACCACGCTCACCGACAGCGCCCACCACGCGGGCGGGCCCTGCTCGCCGATCGCCCGGGCCGGCCTGCGCGACGCCGACGCCCGGCTGGGTGTCTGGCTGGACCTGCTCGAGGAGCGCGGGCTGCTCGCGTCGACGACGATCCTGCTGACGGCCGACCACGGCATGGAGGCAGCGGACCCGGGCTGCACGGGTGACTGGGACGAGGCGCTCACGGCCGCCGGCATCCCCTTCCGTGACGAGGCCTACGGGTTCATCTACCTCGGGGTCTGA
>CAMLIA010000106.1 GCA_946479905.1 uncultured Frankiales bacterium | reverse complement strand
TCGGCCGTCTTGGGGTCGTCGTCCGCGAACGGCAGGAACAGCCGTCCGCGGTGCTGCGACCCCACCGGCACGATGCACACCGCTCCGCCGGGTCGCCGGTGCACGACGGCGCTGCCGAGGTGGAGCGAGTACTCCCCGAGCCGGCCCTTGATCACCAGGTGGTCGCCGAGGACGTCGATGTTGGTGAGCTTGAGCAGCCGAGCCGTCTCCCTGACGAGGGCAGCGCGCATCTCGGTGGTCGACGCCGTGGTCTCCGGGTCGACACCGCCGGCGTGGGCGACGCTGACGACGAGGTCGACATCGCGCATGGTCTCGGAGAACACGACGTCGGGCACGTCGGCGATCGGTTGCGCGAGCCGTTCGGCGCGGCGGGTGAAGCCGACCTGGCCGACGGTCGGGAGGTCGGCCTCCTGCGGCGACAGGAACCCCTCGAGGAACTCCAGGCGCGCCACCACACCATGGCGGTGGAAGACCCGCGAGGCGTCGCCGCTCTCGCGGTCGGCGAGCCAACCGCGGCTGGTCAGCAGGGCGAGCGCCTGGCGCGGCTGCAGCTGGTGGCCCTCGTACCGGTTGCTCACCGGCCCCTTCCGCTCGGCGGTGGTGGGCAGGTAGAGCTCCCGGAACACCTGCTTGAACGGCTGCTTGCGCGCCTCGTCGAACAGCTGCTCCTGCCAGGCGATCCAGCTCTTGTCGGCTACGAGGTCGACCGGGTGCGCGATCCTCAGGTCCCCCGACGGTGTCACGGTCTTGCCCCGGGAGTCGGTGGTCAGGCCGTCGCGGCGGCGCAGGGTCGTACCTGCCTGATCGACCCAGACGAGCTGCTCCAGCATCGGGTGGACGAGCGGGTGCCGGCGCAGCCCCTCGAGGTCGGATGCGGTGAAGGTGTCCTGGGCGACCATCGCGTTCTCGAGGGACCTGCGGACCCGTGACGCCTGTCGCTTGAGAGCAGTACGCCGTGCGCGCAGCTCCGCGATCTGCTCGTCCTTGCGCAGGGTGGCCGGCACCGACTGGAGCGTCTTGGCACCCCGCGTGACGGTGATCTCGGGCATGCCGTCCGGAGTGACGAACAGCGTCACGGCGACGTCGTCCCTGGTCACCGTGACGGGTCCGTCGGCGAGGGCACCGGCCTCCTGGGCCTCCATCGCCCAGACGAACCGCAGCGGGTCGGGGAAGCCCGCCGTACGGGCGAGGTTGTCGATGGCGACCCGGACGGCCGTACCCTCGCTCGCCTGCTTCTGGCTGCCGAACTGGCGGCTGCCGCGCTCGAACTCGCGCAGCACGGCGTACCGGCGCGGGATGGCGTCGACGTCCTCGGCGGGCAGCAGCCCGAGGGCACGGACGGCGTCCTGGTTGCGCTTGGTGCGGATGCGCTCGACGATCGCGTCCTCGCTCACCCGGCCGAGCATCGCCTCGGCGAACACCTGGGCGCGTCGGTGCCCGGCACCGCCGGAGGC
Organism: uncultured Frankiales bacterium; assembly: GCA_946479905.1. Next base: position 13,616 of record CAMLIA010000106.1, on the reverse strand, counting down.
CAGCTTCGCGGACTTGTCGAGCGTCGCCCAGCGCTGCTCTCCGAGGGTCTGCCAGCTGCGGTGGAACCAGTCGACGTCGACGGCGCCGTTCTCGAGGTCCTCGGCGGCCAGCGGGGTGAGTTCGGCGGTCATCGCCGCCCAGGACTCCCTGATCTGGAGGTCGACGCTCCACTGGGTGTCCTTGGTGTGGGCGTGCAGCCACAGCACGGCGTCGGCGAGCCCCTCCCACCCGAGCGCGCCCTCGACGAGGTGGGCCCACTGCGGGGCGTACACCGCCAGGTCGACCAGCCGCCCGGTCGTGACCTTGTGCTGCTTGGCCGCGGCAGCGAGCGAGGCGGCCGTGTCCGTCTGGTCGGGGAAGCTCACCCGGAGCAGGTGGCTGAACGCCTGCTCGCGGCTCTCTCCCGTCCCCCGGTTGTAGCCGCGGACGAGGGTGCCCTTGCCGAGCCGCTCGAGCAGGCTCATCGCGAGGTCGGCACCGGCGACGCTGCCGAGGCCGACGGCCACCGCCGACGTCGGCGTGGGCAGGTCGCCGCGACCGAGCTCGGCGGCCACCACCGCGTCCCGGACCTCGTCGGCGAGGGCGACGAGCCGAGGGTGCCGGTCCACCAGGGTGGCGCGCCACCTGCGGGTCAGGTCGGTCAGCAGCCGATTGCCCGGCTGCAGCAACGCGTCGACGACGTCGGCGTCGGTGGCCTCGCCGGCCTGGTGCGCGGCGAGGAGCAGGCTGCGGGACATCAGCTGGACGTCGTCGGAGGGCCGCGGCTGCTGGTACCAGCGCTCGATCCGGTACCACCGCCCGATCTGGTCGGGGGTGAACAGCCTGGGCCGGGTGTCGAGCAGGCCCTGGAGGACCCCGCGCCACGGGTTCAGGTAGCGGAAGGTGTGCCGCCAGCGGTTGCGGTCGAGGTAGAAGCCGCCGGGGTGCCACTTCGACTCGACCTTCTTCGCCTTCTGCTCGATGACGGAGCTGGGCACGTTCGCCAGCGACGTCTGGTAGGCGCGCAGGCACTCCTCGACCACCGCGTCGTCCGCGCTCTCGGCGAGCAGCCACGACAGGACGTGGACGACGACGTGGCGCTGCTGCAGGGTCAGGCGGTGGTCGCCGATGACGGCCCGGTTCGCCGTCATCGCCCAGTCCTCGCCGCGGAACGGCCCCTCCTTCACGCCGGCGGTCACGGCGAGCGTGTACGACCGGAGCAGCTCCAGCGGGGTGGTGCCCCGTGCCTCGACGAACGGCCGGAACACCTCGGGCAGCACCAGCCCGGAGCCGTCCTCGTCCTCGTCGGCTGCTTGCCGCTGCCTGGCGCCGTAGGGCGTCGGCAGCCAGCGGAAGTCGCCGAGCAGCACCTCCCGGCTTCCCTGCCAGTTCGAGACGGTGACCTCGGTGTTGCGGTGCTCCACCGCGACCGCGTCGAGGTCCTGGACCAGCGCGACGTCCCGCTTGGTGCACGGGGACACCTTCACCGCAACAGGCTCGGCGGGTGGCGTCCTGGGCTCACCTGCCCTGAGCGCTGCCCGGACATCCACGACCGCGGGAACGTGCGCCGCGGTCGAGGTGCCCTTGTCGCCGAGCATCCCGCGAAGCTCCGCCGCCGCGAGCTGCTGGCTCTTGTCACCGGCCTCGAGGCGGTCGGCTGAGGCGAGCGCTGCGGCCTTCGACTGGCCGTGCAGCAGGCCGAGGATGGTCCGCCGTAGGTCGCTGGAGCTGCGCGTCAGCAGCGCCTCGAGCTCACGCGCCTCGCTCTCGCCGAGCTTGATCCCCTTGAGCGCCCGGCCGACGAGACCGCGCACGCTCGAGCTGCGGTCGGCCATCAGCTGGATCATGGCCGCGCGCACCGCCGGCGTGACGACCCGCTCCTTCGCGAGGTCGGCCGCGACGTGGGCGCGCGCACTGCTGTCCATGCTCGGCAGCCACGGCAGCAGCACCGTGATGGGACGGTCGCCCCGGGCGTACACGAGCTTGGAGCCGGCCACCGCACGACTGACCGGCACGGGGTACGACTCGACGCCGAGGTTCTCGACCTTGCGCCGCTTCTCCGGCAGCCGGCCCAGCAGCGCCTCGAGGTTGCCGAACGCGGCGCCCTTCGCCAGCACGGTCCGGCTGAGCAGGGACGCGGCGAGGCAGGCGACGCCGAGGTCGTCGTCGGTCACAGCCGCGACCAGGTGCTGCTCGGACGACACGAGGCCGACCGCACCGAGGAAGCGGACCGCCGCGGCCCGCACGTCGACCGCCGGGTGCCGCAGCAGGCCGGCCCCTTCGGCGGTGGCGGCTACGGCGTCGCGCAGGGCCAGCGCGACCAGCGCGACGTAGGTCTCCCAGGCGTCGCCGCTCTGCAGGGCAGCCGTCCGGGCCACCTCGTCGGTCCGGTAAGTGAGCAGAGACCGGACCCGGGCGTCGACCTTCGGGAGGTTCTCCACGTTGGCGTCGAAGCCGAGCCACACACCGGCGGACCGGACCGCCGCTGCGAACCGCAGCAGCTTGTGGTCGAGGACGGTCGTGAGGACCAGGTCGAAGGCCTGCGGGTGGCCCTCGTCCGCGGCCTCGAGGATGACCTGGCGAAGGCCCTCCTGGCGCTGGGCAGCGAGCAGCATCCGGACGACGAAGTCCCAGGCACGCGGGTCGGCCGAGCGCAGCAGCCCGATGACGACGTGGCGGCCCATGATCCCGATCGGGTCGTCGCCGTTGCCGACGGTGATGAGGGCCTGCAGCGTCTGCTCGCCGTCGGTGCCGCCGAGGTCGATCGCGGCGGCGAGGACTCCCCCTGCGCTCACCGCGTTGAGCCCGGGGCGGGCGGCGGTGAGGTAGCCCGCCCACGACGCGAGCCACTGCGGATCCGCGTCGAACGGTCCGAGGTAGTGCAGGAACGACGCCAGCTCGTGCAGCCGCGCGCTGCGCGTGAGCTGCGGCTGCCCTGCGACGCGGAAGGCCCGCCGGATCCACCCGCGCTGGTAGGGCTGGTCCTGGCTGCCGACCCACCAGCGCGCGAGGGCCGGCCCGAGGCCCGGGTGCAGGGCGCCGAGCACCTCGTCCAGGTCCTTCGGGGACAGGCCGTCGAGCACCGCGCCGACCGGCTCGATCGCCTTGGTCCACTCCTGGTGGGTGGAGCCGGACCAGTACCCCGGCACCGGCCGGGTCAGCAGCTCGACCACGCTGCGGTACCGGCGTCGCACGCTGCGCGAGCGCTTCAGCGCCGCCGCGCGCCACTCCTCGTCGCGCATCGCCTCGAGGCGGGTCTGCGCCTCCTCGTCCGACAGCGGCACGTCAGCCGCCCGCAAGCGGCACGAGCCGGAGGAACAGCACCTCCACGTCGCCGGTGAGCCGCACCTCCTGGCTCAGCGACTCGACCTCGTCGTCACCGACGAACACCTTGAAGAAGCCGTCCTCGAAGGCCAGCAGCGCCTCGGCCACCGCCGCGTCGACATCGACCGGGCCGACAGGGTCCTGACCACCGGACAGCACCCGGCCGCTCTCCAGCCCCTGCTCGAGGGAGCGCTCGGTGAGCACCCGGTAGAAGGTCCGCGCCTCGGCCCGGGCCTGGTACGCCGTCACCTCCGCACGCACGACGGCCTCGAGGAACACCGACGCGGTCGTGGTCCCGGACGGCAGGTCCAGCGTGACGGGATGCTCGGCGACGGCGGTGCGGCGCTGACCGGTGATCTTCGCGTGGACGCGAACGGCGACGGGCACTCGCTCTTCCCTCCCTGGCTGCACCGAGCGGCACCGTAGCCCGAGATGGCCCTGCCTCGCCGGAAGTTCGACGCTGAGCCCTACGAAGGTGTGAGGAACCGGCACGCGTCAGCACCGGCACGAACGAGCGCGGAGTCCAGCGTGGCCAGCGGCGCGTCGAGCTCGGACGCCAGCGCGACGTAGCTCGCGTCGTAGATCGTGAGCGCACCCCGCAGCTCCCAGGAGCGCACGGCAAGCGCGGCGTAGGGCCACAGTTCGACGCGGAGCAGCTGCACGTCCGTCGCAGCCTGGGTCGCCAGATCCCCACCGAGGCGTCCGGAGGCTGCGAGCCGACGCAGCACGTTCGCGCACTCGAAGGGCAGCAGCGCTGGGGCGGCCAGTGGAGCGGCCATCACCTCCGCCGCCCAGGCGGCCCTCGGGCCGCCGCCCACCAGCGCGGCAACCGCGACGGAGGCATCGACGACCACGGTCATCGTCGGTCTGTCTTCACCGCCCGGACGATGTCCGCCACGCGCACCTGTCCCCCCGTCGAGGCCAGCCGGGCCCTTGCGGCGGCGATCACGTCGATCGCCGAGGGTCGCCCCGCAAGGTCGCGCAGCTCAGCCAACAGGTACTCCTGCAAGGACTGGCCGCGTCGGGCTGCGCGAGCCGCGAGCTCGTTGCGCACATCATCGGGAACGTCCCGGACCGTGACGGCCACCATGCCTGCATAATAGCTGCGTTACAGGTGTTCTGCAGCGCTCACCTCCACTCGGGCCGATCCGCCTGGCGCACGACGTCCTCCCAGACCCTCAACCCGTCGCTCTTGAGCAGGGCCAGTCGGCCATCGCCCGAGTACGTCGCGATGGCGCCGAAACCTCGGCTTCGAGCCCTCCCCAGGCTCCGTGTGGCCTGACGACAGGCACGGACGGCCTGGTCGTTACGCCAGCAGCGCGGCGGTGGAGCTGAGGATCTGAGGCAGGACCGCCTCCTCGTGCACGGCGAGCCCCCGCGCCTGCATGGCCGCCGACAGCTGCGGCGACCAGGAGGCTTCCACGGGCCGACCTGTCAGTCGCAGCGACGCCGGCGCACGCAGGTAGTCCTTGTCGCTCATGAGCCACGGTCGCGCTCCGACCTGAGCGAGCACCCTGCCTGCGATGGCGAGCCCGGGCCAGTCGAAGTCGCCGTGGTAGCGCAGCTCGGCCTGGCTGTCGTGCAGGGCCTGCAGCAGGTCGAGTACGACGAGGTTCGGGTTGCCGCTCGTGCACACGACAGGGCAGGGCAGCCCCGCCTCCCACACGGCTTCCAGCACCCGTGGGTTCTCGCAGACGAGAACCCATGGGGCGGTGCCGACCAGGGAGATCTCCGCCGCCGTCACATGCCGTGGCCCGTTGGCACCGTCGACCAGGCCGAGAGTCAGAGCGGTCGCCGACACGGAGTCCAGCCGCACGCCCACGCTCTCCCAGAGCTCGCGCCGTGCCCTCGCGTGCTCCGCGGCCGGTGCTCCGAGCGCCAGCGCGAGACCCCGCAGCGTCAGCGCGCTGAGCGGCGAGCCGTCATCGAGCGCATGGGCGTCGCCGAACAGGCCAGCGGCCAGATCCTGTCGGGCGACGGGTTCCTGACCGTCGAGCAGCCGCGACAGCAGGCCCGCTGCCGCCAACGCTTGCTCTTCGGTCGGCTGCGCTCGGCGGACGAAAGCCAACCACTCCTGCTTCCACGGCACGTCCGGCAGTCGACGGTCCGCTGCCCGCACCGGCGCGTCGCGCTGCTGCTGGCGGCGCTGCCGCTCGGAGCGGCGGTCGACGACCCGGCCGCTGGCGGCGACGACGACCTCGAGCAACCCACCGGCGTTGGTCGTGATCTCGTCCAGCAGGGCTACGTCGATGGAAAGCCGATCCGAGTGCACGGCCTTGCCGAGGAGCGCTGACAGTGCCTTGCGCTCCACCTCTGAGCCGATGTCGAGTGTGGCCCGTCCGCGCCATTCCGGGCCGCGTTGCTCCAGACGCAGGTGCACCAGCTCCCAGAGCGGTTGCAGCCCCGGGTCGGCGAGCCACGACGGCAGCATCAGGCTCCGACAGCTGTCAGCCGACGCCCGTCCCACAGGTGCTTGAACGGCAGCACGCCGCGCTCCGTGGGCGATCGGATGACCTCGTAGATCGCCGCCGCAGGCACCGTGTCGCAGTCTGCCCACAGCCGCTCACTCGTCATGAGCCAGTCAAGGTCGAAGTCGACCAGCAACCCGAAGAGCACCGGATGGGTCCGCACGTCGATCTTCGGGAAGGCGTCGTCGAGCAGCACGAAGCGCGGCGCGTTCGGCGCTTCCGCGGCCAGCGAACTGAAGTGGGCGGCCGCCGCCGCGAACAGCGGGAGGTAGCAGACGACCTTCTGCTCCCCCTGAGACAAGGCGGTACGACGGCTGAGCCGCTCCTCCTCCTCGCGGCCGGCGCGACGCAACCGCACGGCGAAGGTGCTCCACCTCCGGTAGTCGAGGGCGTTGCGCAGGTGCTCGGCGTAGCCACCGTCGGGGTCGTCCCGGCGGCTCGCTTCGATGAGCTCGGACAGCAGCTCGAGCAAGCGATCTCGCTGCTCGGGCAGGAGCGAGCCGATCGGTCGCTCTAGCAGCCTCACCGCCCCGCGGGTCTCCTCGGGCAGGTCGTCGCGCAGCCTCCAGTCGAGCCGCACCCTGATGCCCTGCGACGTGCGCACCCCGTCGAGGAGCGTGTTCATGTGGGTGACGAGTGACGCTGCATCGAGCCGCCGGCGCCGCAGCACCTCGCCGAGCTCACCCAGCAGGTGGCGCTCGCACACCTGCCGGTGCTGGCGGGTCAACAGCTCCTTGTCTGCAGCCACGCGGGCAGCCAGCCGGGCCGCCACCTCGGCCAGCGGCAGGTCCGTCCCGTCGACCTCGTCACGCACCGACAACACGACGAGCCCGTCCGCCGTCGCCTGCTGCCTGGGCTGCAGCGCCCCGGCGCTGCCGGTCATGAGCTGCTGGAACGCGACGTAGACCGTGTTGCTGTCAGCCACTGCAAGACCGGCCACGGCCTCCTGCAGGCCGAGCCAGTCCAGATGGTCGGCGACGCCGACGGCCGCGAGCAGACCAGGGGCCGACCGCAGCGCCATGGCAGCTGCCTCGGCGCGGCGAGCCTGCGTCTCGGCATCGGCCAGCAGCTCCTGCCTGCGCACGAGGTCGCCCTGGGCATGAGTCAGTGCGCTCGCGGTCTCCAGCTGCGACCCATGCGCCGCAGCCTCTTCCGCCTCGGCAGCGATGAGTTCGTCGGCCGCATCGCGCAACGCCCGCTGCAGCTCCTGCTGCGTCGCGGACAGCGCCTCACGTCGGGCGTCGTAGCGGGCTGCCGCGCCTTCGGCCTGGCGCACTTCCTCGTCCCGGTGCGCGGCCGCATCCGCCAGCTCGGCCTCGGCCGCCTCGACGGCGGCGGACAGCACAGCCGCGCGCTCGACGTCCCGGCCGTGGCGGAGGTGGGCGCGCTGGGCAGCTTCGACCTGGTGCCGCGCATCGTGCAGCTGTTGACGGCGCTGCTCCAGGCTCTCGCGGTCGTCGGGCAGCCGGTGCTGAGCCGCGACGCGGCGCAGCTCGCGCTGGCGTTCGGCGCTGGCAGCTCTGGCGTGCTCTGCGGCCTGCGTCGCCTCCGCCAGGTGACCTCGCTCCTCATCGAGCCGAGCCTCCGTGGCCGCGGCGGACGTCCGGGCACGCGCGACCGGCACCGCGTCGGGCGCAGCGTCGCGCCACGTCACCAACCGGTCGGCATGCGCCACCGCCGTGTCACGCTTCAGCTCCGCCTCATCGGCCGCCGTGCGTGTCGCGGCGAGCCGCTCGTCAAGTGCGGCCAGCCGCCGCGAACGCTCCGCCTCGCGTGCGACGACGCCCAGGTACTGCGCCTGCACCTTGTCGGCGCGGCCCTCGAGTGCCCCCAGTCGCCAGCTGCCGTCTGATCGGACGACGGCGGGCCCATCGCCGTCGAGGGCCACGGTGCGGAGCGCAGACAGCACGACGTCCGCAGACAGGTCACCCGCAGGGACGAGGAGGTCGGCAAGCGTTGTGCCCGTCACGGGTGGACCGGTCACGACCGCTGAGTCGCGCCCGCGCAGTCGTCCCTCAGGCAGCACGAGCGCGTCGAGCAGCCCGGATGCCTGGAGTGCTGCTTCGAGCCCGGCCAACTCCTCGGAGGTGAGGCCGGGCACCGGATCGACGACGCGCCACAGTGGCCACAGGTCTTCGCGCTCGTCGCGCGGCAGAGCCGGCAGTGGAGGCGCCGGGTCACGCTCGGCGGCCACTTCTTCCCTGCTCCGCTGCAGCTCGGTCTCCTGCTCCCCGAGCTGCGTCAGCAACGCGTCCAGCCCGCCGATCTGCTCGTGCAGCTGCTGGAGCATCGGCTCCGTTCGCTCGGCAGCCCAGGCGACAGCAGCCTCAGGGTCGTCGAGGACGCCCTCGACCGGGGCGCCGACCAGCCAGGTGGAGACCGCCGTCGTCAGTGCGTCGAGCTCCTGGCGCAGCGCATCGGCCGCCGCCGAGGCAGCGTCTTCTGCACGCGCGACAGCTGCTTCAGCTGCCGCTGCGCGTTCCTCGCAGAGACCTTGCGCTTCGCGCGCCTGCTCCCACGCGGTCACCCGCTCGAGACAGAGCTGCACCGCAGCCAGTTGCGTGGCCACCTCCGTCGCGAGGCCGTTCAAGGCAGAGCCGAGCGCCGCGACGTCATCGGGGAGCGGGGTGACCCCCAGCGCGCGCAGCAGGGTGGCATCGACCAGCCGGAGCAGCTCGCGCCGCGATGCCGTCAACTCCCGCTCGGCGACCGCCGAGACCTCGAGCGCCGAGGCCCGCCGTTGCTCGGCCGCAACGGCAGCCTTCTCGGCCGCCTCCGCGTTGCGCTGCGCGTCGAGCGCCCGCAGTCGCATCTGCTCCAGCGCTTCGAGGTCACGCGCCTCCTGCGAGTTCTCGAGCTGGGTCTTGCGCTCGTGCGCCGCGAGCCGGCCCGCGACGGCTGACTGCGTTCGCGCCTCGGCCGCCCGGGCGACCTCCTCGGCAGCGTGCACGGCAGTCGTCGCGCGCTTGACCGAACGTTCAGTGCCGGCGAGCTGCTCGGCGGCTGCGACGGCGGCGTCCGCTCGTCGTCGTACCTCTCCTGCCGCGTAGCGACGGTAAGCCTCCAGTGCCTTGTGCACCTCCTCGCTGGCGCGCTCACGCCGCTGCACCTGCTCGCCGAGCTCCTGCAGCTCGTCGAGGCTGGTGGCCGCCGCGTCGACCACGGACCTGTCGAGCTCAGGCAGAGAGTCGGACAGCGTCCGGTCGAGGTGAGCGACCTCGACCGACTCGCCGACCTGCGGCGTACGCAGCCAGTAGAGAAGTCTCAGCAGCTCGTCGTAACCGGCCTCGTCGAGACCGAACAGCGTCCGACCAACCACAGCCTTGTAGGCGCGCGGGCTGTCGAAGAACTCACCGCCCGCGGCAGTGACCGCCTCCCGGCAAGCAGGAGGCGACAGCGGCGCCCCGGTCGCGTCCTCGAGGTCGATCGCGGCTGTAGGGAGCAGAAAGCACCACAGCGTCACGGTCTTCGTCGACCCGGAGCTCTTCAAGCCGATGCCGCAGGTGAGGTGCTCCGTCTTGCCGTCCTCACCCGTCCGCGCGAGCTCGACCCAGAGGTATCCGGTGCGGCTGCTGCCCTCGTAACCGTCGAGCATGAGGAAGGTGAGCGACCCGCGCTTGCCGCTCGCGTCCATCCGCGCACGGTCGCCGTCGAGGACGAAGGGCAGCAGCATCTCCAGCGTCTTGGACTTGCCCGCTCCGTTGGTGCCACGCAGCAGCAGCCGGCCTTCGGCGAAGTCGAAGACCTGCGAGTCGTACTGCCAGACGTTGAGCAGGCCGGCACGGTGCAGCCGCCAGCGGTGCGGATTCACTCCTGCTCCTCGAACAGCGTCGGTACGACGTTGGCGACGCGTGGTGCGTACCGAGCTGCAGCAGCGTGGACCAGCCAACTCCCGTCCGACGCGGGATGGATGAGCCCGGTCGAGCGCAGCACGTCCGTGACGTCCGCGCGCAACCGCCGGCCGTCTTCCCGGTACGCCGTGATGAGGGCTTGGGGATGATCGGAGATGACACCGGCGAAGGCCGACTCGACCTCCTCGGCGGTCACCGCCACCCGTGCGGAACGACGGGGACGTGCCGTGGCGACCACCCGCTCCAGGACGAGCAGCGCGAGGTGGCGGGCGCTTCCGGTGCCGGGGAAGCTGACGTCGCTGAGGTGGTCGTCGGGGTCGATGGCAAGCGCTCCCTCGGCCCGCACCTCGAGACGCAGGCCGAGCCGGTCTTCGTACCAGTCCTGCTCGCGCTGCCCACGGTTCTTGGCCCACCACTCGCGCTGGTCGTCGGACAGCTCGCTCACGTCGAGCAGCGGCGAGTCGACGAGGCGGCGGCGGGTCGCGAGGCGCGCGCCGCCGACCGCCGTGGGTAGCGCGTCGGGAGTGAGGAGATCCTCCACCGTTCCGATGCGCGGCATACCAGTCAGGACGAGCGCGAGCCGCTCCGGGTCGGCGTCGAGGAGTGACTGCGCGCGGATGTCCTCGGCCCAGTGCGCGAGGTCGCCGTCGCGCTCGCGCAGCACGCCCCACTCGGTGAGCACCATGACGGCGGCGTGCAGCGCCCTGCGGTCAGATGCGGTCTCCAGATCGAGCTCGAGGCCCGCCTGGGACGCCGTCGCCCGCACCTCGCGCACGAGCTCGTCGAGCAGCCACTGGCGACGCCCCCCTCCGAGCGCCGCCAGCAGCAGGCACAGGCAGGCGTAACCGCGGGGAGTCATGGGCCGGCGCTGCGATCCGCGCAGCAGTGGCCGCGGCGGCTCGGCGCCTGGGTCCAGCTTCACGAGCCGGGCGGCGCGGCGCTCCACGACCAGTCGGTAGCCGAGCTCGGCGGAGAAGAAGGACTCGAGCGCCTGGCGGTGCTTGCGAACCAGTCGGAGCTCGTCGGCGCTCGTCTGAGGGGTTCCGGGGTCGGCGTGCAGCAACGGCGACATCAGCAGAGCCCCGGCAGCCGAGCGGAACTCCTCGTTCATGCGCCGACCTCCTCGCGCTCGGCGAGTGCTCGCAGCCGAAGCCGGACGTCGACGAGCGTGAGCACACCGGCTGGACTGCGGATCGTCGTGGTCGCGCCGGGCTCGCGGCGCACGGTCAGCTCGACGTCGAGCAGCGCTGCGGACACCCCAGCGCCGACGAGCGGCTCGGCACCGCCGGCTGAGGCAAGTGCCCGGGCGTAGAGCTCCAGCAGCGCACTGCGGCCCTCGTCCGACAGCCGGAGATCCGATCGACCGACCTGGTCCAGCAGCTCCGCGACGGCACGCCGGCGAGTGGCCTCCTCCGCTTCCTTGCGGCGGAGCAGCTCGGCGCGCTGCGCTGCGAAGTCCTCGCGGCGCGGCGTGCTGCCGCGAATGGTCCGGTCGCCACGCTCGCGCAGCGAGAGCGCCACCTCAGCGGGCGGCGCATCCCACCAGCTGGTGGTGGCCGGCACGTCGTCGATCTCCGGCATGGCCGAAAGGTGCCTGCTGGGGTACATGCCGAAGGCGGTCGCCCAGAGCCGGTGGGCCAGCGCATCATCAGCGCTGTCGAAGTGCTGGGCCAGCCTGAGCAGGTCGATCCGCCTGCTGGCCTCCCCTCCATCGCCGGCTACCGCCCGCCGCATGCCGGTGATGAGACTCGACATGGCACGGGTGGCGAGGGTGCGCACCTCTGCCGCATCGCTGCGACGGCCGGCCGTGCCGCGGAACCACGCGGCAAGGGACTGCCAGTCCGCCTCCTGGAGACCGGCCGCACGCATGGCGGCCGTCCCTGCCTCGTCGACCAGTCGGGTGCCTTCGGCAGCGGCCGCGGCGAGCACCGCCGGCACATCCACCTGTTGCAGCGCCTCGACCACGAGCGGCTCGAAACGGCGTACCTCGTCCACGAAGCGCTGCAGGTAGTCGAGCAGCACCTCCCGGTAGGCCATCAGCGCGTCACGGTCGACCTCAGCGCGGGCGAGCACCTCCCCGAGGCGGGCGTAGAAGTCTCGGGTGCTCGTCACCAGTCGCTCGAACACCGCGAACAGCGCAGTCACCTCACCGGCACCAGCCGCGGGATCGTCCGCCAGCCGCTCGAGAACCCGCAGGATGACCGGGAGCACCTCGGTCGACACCTCGCGGACCCGACCCGCGGACCCGAGCAGCTCCTCGACGTGCCGATGGGCCTGCTCCCCTACCGGGCTGAGCTGGTAGCGCGAGCGGGTGGTGAGGTACTCCCGGATCGACTTGGCCTCGACGTCGCGTGGGCTGCGCACGAGGTTCCCGTGGTCGACGAGGTAGCTCAGGCGACTCTCGACCGTGTCCACGTCCAGCGCGGCGTCGAGCGCGGCGGCGACCTCTGTCGCGGACAGGTCGGAGAGCAGACCGCTCGTGCTGCCAGTGAAGACCCTCATGATCGCGACGTAGGCCTCCGCCTCCTCGGCCGTGGCGTAGCGAAAGGCCTGCAGCCGCTGCCGGTCGATGCCCACGGCGTGCAGTCTGCCCTGCCCCGCCGACAGCCGTGGGCATCCGCCCGGTGCATTCCGCGGCCCCGCAACGCATCATGATGCATGGCGATGATGTTAAGATGCGCATCGTGCGTACGACGGTGAACATCGATGACCGCCTGCTCAAGCAGGCCAAGGTCGCCGCCTCGCGGTCGGGACGCACGCTCAGCGATCTGGTGGACGACGGACTCCGCTTGCTGCTCGCGCGCACCTCACCTGGAGCTCGAGCACCGCTCGAGCTGCCCACCTTCGGCGGGAGCGGGTTGCGCCCCGGTGTCCACGTCGAGGACAAGGCAGCCCTGCTCGATCTGCTCGACGAGACCTGACGTGCTCATCGCGGACGTCAACGTCCTGCTCTACGCCCACCGTCAAGAGAGCCCAGACCACCCGCGGTACCTGGCGTGGCTTCAGCAGGCCCTGCTCGGACCCGAGCCCTTCGGCGTGATCGACACCGTCCTGGCCTCGTTCCTCAGGATCACCACGCATCACCGCGTGTTCGTCGAACCCACCCCTTCGGCGGTGGCCCTGGCCTTCTGCGACGCCGTCCGTTGGGCCCCCGCAGCGACAGCCATCCAGCCCGGCGCGGACCACTGGCGGTTGTTCTCGGAGCTGGTCCTCGACACCACCGCACGCGGAAACCTCGTGCCCGATGCCTACCTCGCCGCGCTCGCGATCGAGCACGGCGCCACGTTCGTCACGACGGACACCGGCTTCGCCCGCTTCGCAGCCCTGCGCCGCGCCCACCCGCTCGACTGACACGAGACGGCAGTCAGCGCCGTAGCGGGTCCTCCCAGCGCAGCCCGGGAAAGCGGGCGAAGTCCGCGTCCGTGGACCAGATCCCGGTGCCGTGCTCGAGGGCCAGGGCTGCGAGGTGCGCGTCGCTGAGGAGCGGGCCGATCAGGCGCAGCTTCCTCACCAGGTCCAGGAGCACGGTCTGGTGATCAGGTCCCGGCACCGGCACCCACGCTGCCGGTGCGGCGAGCCATGCCTCGACCTGGTCCGCGGCGTCCGCCGGCGGCAGCGGCTTGGGGAAGACCCGCGCGTGCGTGGCGATCCGAAGGAAGGCGGTGAGCGTCTGCCACGGCAGGCCGACCCGGTGCGGACCGTTGAGGACGTCCTCGAGAAAGGCTGCCGCCTCAACGTGCCGTGGGTCGTCGCGGTTGCGGGCGTAGAGCAGGACGTTGGCGTCGAGGATCACCGCTGCTCTGGACCGTCCAGGACGTCGAGCAGACCGGCGACGTCGTCGAGCGAGTGCGTCGGCACGCCCATCCCGGAGCTCTTCTGGCGGAAGCGTGCGCGCGTGGCGGGGGCGCTGAGGCCACGTCGTACCAGCTCGTTGATCGCGTCACTCACGCCGGACCCTCGCTCGCGTCGCAGCTGCTCGACCGCGGCGGCCAC
>CAMLIA010000105.1 GCA_946479905.1 uncultured Frankiales bacterium | reverse complement strand
CTCGTACCGCACGAACGGGATCGGGTTGGTGTCGGACCGGAACGGCGTCCCGGTCAGGGCGAGCCGGCGGGTCGCCGGCTCGAACGCCTCTCGCACCGCGTCACCCCAGGACTTCGCGTCGCCGGCGTGGTGGATCTCGTCGAGGATGACCAGGGTGCGACGGCGCTCGGTGCGGGCCCGGTGCAGCAGCGGGTGCGCGGCCACCCCGGCGTAGGTCACGGCGACCCCGTGGAAGTCGCTCGAGGTCGCGCCCATCGCGTTCTTGAAGCCCGGGTCCAGCGAGATCCCGGCCGCTGCCGCGGCCAGCGCCCACTGCGTCTTGAGGTGCTCGGTCGGCGCCACCACGGTGACGGCCTGCACGACGCCGGACGCGAGCAGCTCCGAGGCGATCCGCAGCGCGAACGTGGTCTTGCCGGCTCCGGGCGTGGCGACGGCGAGGAAGTCGCGCGGCTGGGCGCGCAGGTAGCTGACGAGGGCACTGCGCTGCCAGGCCCGGAGAGGCGTGGAGGCAGGTGCTTCTTCGAGCGAGGCGGTCAACGATCTCTTTCCTTCAGGTGCTCGCCGCACCCTAGGCGAGCCGGGTGACGGACTGACGGAGGGCACGCCGTGTCACGCCCCGGAAACACAGGCGGTAGACACTCCTGTCGTGCCCGTCTGCCCGATCCGCCGCGAGTCCCGAGTCCTGCACGGCTACCGACGGTCCTACGTCGTCGCCGGCCCACGGCTCGGCACCGCCCCCGTGCTGTGGCTGATCCACGGCATCGGGGACTCCAGCCGCGCCTGGGACGCCGTCCTGCCGCTGCTCGGGGACAGGTACACGGTGATCGCCCCTGACCTGCTCGGTCACGGCGGGTCGGACAAGCCGCGGGCCGACTACAGCGTCGGGGGGTTCGCCAACGGCGTCCGGGACCTCATGGTGGTGCTCGGGGTCGAGCGGGCCACCGTCGTCGGGCACAGCCTCGGGGGCGGCGTGGCGCAGCAGTTCGCCTACCAGTACCCGGAGCGGGTCGAGCGGCTGGTCCTCGTCGCCTCGGGCGGGCTCGGGGCGGAGGTCAACCCGGTCTTCCGGCTCGCCAGCGTGCCCGGGGCGGGGCCCGCGATCGCGCTGTCGTCCCAGGCGCTGGTACGACGTCCCGTGCTGTCCACGACGCGGCTGATCGCCCGGCTCGGGCTGCTCGACCCCTCGGACGTCGAGGAGGTCGGGCAGATCTGGGAAGGCCTGCGCGACCGCGCCACGCGGACCGCCTTCCTGCGCACCCTGAGGTCGGTCGTCGACTACCGCGGGCAGGCCGTCAGCGCGCGTGACCGGATGTACCTGGCGGCGGCCATCCCGACCTTGATGGTCTGGGGTTCACGCGACCCGGTCCTGCCCGTGGCGCACGCCCGTGAGGTGTGCGACGAGCTGCCGGGCGTGAGCCTGCACGTCGTGGCCCGTGCGGGCCACATGCCCCAGTTGTCCTGTCCGTCCGGGTTTGCCGACGCGATCACGACCTTCGTCTCCACGACCAGCCCGGCCGCCCACGACCCCGTGCTGTGGCGCACCTTGATGGCCGGCGTCGACGATCAGCAGCTGCGCGAGGTCACTGCGGGTTAGGCCTGGTACGTAAGGGGAAGGGGTTCACTACCGCGCCACACCTGCGACAAAGGAGACCCCCCGTGATCGCGCTAGGACTCGTTCTCATCATCCTCGGGCTCATCGTCAGCTCGGCCCACGTCCTGTTCACGATCGGCGTGATCGTGCTCCTGATCGGGCTCGTCCTGAACTTCGTGCCGATGGGCGGCACCCGACGACGCGTCTGGTGACCTAGTACTCGCCAGACCCTTGCCGTAACGGTGGGGTGGCCCCGGTCGACGTCAGTCCCCTGACGACGACCGGGGCCTTCGTCATGACGGGCCCCTCAGGCCCGGCGGCGGATCGTCCCGGCGGTGACCAGCAGCAGGAGCAACCCGACGGCCGCGACCCACGGAGCCGGGCCGGTGGACGCCAGCGGCGGCCCGCCGCGGGTCACGGGGCGGACCGTGACGGCCTGCGCGCACACCGAAGGATCGGCGCTCGCGTCCGCTCCGCCGCGCGGACCGTCGGTGGACGCCGCCGCGCCGTTGCAGTTGCCGTAGCGGTCGCGCGCCCCGCCGGCCGGCACGGTGCCGCCGCTCGACCGGAGGGTCGCGCCGTCGGCGTACTCAGGCCGGTAGGTCAGGTCGACGTTCGTGACGGCGTCCGGGTACCGCACCCGGGTGCCCTGGACCGAGAGCGTGGTGGCCGCGGTGACGCGGAACGGAGCCGACCGCAGCGCGTAGTGGTTGGCCTGCACGACGAGCCGGTAGCTGCCCACGGGGGCGTCCCGCGGCACCTCCCACTCGGCGGTGTACCCGCCCTGGTCGTCGACCTTCCAGAGGATCTCGAGCCCGAAGTCGTTCGTGTACGTGCCGTGCCCGATCCGCTCGACCGACACGAACGGCTTGCCGACGCGCATGTCGAGGCCACGCGCCCCGCCCTTCCAGGCGAGCGTCGCCCGCTGGAGGCGCTGCACGCCGTGCGGCTGCGCGGTGATGCTGCCCGAGGCCGCACCGGTGCCGAACCGGGCGGCGTGGTCGTCGGCGCCGTTGCGCGGGTCGGAGCCGTAGGGCGCCGCCGCGGCGGTCCCGGTCAGCAGCGCCTTGGTGAGCAGCTGCAGCTGCTCGAGCAGCAGCATCGACGACTCCCGGCCGTACATCGTGGAGCCGCCCTCGTAGTGCTGCGCGTCGTACTCCTGCGGGGTCGTGAAGTAGCTGAGGTACTCGTTGGCGAGCCCGGACAGCTGGACCCCGTGGATCCCGTGGCCCAGGGCGCTCAGGGCGATCGCCCCGCGGACCCGGCGGCCCATGTCGACCGTCATCTCCCCCGGGATGGTCGCGATCAGGTGGTCGGACACCTGGGCCACCGTCAGCGGTACGGCGGGGGGCGTCGATCCGGAGCCCACCAGCCCGGTCGGGACGACGATCTTGTGGCCCTGGGCGGGGTCGAGCGGGTACACGGTGGGCGAGGCGTCGCCCTCGAAGGGGACGTGCGTCAGGTCGTAGAGCGGGCCGCGACCCTCCTCCGACCCTGTGAAGAGCGGGAGCCCCGGCGTCGCGGTCTTCGACACCGGCCCGTCGGCGGTGTCCTGACCGCAGAAGCACAGCCGGGTCCAGCGGGTGGCGAGGACCGGGTCGCCGGTGAGGTGCCGCCCCGCCTGCCTCCAGGCGCTCACCATGGCGTCGGCCTCGACCCGCCCGACGTAGTCGGCCGCGGCGGGGCCGGACCGCGTCAGCCCGGCGGACTGGTCGCCCTCGTCGGTGTTGCCGTAGGCGTTCACCACGTCCTGCTTCGCCGGGACGTGCCCGAGCGCCCGGATCCGCTGCTCCACCAGCCGGGTCGCGGACCCGTGGTGGTCGGCGTTGTAGAAGCCGAACTGGAACTTGTTGACGGTGCCGTGGTCGGCGAAGGTGCTCCAGATGCCGACCGGCCCAACCCCGGTCTTGTCCACGCGCAGCACCTGCACCTCGGGGTCGATGGTGTCGATGTAGCCCTTCGGGTCGTCGCTCACCCTGCCCGTGCCGTAGGCCTTCTCGATGCCGTGGTCGCGCAGGTGCGCCTCGATGCTGCGGTTGGCGGTCAGGTGCAGCAGGGAGGTGGTGGCCCAGCCGACCTTGCCAGGAGCGAGGTCGTCGTCGGCGCGCTGGATCGCCAGCACCAGCTGGCGGACCTCGAAGGCGTACAGCTGCGGGTCCAGCGCACCGGTCACGTTCTGGTCGGTCAGCGTGCTGGTGGTCATGAAGACCGTGTTGTAGGTGTTGTACGGGTAGTAGCCGCTCGGTGCGGCGTGGGTGTGGCTGGCCGACACGATGATGTTGCTCTCGCTGAAGCCGCGACCGGCCAGCCTCGCCGCTGCCGCCTTCACCGCTCCGCCGGCGATGCCGTTGAGGTCCTCGGCGACCAGGGCCAGCTTCTGGTTGCCCTTCTTGAGGACGATGGCGCGGGCCTCGATCCGGGTGTGCACCCCGCGCAGCACCGCGTCACTGCGCACCCAGCCCTGCATGTAGTAGCCGGTCGGGCTGGTGATGTCGGCCCGCCCCACACCGACCTGCAGCGTGTCCGCGGCGTGCGCGCGCTGGGAGGTGAGGAGGAGCAGCGGGAGGAGCAGGAGCAGTGGTGCGAGGCGTCTCACGCGTCAGAGGCTGTCACGAAGTCGATCAGGTGCTCAACGCACTGCAGCAGCGGCACCTCCAGGTCGGCGTAGCTGTCGACCTTGCTGAGCACCCGGCGCCAGCCCTCCCACGGCTCGCCCCAGCCGAGCGCCCGGCAGACGCCGGTCTTCCAGTCCTGGCCACGGGGTACGACGGGCCAGCTCGCGATCCCGACCGCGGACGGCTTCACCGCCTGCCACACGTCGACGTAGGGGTGACCCAGCACGAGGACGTGCGGGTGGCTCACCGTCGCGACGATCCGGCTCTCCTTGGACCCGGGCACCAGGTGGTCGACGAGGACCCCGAGCCGCTGGTCCGGACCGGGACCGAACGCGCGCACGTGCCCGGCCAGGTCGTCGACGCCGTCGAGCGCCTCCACGACCACGCCCTCGACGCGCAGGTCGTGGCCCCACACCCGCTCGACCAGCTCGGCGTCGTGCTTGCCCTCGACCCAGATCCGGGAGCCGCGCGCTACCCTGGCGCGCAGGCCGGCGACCTCGATCGAGCCGCTGGCGGTGGTGCGCCTCGCCTGCGGGGCCGCCGGCACGGGCCGGGTCAAGGTGACCGGCTTGCCCTCGAGCAGGAACACGCCAAGGGGGAACACCCGCACCTTGCCGCGGCGGTCCTCCAGGCTGACGTTCTCCTTGTCGCAGGCCACCACGGCGCCGCACCAGCCGGTCAGCACCTCCTCGACCACGAGGCCCAGGTCGGCGGGCGTGGCCGGCGGCGGCACCCGCTTCGGAGGCGCGAGGTCGATCCCGTCGTACATGGGAGGCACGCTAGGTCGGTGCGCGCGGATCGCCTCCTAGGCTGGTCGGCGTGTCCTCGAACCTGCCGCCGCGCAGCGCGCTGCTCGCCTGCTGGACGACGGCGTGGCTCGCCGGCGAGGCGAGCCTGCCGGACCTGGTCGAGAAGGTCAGCGCCCACGACGAGGGGCACACCGTGACCGGGCTGTGGGTGGACGACCTCGAGCTCGAGCAGGCCGTCGCCCGGCTGCGGGCGGAGGGGGTACGACGGGCCCGGCTCGTGCTCCCGGCTCCTGGCGATCCGCTCGGGCTGCCCGGCCCGGGCCCGTTCACTCAGGCGGCGCTGGTCGCGGGCGAGGGCGTGCTCGCGGTGCGCGACGACGGCAGCGGGTACGGCCTGGTGCCGGCGGTCACCAGCCACGGCTCGGAGCTCGACGGCACCGTGACGACGGTGCAGTGGAGCAGCTACGCGGTCGAGGTGTCCGGCCCGGACCAGGGGCCCTTCCTGCACGAGGCCGAGCACGACCTGCGGCTCGGTGTCGTCGAGGCCGCCCGCGCGCTGGCCGACCTCGACATCGCCCGCTGGAACCCGGAGATCGGCGATGCGCTGCACGACCTCCGGCGGTCCGCGCGGCGCGGCATCGACGAGGACGAGCTGCCGGGCTGCTGGCCGCCGCGCGCCCGCGAGGTGCTCGTCAAGGCCCGCCAGCTCGCCGGTGTGATCACGCTCGCCCAGCAGGACGTGGTCGGCGGTGCCGTGGACGCCCACGCCGCCGATGCCCGGGACCGGGTGCTCCGCGACCTCGCGCGCGTGGTCCGACGGGCCCGCGTGGCTGCGTACAACGCCGCATGAGCCTGCTCGTCACGGTCACCGGTCGCGACCACCCGGGCGTCACGGCCGCCCTCATGGACGCGCTGGACCGGCACGGCGCCGCCGTCGAGGACGTGGAGCAGGTCGTCGTGCACGGCCGGCTGCTGCTGGGCGTCGTCATCGACGCACAGGGCGACGCGGTCAGGGCGGACCTGGCGCAGGTGGCGAGGGACCTCGACGTCGAGGTCGAGTTCACCCCCCTGGACGACGCCGAGCCGGCGCTGCAGCAGCGCCACCACGTCGTCGTCCTCGGGGCGCCGCTGCCGCCCAAGGCGCTCGCGGCCGTGACCCGCACGCTCGCCGGCTGCGGCGCGAACATCGAGACGGTGACCCGGCTCTCGAGCTGGCCGGCGCAGTCCTTCGAGCTGGTCGTCTCGGGCGGCGACACGACGTCGCTGCGGGAGGACCTGGCGGCCTGTGCCGTGGCCGAGCAGGTCGACGTGGCCGTCGAGCGCGCGTCGATCTACCGCCGCGCCAAGCGGCTGGTCGTCATGGACGTCGACTCGACCCTGGTGCAGGGCGAGGTGATCGAGATGCTCGCCGCCGAGGCCGGCTGCGAGGCGGAGGTCGCCCGCGTCACCGCGGCGGCGATGGCGGGCGAGCTCGACTTCGAGCAGTCGTTGCGGTCCCGCGTCCGGCTGCTCGAGGGGCTGCCGGTCGAGGCGGTGGACCGGGTACGGGCAGCCGTGAAGCTCACGCCGGGCGGGCGCACGCTCGTGCGGACCCTGAAGCGGCTGGGCTGGACCGTCGGCATCGTCAGCGGCGGCTTCACGGCCGTGACCGACGACCTGCAGCGCGAGCTCGGCCTCGACCACGCGGTCGCGAACGTGCTCGAGGTGGCGGACGGCCGGCTGACCGGCCGGGTGCTCGGCGACGTGGTCGACCGGGCGGCGAAGGCATCCGCGCTGCGCCGCTTCGCCGCCGAGGAGGGACTGCTGACCGAGCAGACCGTGGCGATCGGTGACGGCGCGAACGACCTCGACATGCTGGCGGCGGCCGGGCTCGGGATCGCCTTCAACGCCAAGGCCGTCGTCCGGGACGCGGCGGACGCGGCGATCAGCGTGCCGTTCCTGGACGCCGTGCTCTTCCTGCTGGGCATCTCGCGCGAGGAGGTGGAGCAGGCGCTGTAGAGGAGCGGGCCTCAGCCGTTCGGAGGCGTGCAGCAGCCGGCGGGGCAGACGTCGTGCACCGCGATGCCGGGCGGCGCGGGAAGGCCGGCGACCCGTTCCCTCACGAGCCGGGCGAGCATGGCGACGAACTCCGGGTCGGTGCCGACCGTGGCTGCCCGGCGCAGCACCAGGTCGTCGGGCACCTTCGCGCGCAGCTCGACGTCGAGGTCGTAGACCACCTCGACGTGGTCGCTGGTGAACCCGATGGGGACCACGACGACCTCGCGGGTGCCGTCGTCGTACAGCGCCTGCAGGTGGTCCCCCACGTCCGGCTCCAGCCACGGCACGGTGGGCGGTCCGCTGCGCGACTGCCAGACGAGGTCCCACGGCCGGTCGCCGGCGACGGCAGCGCTGGCCAGCCGCAGCGTCTGCTCGTAGGCACCGCCCTGCGGGCCGGACGCCCTGGCCATGGTCAGGGGGATCGAGTGGGCGGTGAACACCAGCCGGGGCGCCGCCAGGCCCTCGGCGGCCCGGTCGACGTTGCGCCGCAGCGGGCCGAGGTAGCCCTCCTCGCCGTAGTAGTGCCGCAGCTTCGACACCGGGATCGGGCCGACCAGGTCCTCGAGGTACTGCCGGCACCCGGAGTACGACGGGAAGGCGCTGGTCACGACGGCCAGGGCGTGCGTGACGCCGTCCGCCTGCATCGTCGCCATGGTGTCGCTCAGGAACGGGTGCCAGTTGCGGTTGCCCCAGTAGACCGGCAGCTCCGGGACCACCTCCTGCAGCGCCCGCTGCAGCTGCCGGCACTGCTCGTTGATCGGGCTCACTCCTCCGAAGTGCTCGAGGTAGTGGGACGCCACCACCTCCAGGCGGGCGGGCGGGACGTTGCGGCCGCGCGTGACGTTCTCGAGGAACGGCAGCACGTCGTCGGGCCCCTCAGGCCCTCCGAAGGACGTGAGGAGCAGGGCGTCGATCGGCATCTAGGACTTGCGGAAGGGGTCCGGCGCCGGCTGGATCAGCGTGGTCCGCGGGCAGCTGTCCAGGGTGAGGTCGGCGTACTGCAGGGCGTCGTCGCAGAGCTTGTCGACGGTCCAGCCGGCCTCCAGCCCGAACTCGGTGACGGTGGCGCGGTAGATCGTGATGTCGTACTTCGACGGGGTGCCGTAGACGATGCCGATCGTCCCCACGAGCTGGGACTCCCCGCGGCCGCCGTTGTCGCCCTCCCACGCGCGGTCGTAGCGCTGCCACAGGCCGGCGCTGGCGCTCCAGACGCCGCCGCGGCTCACATCGCGCTCCTCCAGGGCCATCAGCACCCGGTGCGCGTCCTGGTCGCGCAGCAGCGCCGACGGGCGGATGACGGTGATCTGCTCGGGCACGCTCACCATCCTGCCAGTACCGCCGCCGATCAAGGCAGCACTCCACGCCCGTGCCTTCCCTCGTGCACGCCCAGGCGCCCCGCAGGCCCACCCGCACGCTCAGATCAGGGCCGTTCCGGGCCCGGGCTGTGCCTGGGGGAAGGGACTGTCAGGCGGTGTCCTCGACGGGGCCGATCTTGGGGCAGGGGCAGTGCTCGTCGTGCCACGCGCGCCGGCACCCGGCCGGGTAGGTCAGCTCCCGGACGACCCGGGCGGGGTTGCCCGCGACCAGGCAGTCGTCCGGGACGTCACGGGTCACGACAGCACCCGCTGCGACGAGGACGCGCTTCCCGAGCGTCACACCGGGCAGGATGATGGCGCGCGTCCCGATCCAGCAGCCGTCACCGATGCGGATCGGCGCCTGCTTGTGCGGCCGGCCCTCGACGCCGTGGCTGTCCGAGTCCATCACGTAGACGTCGTTGGCGAAGGCCACGTCGTCACCGACGACGATCTCCTCGACCGAGATGATCGTGGTGCCCACGTTCACGAAGCAGCGGTCGCCGAAGCGCATCCGGCCCCACCCGCTGATCATCGTGGGGCGAGGCCCTGACCAGACCTTGAAGTCGTCCCCGACCTCGAGGTCGGTGGCGTCGATGATCGGCTTGCCGAAGATGACCGGCCGCACACCCCGCGACTTGATCTTGCGCAGCGTCCAGACCCCGCGCAGCTGCTGCTTGTACACGGCGCGGTACCACTGCAACTCGGTGCGTCTCCGACGCAGCAGCTCCACGCGCCGCCGCCGCCACCCCGTCAGCTCCTCGGCCACAGCAGAAACCCTAGCCTGAGGGCGTGGAAGCGCCGATCTGCTCAGCCAAGGGGTGCCGCGCGCTCGCGACCCACGTCGTGCTCTGGAACAACCCCAAGCTGCACACTCCCGATCGCGAGAAGCCCTGGCACGCCTGCGACGAGCACGTCAGCACGCTGAGCGAGTTCCTCCAGGTGCGCGGCTTCTTCCTGCGTTCCGAGAAGCTGTGACCGACGGCTGGTCGCTGCGGCTGCCCGGCACCGGCGACGGTCCCCGGGTCGCCGTGAAGGACCTCTTCGACATGGCCGGGATCCCGACGACAGCTGGGTCTGCAGCCCTGCACCGGGTGCCCACCGAGACCGCCCCGGTGCTCAGTGGCCTGAACATCGTCGGCCGCACGCAGATGCACGAGCTGGCGTACGGGATCACCGGCGTCAACGCCTGGCAGGGCACGCCCACCAACCCGCTCGACCCCCGGCTGGTCCCCGGCGGCTCGTCGTCCGGGGCCGCGGTCGTCGTCGCGAACGGCGAGGCGGACGTGGCGCTCGGCACCGACACGGGCGGCTCGGTCCGGATCCCGGCGGCGTGCTGCGGGGTCTACGGCCTGAAGACCCGGCACGGCCGCATCCCGGTCGAGGGCACCTGGCCGCTGGCGCCGTCGTTCGACACGATCGGCCCGCTCGCGACGTCGCTGCAGGGCCTGCTCACCGGGATGCAGCTGCTGGAGCCCGGCTTCGCACTGGGCACGCCGGGCACCGTCGCCCGCTTCCGCCCCGCGGCCGCCGCCGGCGTCGACGACGCCCTGGACCGCGTCCTGGGCAGCCGCCCGGAGGTGGCGCTACCGGGATGGGACGACGCCGACGCGGCCTGCGCGGTGCTCCTCAACGTCGAGGGCTTCCGGTCCAGCGGCCACCTGCTGAGCACCGGCCTGGTCGGCGAGGACGTCGCGGGCCGGCTCACCGCCGGGGCGCTGCGGACGCCCGACGAGCTGACCCGCGCCCTCGACGTACAAGCCCTGTGGCGCAAGGAGATCGCGGCTGCGCTGGAGGTGTACGACGTGATCGCCCTGCCGGTCCTGCGCGACGCCCCGGCGCCGCTCGACGACCCGGTCCGGATGTACCCGCTGCGGCTGACGCTGCCCGTCAACCTGGCCGGGCTGCCCGCGCTCGCGATGCCGGTGCCGCGCAGGGACGGACCGCCCGCGTCGTTGCAGCTGGTGGGTCGCAGCGAGGAGGTCCTGCTCGCGACGGCGCTGGCCCTCTGAGCTCAGTGACCGATCCGGTGCCGGGCCAGCTCCAGCGCCTCCCGCGCCTCCTCGGCCAGCAGCTGGACGAGCTCGCCGGCGGGCATCGGCCGGGCGAGCGCGTGCGCCTGGCCCGCCCACAGGTTGAACCGGTCCGCATCACCGGCGGCGCGCGCGTCGGCGCGCATGCCCGCCGTCAGGTAGTGCACCTCGGGATAGGCGATCGGGGCGTCCGGGTGGTCGGCGATCCAGCCGTTCACGATGCCGCGCGCCAGCCGACCGGAGAACGCGCGGGTCAGCGCCGTCGGCCGGTCGGTCGCGAGGGCCGAGCGGTAGGCAGGCACGGTGCCGGCCTCCGGGCACAGCAGGAACGCGGTCCCGAGCATGGCGGCCGAGGCACCGGCGGCGAGCACCGCGGCGACGCCGGCACCGTCCGCGATGCCGCCGGTGGCGACGAGCGGGACGTCGACGGCGGCGCGGACGAGGGCCAGCAGGGCGAGCGTCCCGATGTCCTCGCGGTCGGGACGGTCGGCCCACGCGCCCCGGTGGCCACCGGCCTCGTAGCCCTGGACGACCAGGGCGTCGGCTCCCGCGGCGACAGCCGCGCGGGCCTCGGCGACCCCGGTGACGGTGACCCACGTCTGCTCCCCGAGCTTGGGCAGCGGGGCCGGCAGCCCGAACGTGAAGGACACCACCGCCGGCGGGTCCTCGCCGAGGAGGGCGACCTTGTCGTCGTACCCGTCGTCGGACCACCGCGCGAGCGCCGGGTCGAGCCCCCAGGCCACGGCGGTGGCGGTCACGTCGACCGGCGCGCTCCGGTGGGCGAAGAGGTTGACGCCGAAGGGCTCCGAGGTCAGCCGCCGGACCTCCGCCAGGTCGTCGGCGAGCTGCTCGACCGTCCGGTAGCCCCCGGCCAGGAAGCCCAGGCCGCCGGCGTTGCTGACCGCGGCGGCCAGCGCAGGCGTGGACGGCCCACCTGACATGGGCGCCTGGACGATCGGGCGGCTCACTCCCGGAAGCCGCCCAGGAACCGCCGGAAGACGCCGCCCTGCCGGGGCAGCGGCGCAGCCGGAGGCGGGGGCGTGGCCCGCCGCGTCGCGATCGGCTTGTCGTAGTCGGTCTGCGCGATCGCCTCGACGGTCTGGTCCTCGTCGAAGTCCTCCGAGCCCTCGAGCTGCGGCACGAAGCCGACGAGGATGCCGTCGCGCATCACCTGGGCCTCCAGCCCGAGCGTCCCGTCGGTGTCCCAGACCGCGTTGCGGCCGTCGCGCAGCGCGACCCGTACCCCGAACTGGTAGGTCGAGGCGCGCTCGACGTGGGCGTCGATCCCCTGCTCGCGCAGCCGGTCGACGACCCGCTGCGCCCGCTTCTCCTCCACGCAAACCCCTTTCCCTGCTCCCTAGGCTGCCAGATGTGATCTCGCCCGAGCCCGTCGTGCTGCGCCGCGGCCGCGTGTCGCTCGAGCCGTGGGAGTCCCGTCACGACGCCGAGCTGCTCGTGGCCGCTCAAGACGATGACGTCTGGCGCTGGCTGTCGGTGCCCCGTCCGACGACCTCACAGCAGATGGCCAGGCTCCGGACGGAGCACATCGGGCTGCCGTGGGCGGTCGTCGTCGACGGCGTCGCCGCCGGGTCGACCTCCTTCCTGGACGTGGACCTGGCCGTCGAGGGCCTGGAGATCGGCTGGACGTGGTACCGCCGCGACCTGTGGGCCACCGAGGTCAACCCGACCTGCAAGCTGCTGCTTCTCACCCACGCGTTCGAGCACCTCGGCGCGGTCCGGGTGACGCTGAAGACCGATGCCCTCAACGCCCGGTCGCGCTCGGCGATCCTGCGGCTGGGCTGCAGCTACGACGGGACGCTGCGCCACCACCGGCTGCGCGCGGACGGGTCGGTGCGGGACAGCGCCTTCTTCAGCCTGCTCGCCTCGGAGTGGCCCGCGGCGAAGGCCGGGCTCGAGGGCCGCCTCAGCTGACCGCTCCCCCGGGCCGATCTTTGCCCGGGCACGCGCTCAGCCAGGGCAGCAGCCGGGCAATGATCAGCCCGACAGCAGTGCCCCGGCGACCTCGGCGGGTGAGGGCATCGCCGCGATCTCGGCCTGCACCGTGCGGGCGGCCTCGGCGAACGCCGGCTCGTCCAGCAGCCGACGGGTCGCCGCTGCGATGGCCTCGCCATCGGCCTCGTGAGGCGCCAGGGACAGGGCGACGCCCGCCCGCACCCCGGCCTCGGCATTGCGGAACTGGTCGGCCGCCTGCGGCAGGCACAGCTGCGGGACACCGGCCGCCAGCGCCCCGAGGAACGTCCCCGACCCGGCGTGCGACACCACCACGTCGCACCGGGGCAGCAGCTGCGCCTGCGGCACCCACCGCTCCACGCGGACGTTGTCGGAGACCTGACCGAGCGCGGCCGGGTCCCCGTCGGGCCCGACAGTCACCAGCAGCTGCACCGGGAGCCGGGCGAGCGAGCGGACCGCGACCTCGAGGACCGGCGACGCGTTCGACACCGTGCCCAGCGTGAAGTAGACGAGCGGCCGGGCCAGCCCGCCGAGCTCGTGCGGCCGGCCGCTCCACGGCACCGGCCGCAGCGGTCGCCGCACCGCCACGTGGTCCAGCGGGACGCCCTGCACCGAGGGCGGGCAGATGTCGAGGTAGGCGGACTCGAAGCAGCCGGCGTACAAAGGCTGGTCCAGTCCGAGGCCCTCCCACAGGTGGGCGGTGCGGGTCCCCGCCTCCGCGAGGAAGGCGGCCGGCACCGCACCGCCGAAGGCGTGCGTCGCGCTCGGCACACCCAGTGCCGCGCCGACGACCGGCGAGGCGAGCTCCGCGTGCTCGTGGACCATCAGGTCGGGGCGGAACCGCTCGGCGATCGGCAGCAGGTCGGCCAGCATCGGCGGCGTCAGCGCCTCGCCGAACATGGTCGGGAACATGAACGCCGCACGCTCCGGCGGCGGCAGCGCAGCCGCCCGCGACCGGAGACCGCCCTGGACCTGAGCGAGCTGCTCGCCGTGCAGGCCCGCCCGCTCGGTCTCGAGGCCCGCCTCCTCGACGAGGGTCAGGCCGGACGCGGCCGTGGCCCACAGCACCTGGTGACCGGCGTCGCGGAACGCCTGCGCCAGCGGCACCATCGGCAGCACGTGCCCGTGCCCTGCCGTGGAGGAGAACAGGACCCTCACTCAGTGGCCCCGGGCGACCCAGTCGTCGTACGACGCGGCCTCGGCACCGATGGTCGTGTCGTCGCCGTGGCCGGTGTGCACCACCGTGTCCGGCGGCAGCGACAGCAGGGAGCCCTTGATCGAGCCGAGGATGGTCGGGAAGTCGCTGTAGGAGCGGCCCGTCGCACCCGGGCCACCCGAGAACAGCGTGTCGCCGCTGAAGACGAGGCCGTCGCCGACGAAGCAGACCGCGCCCGGTGCGTGCCCCGGCGTGTGCCGCACCGTCAGGGCAGCCGACCCGACGGTGATGACCTCGCCGTCGGTGAGGTCACCGTCCGGGGCCTTCTCGTGCGTCATGTCCCAGAGCACGCGGTCGGCCGGGTGCAGCAGCACCGGTGCGTCGACCAGCTTCGCGAGGTCCCACGCGACGTTGACGTGGTCGTCGTGGGCGTGGGTGCACAGGATGGCCTTGACCGTCCGTGAGCCGACGGCATCCGCGATGGCGTTGGCGTCGTGCGCGGCGTCGATGACGACGCACTCGGTCTCGTCGCCGTACACCCAGACGTTGTTGTCGACCTCCCACGTCCCGCCGTCGAGGGAGAACGTGCCGTGCGTGACGACCCGGTCGAGCCTCACAGCACGACCACGGACCGGAGGACCTCGCCGCGCTCCATCTTGTGGAACGACTCCTCCACGTCCCCGAGACCGATCCGCTCGGTGACGAACTCGCCGAGCGGGAAGCGGCCCTGCTGCCACAGGTCGATGAGCAGCGGGAAGTCCCGCTCGGGCAGGCAGTCGCCGTACCAGCTGGACTTCGTCGCGCCGCCGTGACCGAAGACCTCGATCAGCGGGATCTCCAGCACCATGCTCGGGTTCGGCACGCCCACCAGCACCACGGTCCCGGCCAGGTCGCGGGCGTCGAACGCCTGCCGGAACGTCTCCGGCCGGCCGACCGCCTCGATGACGACGTCCGGGCCGAAGCCGCCGGTGAGGTCGCGCAGGCCCTGGACGACGTCGCCCTTGGCGTTGAGGACGTCGGTCGCGCCGAAGGTGCGCGCCCACTCGAGCTTGCGGTCGTCGAGGTCGACGGCGATGACCTGCCGCGCACCTGCGTACACCGCACCGGCGATGGCGGCGTTGCCGACGCCGCCGCAGCCGATGACCGCGACGGTGTCGCCCTTCTGCACCGGCGCGGTGTTGACCGCCGCCCCGAAGCCGGCCATCACACCGCAGCCCAGCAGCCCGGCCGCGGCGGGGTCGACGGTGGGCACCTTGGTGCACTGGCCGGCGGCGACGAGGGTCTTCTCGGCGAACGCACCGATGCCCAGGGCCGGCGACAGCGGCGTGCCGTCCTTGAGGGTCATCTTCTGGGTCGCGTTGTGGGTCGCGAAGCAGTACCACGGGCGGCCGCGCTTGCAGGCCCGGCACTGGCCGCACACGGCGCGCCAGTTGAGGACCACGAAGTCGCCCGGCTGCACGCTCGTCACGTCGGGCCCCACGGCCTCGACCACGCCCGCTGCCTCGTGACCGAGCAGGAAGGGGAAGTCGTCGTTGATCCCGCCCTCGCGGTAGTGCAGGTCGGTGTGGCAGACCC
>CAMLIA010000104.1 GCA_946479905.1 uncultured Frankiales bacterium | reverse complement strand
GAGGCGATCAACAAGTCGCCTGACACGCCGATCCACAGGTCTTGACTATTCCTCGACCTGGGGCGTGGACAAGCAGCACGCCGACTGGAGCGAGCAGGCCGCGGCGAAGGCCAAGGACTACCTCGACTTCACCTCGTTCTCTCGCTCCGGACTGATCCAGCAGCTCGAGTTCGACGGGTTTACGTCGTCCTAGGCCACTTACGGCGCGTCCAAGACGGGGCTCTGACGCATGATGACCCCCGCAGGCTGGTATCCGGCCCCTGATGCACCTGGCAATGAGCGCTACTGGGACGGCAGCCAGTGGACGCCGCAACTCAGGGCAGCCTCGCCCGCTGGAGCGCACCTGCCGCCACCGCCGACGCCCGTGAGCCCGTCCTCCTGGCTCAGTCAGAACAAGATGCTGGCCACCGTCGGCGGCGTCGTGGCACTGGTGATCGTTCTTGCCGGCATCGGAGCAGCAGGTGGCGGCGAAACGAAGAAGACGGCCGACCGGTCACCGGTGAGCGCCACAGCCACACATGAGACAGCACCGAAGGTGTCCGCGCCGTCGCCAAAGCCAGCAGCTCCATCTCGCAGGGCCGTGGAACGACCGGCCGCCGACATCACGCATGCACCACCGCCCGTTGCGGCGGCCGCAGCAACGTACGTGATGCCCAACGAGGTTGGCCAGGTTCTGCAGACTGCGCAGGACGACATTCAGCGGGTCACCGGCAATCCCCTGTACTTCACCAGCTCCCACGACCTACTCGGGAGCCGCATGCAGATCCTCGACAGCAATTGGCACGTTTGCAGCCAGTCGTTGGCCCCCGGCCGCACGTTCGGTGATGACTCCCAGATCGACTTCGGCGTCGTCAAGCTCAGCGAACGTTGTCCCTGAGCTGGAGCTACGCGTGCACCGTCGGCGCGAACCGCGGGAGCCGTGCCTCGTCTTGACCAGGCATCAACTGCTGAAAGGCTAGTCCTGATCATTGCAGCAGCGTCTACTCCTGAGTCTGCTTGGCGTGCGGAGCAGGTCCGTGCAGGCGGACGAGGCAATCACGGCTGCGGTCAAGGTCGCTCGGCAATCCTGGGTCGATAGACCACAGTCTGACCGACGGCAAGGCGGAGGGTAGGGGCCGCTTGCGCGTGAGCTATCAGGCGCTCCTCGTCGCCTGCCCGAATGCGCTACTCACGGAGTTATCGTCTCGGCCTGTGTCAGAAATGTCGGCCGAGGATGCCGCGTCTTTCCTGTCGCTTGCCCGTGCTGGGCAAGTGCGCTGCTGGGTGATGGGGGGCTGGGGCGTAGACGCCTTGCTCGGCGCGCAGACTCGCACACACCACGATCTTGACCTACTGGTGTTGTCGAACGACCTCCCCGTGTTCGATGCAGTCGCGACCAGTGCTGGCTTCTCCCGGGCCTACCTCTGGGACGACGAGAACGACTGGGTAGAGGTCTCGGGGGCCGCGTGGCCGACGGCGTTCGTGATGTCGGACGCGGCCGGCCGCGAACTTGACATCCACGCGGCCGACGTTGAGGGCGGATGTGTGACGCCTCGATGCGCCGTCCCATGGACGTTCCCCGACGGGGCGCTGGACGGAGTCGGCGTCATAGGTCGGACTGCGGTGGCCTGTCTGTCCATCAATGCCCAGCTGGGCACCCACCAGGGATATGAACTGCCGGAGAACCACGTCCGCGACCTGCAGCTACTCATGAACCTGCAGGAGAGCCAGAGCTGAACCAGCCGGATTGGTCAGTTGACGCGCTCGCGAGCCCGTGTAGCCCGCCCTTGCCAACGCTTCGCACCTTCGCTTAACGTGTGCTATCACGGCTGATAGCATGAGGTGGGCGGATGGCCAACAACGCGGAGCCCCACACCTTGCTTGCCAAGGCACTAGCGACCCTCCCAGCCGAAGAGCAAGGCCTTGTGCTCAAGTCCTTGCTTCCGGTGCCAACGTTTGCCGGCCAAGATTCGGGCTGGAACAGCCGGTTCGTTGTCGCCTCGGCAGGAATGGCCTTAGGGCTCAAGCAAGAGGTGCTGGCTGCCCACGCACCGCAACTGAGTCAGACAGATGCCAAGGACGCGGTCGCGCTGATCGTCCGATTGCCACCATCGCTTCACGCGCAACTCAAGGACTGGTCAGAGACCAACGGGCACAGCATGAATGCGATCGTGAGAGGGCTCGTCGAGCGCTTTCTGTCATCGCAGCCATCTGGCTGAAGGTGCCGCTGGCCACGTTCGCCGGGGCAGAGCGTGTAGCGACGGACTACCTCGGCCCTGAGCTCGGTGAGCCTCGGCGGCGAGCAGGCGCTTCACACTGCCTGCCGGACGGACTAGTCCCGGCGCTACTAGGCCAAGGGTGCCGTGCACAGGCAAGAAGGAACCCCTGCGTCACCTGCTTCTATACGTTCGCCCTCGTCGCGAACTTGTCATCGGCGATCTTCTTTGCGGCGCACGGGACTGGCTTCTTCTCCAGTTCCTCCGGTTGGGGAGTAGTCGGCACCACCATCCTGGAGCTCGCGGTGGTGGCTTGGTGCCTCAGTCCTCGCTCGTACAGGTAGCCGTGGTGTGGCCATAAGACGGCGCTCTTCGCCATGTGTAGTTCGACGCACTGTGCGCACGATGCCGGCACGTAGCATCTGTGCTACATTCTCTCTATGGGCGAAGTGGGGTTGCGGGAGATCCGCCAGAACGCCAGCGAACTCGTACGTCGCGCCCAGGCGGGAGAGCGCATGACGATCACGGTCTCCGGGCGTCCGGCCGCTTCCCTGGGCCCGGTGGATGTCGCGTCATGGGTGTCCTGGGAAGTCGTGGCTGACGTATTCACCGGCCCGGCCGACCCCGACTGGCCGGCTGATCGGGACGGTCTCGATGGTTCCGTCCGCGATCCGTGGCACGACTAGGTGGCAGAGCGCGGACTGCTGGACACCAGCGTCCTCATCGCACGAGACGTCAGCCCCCTCCCCGGACAACTGGCCATCAGCGTCATTAGCGTGGCGGAGCTGCACTTTGGTGTGCTCGTCGCCGCTTCGCCCGAAGTGCGTGCCATCCGGCTCGCGCGCCTGAGCCGCCTGCAGCGCCGGTTCGATCCGCTTCCGGTCGATGATGCCGTGGCCGACAGCTACGGCCAGATCGCCGCCCACGTTGTCGCTGCGGGCCGTCAGCCACGGGCTCGCACGATGGACCTGCTCATCGCCGCGACTGCACACGTCCACGGGGCCGTGCTGTACACCCGCAACGCCGACGACTTCCGCGGACTTGAGTCCTTCATCGCCGTCGTCCCCGCCTGAACAGGATCACGCTGCCTGCGGAGCCGCTATTCGCTGGGGTGGCGGAGATTCGTTCTGTAGTGGTGTCGTGTGTAGCGACGCCAGATGACTGGACCGATGACCACAGCCACGAGGAGGGCGACGAGCCGATTGGGAGCGACACCTAGGACTGCCAGGAGTCCGATCACCCCACCGACGGTGCCGAACAGCAGTAGCAGTGTGAGCGCCAGGGCCCGTCCGTCGACCAGGTACATCCAGTTGCCGCTGTACCAGTCGTCTTCGGTATCTGTCATGCGGACGGGACCAACCACACGGTTGTCTAGATTGCGAAGCCTGTCCGCCCACTCGGCCACGCGGCCAATGTAGGTCGCGCCGCCGACGACCGGACGCTGCACCGCGACAAGGCGGCGTTCTGCACCGGCCGCCGCAGTTTTCGCGGAGGAGGGGCTCCACAGCTGGCGCCGGGAGGCAGAATCACCGATCACCCGTCGGTACCAACGTCGCCGAGCAGTACAACTATGCGCTCTTGAGGAACTCTCCAAGGTTCTAGGACGGGCAGGAATGGCATCCCCTCAGACCCTCACTGACTCGGACCGGCGGGTCGTCGCGGCGTGGGCGGCGGATTGCGCTGAGCACGTTCTCCCGCTCTTTGCGCGAGTGGCTCCTGAGGACGAGCGTCCGCTGAAGCTCATTGAGCGCGCACGCGCCTACGCCTGCGGGGAGGCGGACGCAGCCGACCACATTCGCCGGAGGTTCCAAGGCGGCGTGCCTGCTGCTGAGTTGAGCGACCCCGTCGCCAAGGTGGCGGCCCAATCAGCCGGACAGGCTGCCGCCGTTGCTCATATGGGAGCACACGCCCTCGGCGCTGCCGCCTACGCCGTGAGAGCGGCTGAGCTTGATGACCCGGTCGGCCGCCAATCTGAGATCGCGTGGCAGATGACGAAGCTCACCAGCCAGGCTCGACATGCCTTGCGGTCACTGCCGCTCGCCGGAACGAACCGTTCGGGGCCTCTCGGCTCCGGCCTGCTGACATCCGGCGCTGTGGGAAGCATCGTCCGCGAACTGCAGGAACGACTGACAAGCGGCTGAGCCTCCCACCCTGGCCGGTGGCCAGGAAGGCTTTGGATGATGGCGTGTCTACGCGGGTCGCGCCGGTCCAGGTTCCTGACCTATCCGACTGCATCCCAAACTGGTACCATCGCAGCATGAGCACCCAGATTGCGGTTCGGCTTCCCGACGAACTCGTCGCCTACGTCGACCAGGCTGTCGCGGCTGGCCGGGTCAAGAGCAGGGCGGAGCTCGTCAGCCGGCTGATCGCCCGTGACGCCCGACGCCAACGAGCGGAGGAAGACCTGCAGCGGCTCATCGAGGCGGGCGCCCTCGACGACCCCGACGCCCTGGCCATGGCCCAGGCAACCTCGGCGACTCCGATCGACGACTGATGCGACCGCTCCATTGGGCCACCCTGGACAAGCGTCGACCGGTCCTCGTACTCACGCGCGAGGTGATGGTCGGTCGGATGTCGACCGTCACAGTCGCTCCCGTGACGAGCACCATCCACGGCATTGCCACTGAGGTTCCCGTCGGCCACCAGAACGGGCTGGACCAACCGTCCGCCGTGAAGTGCGACCAGATCACGAGCATCCCGATCCAACAGCTGCACGAACCCTGCGGCTTCCTGCTCGACGCCCAAGAACTCGCACTGCACGAGGCGATTCAAGCGGCCTTCGACCTCGTGTAAGGACCGACCCCTCGCCTGCCGCGCCAGCAGCCATCGACGAGTAGCGACGGCTACCTCGGTCACGCGCGGCCGGGCAGCCTTGATCACGAGCAGGCGCTCCTCGGCGATGACTCGGTCGGACTAGTTCCGGCACTACCGGTTCGCGTCCGCGCGAGTCACAATGCGTTCGTGGACGCTTGGATGAGCGAGCCTGGTGCACGGGTAGTCGGGCATAGGGCGCTGGTTCACGGAGGCGCCGGGGGGTCGTTTGTGGTCTGCACGTGCGATTGGCAGTCACGGGTCACGGCCTCCGTCGATAACAGCTGCCTTGCTCTCGTCGACCACCTTCAGCGCGCCGTGAGAGGAGGCGCCGCGGTTGTTCGCGGAGACGGAGGCACAGCCGGCGTCAGAGAGCCGCGGCGACCGCTTCGCCCCCTGGGGTCGCTCAGCGCTGAAGCTCCAATGGACGAAGAGGAAAGCCGAACCGCCTAGCGACAAGCAGGCGCTTCACACTGCCTGCGGGAGCAGGGGCTTCACGATGTCGACCCGGAGTGACTAGTTCCAGCGCTACCGTTTCTCGTGGCCGCCCAGCTAATCGAGACGCACGATCTACTCGTTGACGAGGGCGCTCGCGCGGGGTGGGCTTCCCTCGATCAGTCCCAGCAGAACGCCTTGCTGTTCTGGGTCAACACGCCACGGTTCTCGCGCAGGCGGCGTGCGCGGCAGGGCAAGGCGGTAGCTGCCCTCCAACGAGGGAGAGAGAACTGGGACCCAATCGACTATCGAGATAGTGCGGGGGTCGTGGTTTGGCGCGGATTCTTGGCTGCCGGCTTCCTGGTCGTTGTCGCAGAGAGGGGGTGGAGCTCATCCAGCGGGGTGCCGTTCAGGTGGCCCTTGGTTCTGGCCCTCGTCCCAGCGACCGCCTCGTTAGTTGCTCTGGCAAGGGTGAATCGTGGCGGCTGTGACGTGGATGGTGCGGGCCTTGCGGTTCGCTCGTGGTTCAGATCCCGTTGGATCTCGTACGACGACTTGCAGGCCATCGTGAGCACGGAGCGCGACAGATCGGGGAAGTGGGTGGAGTGGGCCAGCGTCGTGCTGATCTACCGAGACGAGACCGGCAGGGAGAAGAGGTTTCGGATCTGCTCCTCGCACTCAAACACCCGACCCCGCCACGCGGCTGCGAGGCTTCACGGGGCACTACCAGCTAGTGCGCGTGCTCGTATCCGACTCGTGCAGCATCCCCTTGGCTACCTCACCCTCAGGTATTTGTCTCCCGGCTAGCGCTCCGGTCCTCCTTTCAACGGAAGGTGGTCTCGACGCGCTGAGATCAGGCATACGCTCGATCACGTGTCCCTGCTTCGACGCCTTGGCGACCTAGATGATCGGGTGCTGGGGCGGGAGTGTCAGAAACTTTGTGTAAGGGCGCGCTCGCCTCGCACTGCCACCGACGTACGACCTCATCGCGGCGAACCCGGCCGCAACCCCCGGGACGGCGGCCGCCATGAGGCTCGACCTCACCGGCATCGACCGCGCCGGCCACTGCTCGAGGCGCAGATCTGGGAGTGACCCGTCCGGGGGGCCGGTGCCGGACGGGCTGGTCGCCGAGCTGCGCAGCCGGGCGGGCGGAGACGGGGGGAGAGTCGTAGGAGGCCTGACGGCGGGATCCGGGCCGTCGGACCATGGTCCGGGTACGGCCGCCGGCCGCGGTCCCGCGCGGCGCAGCGCGGTCTTGCCGGGCTGAGGAGTGTTGGAAGTGTTGGAACGCTGTTGGAAGTCGCGATCTTGAAGAGATCCGGTTCGGAAGCGAGATGCCCGCTGACCTGAGACATCACAAGAGTGCCCCCGGCAGGATTCGAACCTGCGCCCCTGCCTCCGGAGGGCAGTGCTCTATCCCCTGAGCTACGGGGGCTCGGGGCGAGCCATGAGGCTATCAGGGGCGCGCGACTGTGTAGGTTCCCTTCCGTGCCTGGAGCCCTCGGTCGAGTCCTCGTCGTCGATGACGACGACGTCATCCGTCAGCTCATCACCGTCAACCTGGAGCTGGAGGGCTTCGAGGTCGCCACGGCGGTGGACGGGCAGGACTGCCTGGACAAGGTCAAGGACGTGAAGCCCTCGGTCATCACGCTCGACATCATGATGCCGAGGCTGGACGGCTGGGAGGCGGCCAGCCAGCTGCGGGCCGACCCCGACACCGCCGGCATCAAGGTCGTGCTGCTGTCGGCGCGCGCGCAGGAGGCGGACCTCCAGCGCGGCAGCCGGATCGGCGTGGACGCCTACCTGACGAAGCCGTTCGACCCGGACGAGCTGATCGCGACGGTGCGTCGGCTCGCCGGGCTCCCGGAGGCCTGAGCTACTTCGTCGCGGTGGGCGTCGGGGTCTTCGGGGCGCTCGTGGCCGTCGCCGACGGCGGGGTCGTCATGGGGCTGCTGCCGGGGGAGGCGGCGTCCGACGGCTTGCCGGAGGCCGACTCGTGGCCCTTGAAGGTGGCGTCCGCAGCGGTCTTGTCACCGGTGTAGTTGACGCAGCTCGAGCCCTGCTCGGGGGTCTGCGGGCCCTGGGTGAAGGTCGTGAGGAACTTCTTGATGCGCTTGTCGGACACCTTGTCGACGAACAGCTGCTCACCCCAGGCCTGCAGGCTGACCGCGGACTTGAGGCCCGGGTAGGGGCTCATCATGTGGTACGGGTCGCTGCCGACGTCCTTCTTCAGCTTCGAGAGGTCGTCGCCCTTCACCTTGTCGGGGTTGTAGGTCACCCAGACCGCCCCGTGCTCCAGGGAGTGGACGGCGTGCTCGTTCGCGATCGGCGCCGTGTAGACCTGGCACGACTGCCAGTTCGGGTTGTGGTTCCCGCCGTCCGGC
Source organism: uncultured Frankiales bacterium (assembly GCA_946479905.1). Next base: position 7,414 of record CAMLIA010000104.1, on the reverse strand, counting down.
GGGGTGCTGTCCTGGTCGGGGTAGTCGATGAACTTGCCGTCGATGTGGTTGCGGGCCAGCCCGTGGTGGACCTTCAGCCCGGAGATCGAGTGCTCGGCGTACTTCAGGCTCGAGTGGTCGCCGAGGCTGACGTTGAGGGCCGCGTAGGTCAGGATGCCGCCGAGGAACAGCGCGAGCACGAGCGCTCCGGCGGCGAAGCCCCACGGGAAGGGCTTCTTGACCGGTGCGGGCTTGCGCCCACGGGCCCGGGCGACAGGGTCCTTGCGACTGGCCATGAGAAGTGCGTCCGTCCCGATCCGAGGTGTGCGCTTTGCGCACCAGAGGTGGAGTGGTGCTGCGCGAGATAGTAGGTGTCCGCGCGCGGCAAAGGCTTTCAGCGGCCCTAGTAGCCTCGCAGCGTGACTCCCGTCGAGCTCCAGGGCGCCGTGCGCGCGGCCGTGCAGGCCTGTGTGGACAACGGCTCGCTGAGCGTGCCGGTTCCGGAGTCCGTGGTCGTGGAGCGGCCCAAGGTCAAGGAGCACGGGGACTACGCGACGAACGTCGCCCTGACGCTGGCGAAGGCTGCCGGGAAGCCCCCGCGCGAGGTCGCGGCGCTGCTCGCCGCCGAGCTGGAGCGGGCCGAGGGCATCGACGCCGTCGAGGTGGCCGGGCCGGGCTTCCTCAACGTGCGGCTCGCCGGTGACGCGCTCGCCTCCGTCGTACCCACCGTGATCGCGGCCGGGTCGGCCTACGGCAGCAACGACCACGCCGCGGGCGAGAGCATCAACCTCGAGTTCGTCTCGGCCAACCCGACCGGTCCCATCCACATCGGCGGTGTCCGGTGGGCGGCGGTGGGTGACGCGCTGGCGCGGCTGCTGCAGGCGAGCGGCGCGAAGGTCACGCGGGAGTACTACTTCAACGACCACGGCGCCCAGATCGACCGGTTCGCCCGGTCGCTGCTCGCGAGCGCCAAGGGCGAGCCGGCCCCGGAGGACGGGTACGGCGGGGAGTACATCCACGAGATCACGGCGCGGGTCCTCGCCGACCACCCTGATGCGCTGTCCGCCGAGGACCCGCAGGAGGTCTTCCGCGAGCACGGCGTGGAGCTGATGTTCGCGGAGATCAAGCAGGCGCTGCACGACTTCGGGGTCGACTTCGACGTCTACTTCCACGAGAACTCGCTGCACGAGAGCGGTGCCGTGGAGCGGGCCATCGAGCGGCTCCGGAACCTCGGCCGGATCTACGAGAAGGACGGCGCGGTCTGGCTGCGCACGACCGACCTCGGGGACGACAAGGACCGGGTCGTCATCAAGAGCGACGGCGACCCGGCGTACATCTCCGGCGACCTCGCCTACTACCTCGACAAGCGCGAGCGCGGCTTCGACCGGGTCGTCATCATGCTGGGCGCCGACCACTCCGGCTACGTCGGTCGGCTGATGGCCATGTGCGCCGCCTTCGGCGACACCCCCGGCGTGAACCTCGAGGTGCTGATCGGGCAGCTCGTCAACCTGGTCCGGGACGGCGAGCCGCTCCGGATGAGCAAGCGGGCCGGCACGGTCGTCTCGCTCGACGACCTCGTCGAGGCGATCGGCGTCGACGCGGCGCGGTACGCCCTGGTGCGCTCGAGCGCGGACAGCCAGATCGACATCGACCTGGACCTCTGGGCGCGGGCCACCAGCGACAACCCGGTCTACTACGTGCAGTACGCCGCGACGCGGGCCGCCTCCGTGCTCCGCAACGCCCGTGACCTCGGCATCGAGCCGGGCGGTGACCTCGGGCTCCTCACCCACCCGCGGGAGAACGAGCTGCTGCTTGCGCTGGCGGAGTTCCCGCGGGTCGTCGCGCAGGCGGCCGAGCTGCGGGAGCCGCACCGGGTGGCGCGCTACCTCGAGGAGCAGGTCGCCAAGTCCGCGCAGCGGTTCTGGGACGACTGCCAGGTCCTGCCCAAGGGCGACGAGGAGGTCGCGCCGACCACGGGGCCGCGGCTGCTGCTGTGGCAGGCGACCCGGATCGTGCTCGAGAACGGGCTGGGGCTGCTCGGCGTCACCGCCCCGGAGCGGATGTGAGCGACCTGGTCGAGGGCGTCTGGCCGCAGACCGCCGCCCGGTCGCCCGAGGGCGTGCTCACCCTCGGCGGGATCGACGTGCGCGACCTCGCGGCCGAGCACGGCACCCCGCTGCTGGTGCTCGACGAGGACGACCTGCGCGCCCGCTGCCGCTCCTGGCGCCAGGCCTTCGACGACTGGCCGAGCGGCGCGGACGTCGCCTACGCCGGCAAGGCGTTCCTGTCCAAGGCCGTCGCCCGCATCGTGCAGGAGGAGGGCCTCGGCCTCGACGTCTGCACGGGAGGTGAGCTGGCCGTGGCCCTGGCCGCCGGCTTCGACCCTGCCCGGCTGTGGTTCCACGGGAACAACAAGTCGGTCGCCGAGCTCTCCAGGGCCGTCGAGGCGGGCGTCGGCACGATCGTCGTCGACTCGTTCGAGGAGATCGTCCGGCTGGCGGCGATCGCGTCGGAGGACAAGCCGCAGCGGGTCTACGTCCGCGTCACGCCAGGCGTCGAGGCGCACACCCACGAGTACGTCCAGACCGGCCAGGAGGACCAGAAGTTCGGGTTCTCGCTCGCCAGCGGCGCCGCTGCCGAGGCCTGCCGCCGCGTCCTGACCCTCCCGAGCCTGCAGCTGGTGGGCATCCACTGCCACATCGGCAGCCACATCTTCGACACGCACGGGTTCTCCCTCGCCGCGCACCGCATGGTGGAGCTGCTCGCGGCGATCCGTGACGAGCACGGCGTCGAGCTGCCCGAGCTCGACCTGGGCGGCGGGCACGGGATCGCCTACACCGCCGCGGACGACCCGATGTCGACGGCCGACCACGCCGCCGGCCTGCGGGCCATCGTCGAGAAGGAGTGCGCGAACGCCGGCCTCTCGGTGCCGCGCGTCGTCGTCGAACCGGGTCGCGCCGTGGTCGGCCCGACGACCGTCACCCTCTACGAGGTCGGGACCGTCAAGGAGCTCCCCGGGCTGCGGACCTACGTCAGCGTCGACGGCGGGATGTCGGACAACATCCGCACCGCGCTCTACGACGCGCGCTACACCGCCGTGCTCGCCAGCCGCACCAGCACGGCCGAGCCCAGGAACGTGACGCTGTGCGGGAAGCACTGCGAGAGCGGCGACATCGTCGTGCACGACGTGCCCCTGCCGGGCGACCTCGCGCCGAGCGACCTCGTCGCGGTGCCTGCGAGCGGCGCCTACCACCGCTCGATGGCCTCCAACTACAACCACGTCCCGCGCCCGCCGGTCGTGGCGGTCAAGGACGGCGCCTCCCGCGTCCTGGTCCGCCGCGAGACCGAGGACGACCTGCTCGCCCTGGACGTCGGATGACCCAGAGGCTCTTCGTCGCGGCGATGCTCCTGGTGCTGACCGCTGTCGGCTTCGCGGTCAGCGCTCTCGGCTGGGTCGCGCTCACGGCGTACGTCCTGCTGGTCCTCGCCCTCGTCGTCCTGGCGGTACGACGTCAGCGCGCCCAGACCGACGGCCGCACGTGCGAGTGCTGCACCTCCACCGTGTTCGACCCGGTGGAGGTCCGATGAAGGTCGCGCTGCTCGGCTGCGGGACCGTCGGGTCCGAGGTCGTGCGGATGCTCCAGGCCAACGCCGCCGACCTCGAGGCGCGCGTCGGTGCGCCGCTGGAGCTCGCGGGCATCGCCGTGCGGCGGCTGCAGAAGCGTCGTGACCTCGACGTCGACGACGCGCTGTTCACCACCGATGCGGCAGCGCTCGTCGCCCGTCCCGACGTCGACCTGGTCGTCGAGGTGATCGGCGGCATCGAGCCGGCGAGAACCCTTCTGGTGCAGGCACTTCGATCCGGCAAGAGCGTCGTCACCGCCAACAAGGCGCTGCTCGCCGAGGACGGCGCGTCCCTCCACCGAGCCGCCCTGGAGGGCGGCGCCGACCTCTACTACGAGGCCTCGACCGCCGGCGCCATCCCGATCCTGCGCCCACTCCGGGAGTCGCTCGTCGGTGACGACGTGAGCCGCGTCATGGGCATCGTCAACGGCACGACCAACTACATCCTGACCCGGATGGACGAGCTCGGGATGGGCTTCTCCGAGGCGCTCGACGAGGCCACCGCCCTGGGGTACGCCGAGGCCGACCCCACCGCCGACGTGGAGGGCTTCGACGCTGCGGCGAAGGCGGCGATCCTCGCCGGACTGGCCTTCCACACCCGGGTCACCGCTGCCGACGTGCACCGCGAGGGCATCTCCGACGTCACTGCCGCGGACGTCGCCAGCGCCAAGGCGATGGGCTCGGTCGTGAAGCTGCTGGCGATCGCCGAGCGCGAGGGCGACGGGGTGAGCGTGCGCGTGCACCCGGCGATGATCCCCCGCTCGCACCCGCTCGCCTCGGTGCGTGAGGCCTACAACGCGGTCTTCGTCGAGGCGGCGGCCGCCGGGCAGCTGATGTTCTACGGCCGCGGCGCCGGCGGAGCGCCCACGGCGTCGGCGGTCCTGGGCGACCTGGTCGCGATCGCGCGCAACGCCCTGTCCGGGGCGCGCGGCGCGGGGGAGTCGGCCTACGCCGACCTGCGGGTCCAGCCGATGGGGGAGGTGGTCACGCGCTACCACATCAGCCTCGACGTCGCCGACAAGGCCGGCGTGCTGGCGGCGGTGGCCAACACCTTCAGCGCCCACGACGTGTCGATCCGCACGGTGCGGCAGGAGGGTCACGGCGACGACGCGTCGCTCGTGGTCGTCACGCACACCGCACGAGACGCTTCGCTCAAGGCCGTCGTGGAGGAGCTGCGCGGGCTGGACGTCGTCCGTGACGTCGCGAGCGTGATGAGGGTGGAGGGGCAGTGACCGGTTGGCGTGGCCTGATCGAGGAGTACCGGGACCGGCTCCCTGTCACCGACGAGACGCCGGTGATCACCCTGCTCGAGGGCGGCACACCGCTGCTGCCCGCACCGCACCTGTCGGAGCTCACCGGCTGCTCGGTCTGGCTCAAGGTCGAGGGCGCCAACCCCACGGGGTCCTTCAAGGACCGCGGCATGACGATGGCCATCAGCAAGGCCCGCGAGGAGGGCAGCCAGGCGGTCATCTGCGCGTCCACCGGCAACACCTCGGCGTCTGCCGCCGCCTACGCCGCCCGGGCCGGCATGACGTGCGCCGTCCTCGTGCCGCAGGGCAAGATCGCGCTCGGCAAGCTGGCGCAGGCGCTGGTGCACGGCGCTCAGCTGCTGCAGGTCGAGGGCAACTTCGACGACTGCCTCGACCTGTGCCGGGACCTGTCCAAGAACTACCCGGTGACCCTCGTGAACTCCGTCAACCCGTTCCGCATCGAGGGCCAGAAGACGGCCGCCTTCGAGATCGTCGACGTGCTCGGATCGGCCCCCGACGTGCACTGCCTGCCGGTCGGCAACGCCGGCAACATCACGGCCTACTGGAAGGGCTACACCGAGTACGGGTCGCGGCCCCGGATGCTCGGCTTCCAGGCCGCAGGCGCCGCGCCGATCGTCAACGGCGCGGCGGTGAAGTCCCCGTCGACCATCGCGACCGCGATCCGGATCGGCAACCCGGCGTCCTGGAACGAGGCGCTGGCCGCGCGCGACGAGAGCGGCGGGGACATCCAGGCCGTCACCGACCGGCAGATCCTCGCCGCCTACAAGCTGCTGGCGCGCAAGGAGGCCTGCTTCGTGGAGCCGGCGTCCGCGGCGTCGGTCGCGGGCCTGCTGCAGGCCCGGGAGTCCGGTCACGTCGAGCGCGGCGAGCGGGTCGTCTGCACCGTCACCGGCAACGGCCTGAAGGACCCGGACTGGGCCATCGCCGGCGCCCCCAAGCCGCTCACCGTGGCCGCGCACGCCGACTCGGCGGCCGCCGCCCTCGGGCTGCGGGCCGTGGTCGTGGACTGATGGCGTCCTGATGCCCAGCTTCCGCGCGGCGCCCGTGCGGGTGCGAGTCCCCGCGACCAGCGCGAACCTCGGTCCCGGGTTCGACACCGCCGGGCTCGCCCTGTCCCTCTACGACGACGTCGTCGTACGGGTCGCCGACAGCGGCCTGTCCGTGGACGTCGCGGGGGAGGGCTCCGACGACCTGCCGCGCGACAAGCGGCACCTCGTCGTGAAGTCGCTGCGGGCCACCTTCGAGGCCCTCGGCGGTCAGCCGCGCGGCCTGGAGATCGTCTGCGCCAACCGCATCCCGCAGTCCCGCGGCCTCGGCAGCTCCAGCGCCGCGATCTGCGCCGCGGTGCTGGCCGCGCGCGCCCTCGTGCTCGGCGGCGAGGACACCCTGGACGACGACGCCGCCCTCGACCTCGCCACCCGGCTCGAGGGTCACCCGGACAACGTCGCCGCCTGCCTGCGCGGCGGGCTGACCTTCGCCTGGATGGCCGGCTCGAGCGCCCGCGTCGCCCGCGTCGACGTCCACCCGGACGTGTCCCCGGTGGCGTTCATCCCGTCGTCCCGGGCCTCGACGAAGAAGGTCCGCGGGATGCTGCCGGAGACCGTGCCGCACGCCGACGCGGCCGCCAACTCGGCCCGGACGGCGCTGCTCACCCTCGCCATGACGCGCTCGCCGCAGCTGCTCATGGAGGCCACCGAGGACTTCCTGCACCAGTCCTACCGGGCGGCGGCGATGCCACGCACCGCCGCGCTCGTGGCGCAGCTGCGCGCCGAGGGCGTACCCGCCGTGGTCTCCGGCGCCGGACCGACGGTGCTGGCGCTCGCCACCCGCGCCACCGCGGACGAGGTCGCGGCGCGCCACCCCCGAGCGTGGGAGGTCGTCGCGCTGCCGGTCGACGCCGACGGCGCCCAGGTCCTTCCGCTCTGACCCGTACGACGAGGGCGCGGGAACACGCCGGGCAGCCCCTGTGTTGCTAGCGGTGTGCAGCGACGACTACGCTGTGCAGGCACCAGCCGCCCAGTGAGGGCCTGAGTGCTCCTGCCTGAGCCACCTGAACGGTCGCGCTCCAGTCCCGTCACCGCCCACCGGCACCGCACCGGGCTGACACGCATCGAGCACTCGCCCGCCCGCAGCGGCACCCCACGAACCCCTCGGCGCAACGCGACCGAGGCCACCGGAGAGACGACCGGTACCCCCAAGCCCGCAGTCACCCGCACGACGCGGGGCCGCGGCTCACACGGAGGAAGACATCTCCTTGACCGACACCACTGACCTGCTCGAGACCGCTGAGCAGGACGCCCCGGCAGCGCCCAAGGCGCGCCGGCGGGCCACCTCGGGCGGCGGGCTCAGCTCGCTCGTCCTCGCCGAGCTCCAGTCCCTCGCGGGCGACCTCGGCATCGCCGGGACGGCGAAGATGCGCAAGAGCCAGCTGATCGAGGCGATCCAGGCCGCGCAGGCCGCCGCCGCTCCCGCCACGTCCGCCCCGGCGGCCACCGAGCCGGAGCCCGCTGCCGAGCCGGCGCCGCTGCGCGACGAGCAGG
>CAMLIA010000103.1 GCA_946479905.1 uncultured Frankiales bacterium | reverse complement strand
CGTGAGCTCGGCGCGCACCGGGTCCCCGTCACCGGTGGCGAGGTAGCCCTCGTTGTAGACGAGGAAGAGCACCGTGAGCACGGGACCGAGGCGCTGCGGGAGATCGGCATCCTCCGGCACCCGGAAGGGCACCTTCGCCGCCGCGATCTTCTGCTTCGCCCGGGTGATCCGCTGCGCCATCGTGGTCTCCGGGACGAGGAACGCCTGCGCGATCTCGGCCACCGTCAGCCCGCCGAGGAGCCGGAGGGTCAACGCGATCCGCGCCTCCGGCGCCAGCGCCGGGTGACAGCACGTGAAGATCAGCCGCAACCGGTCGTCCTCGACGGGTCCGGTGGGGTCGTGGGGAGTGTCGTCGTACTGCATGAGAGCCGCCTGGTGCTTGGCGTCGCGCTGCTTCTCGCGGCGGATCCGGTCGATCGCGCGGTTGCCCGCGGTGGTCATGAGCCAGCCACCGGGGTTGGGAGGTACGCCGGAAGCGGGCCACTTCTCCAGTGCGGCCACGAGCGCCTCGCCCGCCGCCTCCTCGGCGATGTCGATGTCGCCGAAGCGGCGGACGAGCGAGGCGATCAGCCGGCCGTACTCCTCGCGGAAGACCCGCTCGACAGCGCCGTCCGCGGGGATCAGGACTCGCCCTGGAAGGGACGCACCTCGACCTTGCCGCCGCACGCCTTCGACCCCTCGGCAGCCAGCGCCAGCGCCACGTCGAGGTCTGGAGCCTCGATGACCCAGAACCCGCCGATGATCTCCTTGGTCTCCAGGTAGGGGCCGTCCGTCATCAGGGGCGCCTCACCCTGACCGTCGACCACGGTCGCGGTCGACGCCGGCTGCAGGCCACCCCCGAAGACCCAGTAGCCGTCGGCCTGCAGCTTGTCGTTGAAGGCACCGGTCGCGGCGAACGCCGCCTCCATCTCCTCCTTCGACCCGTAGTTGCCGAACTCACCCATGTCGACGGGGCCGTGAACGCTCAACAGGTACTGCGTCATCGAACTTCTCCTCAGCTCCGGGCGGTCCGGGTGACCACCCTTCAACCCCACCACGAACGGCATCGGGCCGATACGACAGCCCGCTGCAAGAAACTCTTGCCAGGACTGCTGCTGTCCCTCGTGGGCGTCGCCCTCGCCGCCGTGCTGGCCCGCAATGGCCCGGTAGTGACCGCTACTCCTCGGGCGTGAGGACGAAGAGCGGGATCTCCCTCTCGGTGGCCGCCTGGTAGCTGTCGTAGTCCGGCCACACCGCGGTGGCACGAGCCCACCACGCCGTCTTCTCCTCGCCCTGGGCCTCCTCGGCCCGGAAGTCGCGCAGGACCTCGCCGTCCTGCACGCGGGCGACCGGGTTGGCGCGCAGGTTGTGGACCCACTGCGGATGCGTGGGAGCACCGCCCATGGACCCGATGACGGCGTACCGCCCCTCACCGTCCGCCACCCTGACCAGCGGGGTCTTGCGGACCTTGCCCGACGTGGCTCCGAGGGTCCAGAGGACGATCCACTGCTCGCCGACGACCTGGCTGGGTTCCGAGCCGTTGGTCTCCTCGTATCGGGCGACCTCCTGCGCGATCGGCTCCCACGGGCTCGGCTCGTACGTGGCTTCGTCGAAGACAGACATGCAGATGTTTCTACTAGGTCGCCGTGGCCTCGACCCAACGACGGACCTGGGCGTCGAGAACGGCCAGCGGCACGCCGCCGTTGCCCAGGACGACGTCGTGGAAGATCTTGACGTCGAACGCGGGACCGAGCGCCTGCTCGGCCTCGCCCCGGAGCCGGTCGATCTCGAGGCGCCCGCTCATGTAGGCCAGGGCCTGACCGGGCCAGGCGATGTAGCGGTCGACCTCGTTGACGATGTTCTCGGCGGTCAGGGCGCTGTGGGCGGTCATGAACTCGATCGCCCGCTGCCGGGACCAGCCCAGCGCGTGCATGCCGGTGTCGACGACCAGCCGGCAGGCCCGCCAGGCGTCGAAGGACAGCATCCCGAACCGGGCGAGATCGCTGGAGTAGAGACCCATCTCGTCGGCGAGCCGCTCGGTGTAGAGCGCCCAGCCCTCGCTGAAGGCAGTGACGTAGCCGTACTTGCGGAACCGTGGCAGGTCCATCTCCTGGGACAGCGCGAGCTGGAGGTGATGCCCGGGGACGCTCTCGTGGAAGGCGAGCGCCTCGTACTCGTATCGCGTCCTGGTCTCCGGCTGCCAGGTGTTGATCCAGTGCCGCCCCGGTCGTCCCTCGGACGCGGCGGGCGGCTGGTAGTAGCCGAGCACGGCGTCCGGCGCCTCGATGTCGGCGATGGGCTCCACCTGGCAGGGCGCCTGGTGCCAGGTGCTGAACCACTGCGGCAGCACCTGCTCGGCACGGTCCAGGGCGCCGCGGGCGTCGGCCTCGATCTGCTGCCGGGACTCGTAGCGCAGTCCCCGGTCGTGTCGCAGTCGGTCCGTCACCTCGTCGAAGCTGTGGGTGCCGAAAACGCGCTCGCCCAGCCCCTCGAACTCCTCCCGCAGCTGAGCGCAGAGCTGCTGGCCGAGCTCGTGCAGCTCCTCGGGGGTGCGTGCCGTGGTGGTGTGCTCCTGAGCCGCACGGGCGTAGAGCTCGGCACCGCCGGGCACGTGCAGCAGGCCGCAGTGCTCGTCGGAGCGGGTCCCCGCCAGCAGCTCGCCGGCCAGCACGTCGCGGAAGCGCGCGAAGGCGGGCCGAACGCGGTCCGCGACGGTCCGACCCACGGCATCCGAGCCGGGGAAAGGTGTGGTGAAGGGGTCGACCGGCTGGGAGAGGTACGCGTCGAGCTGGCCGATCGCCTGCTCGACCGCGTGCCGGCTGGCGGTGCGGCCGGACTTCGCGGCGTCTCGGAAGCGCTCGGCAGCCTGCTGCAGGTAGCCGTCCACCTGCTCCAGACGAGCCCGGTAGTCGTTCTCGGACGTGCTGGGCAGCGTCTTCGGCAGCACCATGAACAGCTGCCCTTGCGGGCTGGTCAGGCCGCTGATCGACAGCTCGCTGATCCCGCTCTCCAGGGCCGCCGCACGCGCGGCCAGCTCGTAGGCGAGGACGTCGCGGGTCACGACGTCCTGCTCGCCCGGTGCGATCTCGGCCAGGCGGACCTCGAGCGCGCGGAGTCGGGCGGCGGTCGCGAGCTGCGACGCGACGTCCAGGGCGGGCAGCTTGTCGGCCGTGCCGGGGATCCCGAAGAGGCTGCCCATCAGCGGGTCGGTCTCCACCCGGATCTCGAAGTACTCCTCGGCCAGTCCTTGCACGTCGTTGCTCACGGTCCGACCGCCTCGGCTGCTCCGGCTCGCCGCGGGTCGGCGCAGGCGTGCCCGACGCCGTCCACGATGTGCACCCCTTCGTAGCTGCCCGAGTGGACGTTCCAGGGGTTCACGACGTCGAGGCTGATCCCGCGCTCCTGCACCTGCTCGCGCAGGGACTCGTCGACGTCGGCCTCGCAGTAGTACGTCGGGTTGTCGAACCCGCCGCCGAGGTACGAGCTCAGCGCCGGCCCGCCGAACCGCGGCGTGTGCACCGACGTCTCGATGTCCAGGCCGAAGTCGAGGATGTTGACGGTGTTCTGCACGATGTTCTGGATCAGGCCCACCGAGGGCGATCCCGCGGTGAGCACGGGTGTGCCGTCCTTGAAGATGATCGTCGGCGCCACGTAGCACGAGCCGCGCCCGCCCGGCTTGGGCAGGTTGCCCAGGAAGTGCACAGCGCCGGCCCACAGCGCGACGCCGTCGACGAACAGCCCGTTGCTCCACGGCAGGCTCATCACGGAGTGCAGGACGCTCGCGACGTTGCCGTCCTTGTCGACCACGGTGACGTGGTTCGACCCCGGGTACGGCGGGGTGCCGACCGCCTTCGGGTCGCTCATCTTCATCAGCTCGAACCGCTGCGCGGCGAACTCCTTGCTGGTGATGAGGTCCAGCGGCACGTGGTAGTCGCGCGGGTCGCGCTGGTTGAACCCGTCGACGTACACCTCTCCGCAGAACCGGGTCATCCAGTACAGGCTGTCGGCGCTCTGCGTCGGCGGCCCCCACTCCAGGAGCGGGATCTGCTCGAGGAGGTTGAGGATCTCGATGACGTGCGTGCCGCCACGGTCCGGCGGCGGGGAGCCGACAACGTCGTAGCCGCGGTAGGTGCTCCGTGCCGGCTCCATCCAGCGGACCTCGTAGTCCTCCAGGTCCTTGCGGCTGAGGACTCCTCCGGCCGCCTGAACGATGTCCACCATCTTCTGCGCGAACGCGCCGCGGTAGAACCAGTCGCTGCCGTCGTCCACGAGTCGGCCCAGGGTCTCGGCGAGCTTCGGCTGGCGCAGCACCTCACCGACCTCGATGAGCCGCCCGTCAGGGAAGAACACCTCCCGCCCTTCCGGGAAGCGCCCCAGCGTGCCCATCTGCTCGAAGGCCATGCCGTAGAGGAAGGGGTGGACCTCGAAGCCCTCGCTCGCGAGCTCGATCGCCGGGGCGACCAGATCGGCCTTCTTCATCGACCCGTGTCGCTCCAGCGCCGCTTCGAAGGCAGCCCAGAAGCCGGGCACCGAGACGCTCTTGCCGGTCGGGATGTCGGCCGCGCCGAAGGAGGTGAGGCCCTCGGGGCGGGTCATCGACCCGTTGAGGTACGTCGTCTGACCCGTCTTCGCGTCGAAGTACAGCAGCGACAGCACCCCGCAGATCGTCGTCATGTGCGGCTCGACGACCGTCTGCGCCACGCTGGCGGCGAGCGCGGCGTCGGCCGCGTTGCCGCCGGCGCGGAGGGTGTCCGTCGCGACGCGGGTCACGATCGGGTGGCTCGTGACAGCGATCCCGTCCCGACCGGAGACGCCCTGCTTGCGCCCGAACCGGGCGGCGTCCGTGAGCTGCTTGCGGGTGGTGGTGTCCATCGGCTTCCTCCTGTCGGCAGAGCCAACCCGCTAGCCGGCCCGGCCGCGACGGACGGGCGTCGAAACCGACCACCATCCGCTTCGACGCAGGATGGACCGCCCCGGTACCGACCGTAGAGGGAGCGCAGGGCGTACAGCGAGCGCGGGCCGGTGGGCCGATCCGCTAGCCACCCGAGCGCGGTCTCACACCTGCGGCACGGCCTCCTCAGGCCGACGTCCGGCGCGCGAGGTTCTCCAGGGCCGGTCCCATGTGGGTGATCATCATCGTGAGCGCGGCCGAGATGGCCGGGTCAGCGGCCTTCGTCATGGCTCCGGCGGCCGGGTTGAGGCGGCAGCCCTCGTTCCAGGCGGCCAGATCCGGCTCGCCGAGCCGCGCGGTGATCCCAGCCATCCCGGCGAGCGCCAGGCGCAGGATGTCCGCCGTGCGTCCGGACCACTGCAGCGTCGGGGCCAGCCGGTTCTTCTCGGCGTCGTCGTCCCGCATCGCCTCGACCGCAGCGACCGTCGCCGCCGAGTAGGGCGTGATGCCGATGGTCACGTACTCGAGGTTGATCCGACCCGGTTCGAACACCTGGCGTCCCTCGGTGAACGGCACACCGCGGGCGGTGCAGTCGACGAACACCTCCCCCGCCTGGGCCGGGACCTCTCCCCCTTCCATCTCGACCCGCTCAGTACCGAGCCGGAGCACCTTGCCGAGCCGCACCACCCGCTCGACCGATCGCAGCGCGTCCAGCTCCCAGTCACCGATGGTGGCGCCGCGGAACATGTCGCCCTCCACCGTGGCGTCGACGCGGACGAGCACCCCGTCGGCCTCGAGCCGACGTGCGAAGTCGTGGCCGTCGGCCGCCTCGGCAGCGGCCCGCACCCAGGAGGCCTGCATCTGCATGTACTGCGCGACGAGCTCCAGCGGTTGCATCCCGTGCCTCGCGAACAGCCATGCCTCCCGCGGCTTGACCCACCGGATCCGGTCCGGGTCGACGCCCTCGCCGAGCAGCCAGACGCACGTGTCCAGCGCGGTCTTGCCGGCCCCGATGATCGTGTACGCCGGGGCTCCCGCCGAACCGGGCAGGTCGTTCGGAGGGATCAACGCGACGCCCTCGTCCACGTCGTACGTCGGGAGGTGCCGCGACGGGATCTCGGACTCCACACAGGTGGCATCGACGAGCCGGGTGGCACGCACCGTCGTCGTACCACCGCCCGGGACGGTGACGAGGTGAGCGCCGCCCTCGCTCCCCCGGTACTCCGAGCCGCCGAGGAACGTCACGCGACCGGTCGCCAGCAGCGCGTCGAGGGCACCGGCGAAGTGGGCGCAGATCTCCGTTGCGGTGGCCCGCTCGTACGTCCCTGCGTCCGGGCCCGTTTCGAGGATCCGGTCCTCCCCCAGCTTGCGCGACGCGACGCCGTAGTACGCCGAGGGCTGGTGCAGGCGCACGAACGGATAGGCGTGCAGCCAGTGGCCGCCGGGACGCTCCTCGCGGTCGACGAGCACGACCCGCGCATCAGCGTTCAGCGCCACCAGGGTGTCGGCGAACGAGAGGCCAGAGGCCCCCGCCCCCACCACGAGGTAGTCGGTGTCGATCTCCGCCACTTCGCCCCCCTGACTCACGACGGCCACTCAAGTGTGGCACCGGAAGCGCGAGCCGCGACCGCTCAGCCGAGCACGCCCGTCGTGGTCGCGGCGGGCCAGCACGCCCGCAAGTAGCTCCAGTACGCAGCCGCAGAGCCGGTCGCGTGCGACTCGTGGGGGACGATCTGGCTGCTCGTGACGAGGCCCGGCAAGGGCTGCAGGCCCAGCAGGGTCATCAGCTGCACCGCACCGGCACCCACGAGGCGCTGGTAGTGACCCGGCACGGTCACCTCTGTCTCGCAGACGGTCACGTGCAGCATGCGGCCGCTGAAGTCCGTGCCTGCCTCGAGTGCAGCGCGGTAGCCGGTGATGACGGTGGAGACGTCCGGCAGGATGCCCGGGCTGCCGGCACCGATCCGGGTGAGCCTCGTCTGCTGCAGCGCAGCCCACGCGGCGAACAGCCCACCGTAGGAGTAGCCGTGCAGTCCGAGGCGCTGCTCGTCCACCCGGAAGGCATCCGCGATCAGCGGGTGCAGCTCGTCGGTCAGGAAGGCCAGGAACCGGTCGGCGGCGGGGTGCCTGAGGTTGTGCAGGTACAGGGCGGCATCCGGCTCGGTCAGCAGCCCCGCGGTGACGAGCTGGCCCATCGCCTCTTCGTTGGAGTCCTCGGTCAGCGGCTCACCCGGAGGGAGCAGGTCCCGCGCACGGACAGCGAGCATGCGCCGGGCGTCGTCACCGGTGTAGCCGACCTGGACCTGGATGAGCGGCTCGATGGGCGCGATCGGGTCGTCGGCGAGCAGCAGGTTCGTGGTCGTGGGCGCGGCCTTGTTGCCGTCCGGCTGGTAGACGACCGGGAAGGACCGGTCGGACTGGGAGTGGTAGCTCGCCGGCACGGTCACCCAGACCGCGAACCGCGTCCCCACCTCCTCCGAGTCGACCTCGAAGTACCGCGTGCTGGGGAGGACGCTGTCGAGGGACGGAACGGACTCGACAAGCTTCGGCATCGCTGGGATCACCCTGTCGGGAACGGCCGGGCGGGCCCGACGTACTGGAAGCAGGAGCAGCTCGTGCTGAAGCGCAGCGGCCGGTAGCTCTGGGGGCCGTCGTGCCGCACCGCACTGAACTGGGTGCTGAACGTCAGCGTCGAGCGGTAGCCGCTCCCCAGGGCGGCCACGCCACGCAGCAGCGAGGCCTTGCTGATGTCCGGCTGCCCGGCAAGGGCGTCACGGGCGAAGAACAGCTCGTCGCAGAGCATCAGGGAAGCAGCCAGCCCCGTGCCCGTCCCCGCCTGCCCGGCGGCCTTGAGGATGGTGGTGCACAGCTTCTGCCGATCGCTGACCGGTCCCGGGTCGTGGCTGGCGTCGACGTCCTGCACCGGCTGGTAGCCGAACCCCCACGTGTTGACCAGCTCAGAGGCGGGAGCGGCGGACTGCATGAACAGGCCCGGGGACTGCCGAGAGTCGATGCCCATCTTGGGGTAGTACTGCTGCTGCGCCGCGGTCTGGTCGAACAACCACGCTGCCGCCCGCCCGAAGAGCACATGGGTGATGCCGTCGGCGCGGAACTTCAGCGCGGCGCTGCTGATGGCGGAGTAGTAGGCCTGCGGGTCGGTGTTGTTGAGCACGATCTCGTCGGCGGCCTTCAGCCCCAGCTTCGCCAGGGCCGGCTTCATGCCGTTCGCGATGCCCTGCTCGTCGTTGATGTCGTCGGTGTAGAGCAGCCCGATCTTCGCGCCCTTGGTGAAGAAGCCCTCCTGGTGGAAGGCGAAGACCATCGCGGCGTACTTGCGGGCGATCTCCGCCTCGCTGATGGCGATCGTCGTGGGGTAGCGGCGGAAGAAGGCACTGCTCTTGATGTCGGCGTCACTCAGGACGAACAGGCCCTTCTTGGCGGCGCAGGCGTGGTAGGAGTCGTCCATGCCGGCGATGCCGATGGCAGCGAAGGCGTGCTGGTCCTGGGTGAAGGCGGCGCAGGCTGCCTGCGCGTTCCCCGGCCCGCCGGCGCTGGTGTTGTAGTCGTAGAAGGTGAGCTTGATCGGGTGGCCCTGGATCCCGCCGTGGGCGTTGACGTAGTCCGCCACCGCCTGGGCCTGCTTGCGCTGATCCCCGAAGTTCGCGTTGACGCCGAGAGAGCTGGCATAGGCGCCGGTGTTGCCGCTCGTGATCACGCCCACCACGACCGGCGACTTCTTGGAGGTCCCGACGACGGGCACGTCCGGCCCGCCGGAGCTCCCCGCACCCGAGACGCCCGGGGCTGAGGGGTTCGCACCGGTCGAGGACCCGGTCCCACCGGAGCCCAGCCCCGTCGTACCGGTGTCACCGGTCGTCCCCTGCGGGAGGCCCGTGGACGGGCCGTCCGTGCCCGAGGTGCCGGGCGCGGACAGGCCTTGATCGCCACCGTTCTGCAGGGCGCCGTCGAGGGCGCTGCCGCTGACCGTGGTGCCACAGCCGGCGATCACGACCATCACCCCGACGCAGACGGCCGCGAGGAGGGCCCTGCGCACCGGCGGTGCACCCAGGGGACCGCGAGCTCGAGCACGCATGGATGTGCCTCCACGTGTCGGGGGTGGAGAGTCCCATCCTTCTGTGGGGAGCCCGGAAAGTCGTTCGACGCCGGTTGAAAGAACGGCCGGGGCGGCGCTACAGCCGGTCACCACGGCGAGGGCGCCATCCGGATCGCCGGCTCGGGGGCCTGAGGGATGGCGCTCAGATCCGGCCGCGCGGGTGGGGTGAGGCCCAGCAGGTGCTGGGTGAGGAAGTCGAGGTGACGACGGATCACGTACCTCGTCCGGCCGTAGGTGTAGTGGCTCGAGCCGGGCACGTAGAGCAGGTCGACGTCCTTGTCGAGGTCGTGCGCGGCGCGGACGAAGGGCATCACGTTCCCGGGCGGGCAGTTCTCGTCCAGCTCGCCGACCCCGATGAGCAGACGACCCTCGACCCGGTCGACCTGCTCCAAGGCGTTGAGCGGGCCGAAGTTGTCGGGCACCGCCCGGTCGTGCGGCCGCCGCGACGAGCCGTCATAGGACGGCTCTCCGTGGTAGGCCTCCCAGTGGTAGTCGGGGTACATCAGGTGAGGGATCGCCATGGGCGCGTCACACAGCCCGACGGTGAACACCTCCGGGTACTCGATCATCGCGCGGAGCACGGTGAAGCCGCCGTAGGAGCCACCCGCGATCGCGACCCTCGCGGCGTCCACGAACTCGTGCTGCTCGCCGAGCTGCCTGATCGCCGCGACGTAGTCGTCGAGGCCGATGAGGTTGAGCGCGCCGTAGCCGTGCTCGGCGAACGCCGCCGATCGACCCGTCGTCCCTCGGGCGTCGAGGGTCAAGCAGACCGCGCCGAGCGCGGCGTACGCCGCGGCGCTGCCGAGCCCCGGCCCTCCCCTGATGGCGTCGGCGTACGTCCGCGGGGTGGCGGCGAGCAGCGGGCTGGCGTACTGGTAGACGATCACCGGGTACGACGCGGCCGGGTCGAAGTCCGGGGGGAGGTAGAGCAGGCCGTAGAGGTCCGTCGACCCGTCAGCGGCCTTGAGGACCACCTCGCGCGGCGGACGGTAACCCGCCGGAGGCTCGGCGGTCTCGAGCACCCGCACCAGAGACCCGTCGACCGCAGACCGGACGACCACCTGGGGAGGCGTCGACACGGTCGAGCAGCGGTAGACGACGAGATCGCCTGCAGGGCTGAGGAAGTCGCCCTTGCCGCCCACGCTGCCGATGAGCACACCCGCTGAGGGGTCGAGCTCGCAGTCGGCGTCCTCAGGAGAGAGCAGCGTGAGATCGGCGCCGTCGTACCTGACGCGGTAGAGGCTTCGCAGGTAGGGGTTCTCGAGGTCGCGCCCGGAGCCGGTGAAGTAGAGCCACTCGTCGTCGCAGCGGAGCACGTCTCGCACGGTCCAGTCGCCCGACGTGATCTGGTTGAGCAGCCGGCCCTGGCCGTCGTAGAGGTAGAGGTGGCCCCACCCGTCGCGCTGGCTGAACCAGACGACCCGCTCGAGATCGCCGAGGACGAAGACGTTCGGAGGCCGGTAGGAGCTGGTGCTGAGCTCCATCCGCGGGTGGCGCGACTCGGTGAGGACGACCGTCGAGCTGCCGGTCTCGAGGTCGACGTCGAGCAGGTACGCCGAGCGCATCCCCGCACCGTGCGCGACGACGTAGGCGTGGGTGCCGTCGCTCGAGAAGCGGAGGCTGCGCAGCGGCGTCAGGTCCTGGTGCAGGAACAGCAGGTCCTCGGGCAGGTCCAGCCGCACCGAGCCGCCCGTGCGGTCGAAGCAGTACCACGTGAGGCCGGCCGGTTCCTCGCCGGTCAGGGGGAACCGTGGGGCGTGCACGATCGGCCGGAAGGTCCCGTCGAGCGGCGCGGTCTCCAGGAACGGGTAGGGCTGCACGTGCCGCAGGTCGACCCTCGGGACGATGACCCGGCTCGAGTCGGGCGCCCAGTGCGCCTCGAACGGCGGCAGGTCACCGTCATGCCGGCTGCGAGGCACGTGGCCAGCGCGCCAGTTGCCGTAGTAGAGGCCGTAGCCGTCGAGAGGCGACCCGTCGTCGGTGACGACGCTCGTCACGCCCTCGGCGACGAGGGTGAGGTTGCCGTCCACCTGACCGACCGACCAGGTCCCGTCCGGCGACGTGACCAGCGCTGGCGGGGCCGCGCCCTCGCAGACGGTCAGCGGCGGCGGCGCCCACGGCGGGACGTCATCTGCCTCGGTCACAGGTCGGCGCGCACCGCTCAGGACGTCCACGACCACGTCGCCGTAGCCCACGTGCGTCTCGTCGACCCACACGACGTCGGGCGCGTAGTTCCCCATCTCGGCGAGCAGGTTCGCCGGCCACAGCGCAGCCACGTTCGCGTAGCGGTCGGCCGTCGTCAGCGGCGTGCGGATCTCAGCCACGGAGCACCGACAGGTCGAGCGCCGACACCTCGGGCAGGTCCGCGAGCTGAGCGGCCGGGAAGCCGTTGTCCTCGCCGCGCAGGACCTGGTCGAAGTAGCCCGCCGTCAGCACGTTGAGGATGTCCACGATGCGCTGCCCGTCGTGGCTGCCGCCGTCGGCGAAGACGGCCCGCCGCTCCTCGACAGGCAGGAGCGCGAGGTCGGTCAGCTCCATGTGCGCGACGCCCGCGATGCGCAGGCGGTGGATGTCCGTGCGCTGCCCGAGACTGCTGACCGGCTCGTAGAAGAACTCGTTGTGGTCCTGGATGGACAGCTCCCCCTCAGGTGCGAAGCCCTTGGCCCTCAGCGCCGCGAGGAAGTCGTGGCTGAGGTAGAGCAGCGGCAGCCGGATGTCGGTGTCGAGGACGTCGTCGAGGAACTGCCCGCCGTCGATGTTCACGACCGCCTTCACCCGCTTGTCCTGCTGCGCAGCGGAGACCGCAGCGGCTCCGCCGAAGGACATGCCGAGCACGCCGACCCGGTCCAGGTCGCAGGTGGCGACGAGGTCGGCGGCGGGTCCCGTCACGCGTCCCGACGCGAGCGCGTCGAGGACCGCGCGCTGGTCGTCGACCCAGCGCTGCGCCCAGCGCGTGACCGGCCCGCTCTCGATGCTCTGCCTGGTCGCCGCGAGCCGGTCCGCGGGTGAGCCCGCCAGCTTCGCCGCGGCGCTCGCCGCCGCCTGGCTGGTCATGGCTGCCAGAAACGCGGGATCGCTCGGCTGGACGGCACCGTCCCTCGCGCGCACGGCCGCCGCCTCGCGGGAGTGCCCGATGCTGAGGACGACATAGCCTTGGCTGGCGAGGTGCTCCATGAGGGGGGTGTTCTGCCCGACCCAGCTCAGAGCGCCGTGCGAGTACAGCAGCGTCGGGAAGCGACCCTCAGCCGGAACCGCGCCGACGGAGCTGTACGTGGTCACCGCACGGAGCTCGTCGAGCCAGCCGACGGGCAGCAGCCCGGACGCGTTGTCGAAGAACGCCCGGACGAGGTCCTCGTCGCCGTCGTCCAGGTAGCCACGGGGTGGCCCCTCGGCGAGCGCCGGGTACCAGGCACGCAGCAGCAGCCGGCGCCCAGCCGCCTCTGCCTCGCGGATGGGCGGGTAGTGGGTGTCGACGACCTCACCGTCGACGACACCCACGGCGTACGGGCCGAGACGCGGGTCGTAGCTCAGAGCCATGTGCGGCTGCCTCTCTGGGTCACGGTCGTTCGAGGGCGGCGGCGAGGTCGTAACCGGACTGGAGCGCGACCTCGATCCGGGGACCGAAGGAGCCCTCGAGGTGCTGCGCGAGTCGCGCACTGTCCCACTCGAGGCCGTCGACGCACTTGTCGGACAGGACGCGCGCCGCCTCCGTGAGCAGCGTCAGGGCCGTCGTCAGCTCCGCGACGATGACGGGCTCCCAGACGTTGAGCTCCAGCTCACCGGCACCGACCGCCAGCTCGACCGTGTGCGCGGCGCCTCGGATGCGGAAGCAGTACTGGATGACCAGCTCGGGGACGACCGGATTGACCTTGCCGGGCATGATCGAGGACCCGGGCAGCAGGGCAGGCAGCCGGAGCTCGCCGAACCCCGCGACCGGCCCCGAGGAGAGCAGCCTCAGGTCGGCGGCGATCTTTCCGAGGACGAGTGCGACGCGGGTGACCGCGGCGGCCACGGCGGCGTAGCCGTCCAGGTGCTGAAAGGCATCGAGCCGGTCGGCCGACGGCTGGAGCGGCCGACCCGACAGGGCCGCCAGCTCAGCCACCGCCGTCGCACCCCAGCCCTCGGGCGCTCCGAACCCGGTCCCGACAGCGGTGCCGCCGAGGGGCACGTGCAGGAGCTCCTCGGCGACGCGCGCGAGCTCGAGCCGGCAGCGCTCGATGCCGTTCGCCTGGGCGCGATGGGTCTGGGCGACCTCGACGGGCAGCGCGTCCTGCAGGCAGGTGCGCCCTAGGCGCTGCAGGCCCTGGTGCCGATCGCCCTGGCGCACCAGCGCAGCGACGAGTCGGTCGAGCTGCGCATCGGCGCCCGCGCAGAGCTCGAGCAGCGTCAGCGCCATCGCCGTCGGGTAGGTGTCATTGGTCGACTGCGACCGGTTGACGTGGTCGATCGGGTGCACCGCTGACCCCAGCAGCACGGTTGCCTGCGCCGCGACGGCCTCGTTCACCGCGAGGTTGGTGGCCGTGCCACCGCCGCCCTGGATGATCGGCAGCGCGAGCAGCTCGGGCGCCTCGGCGAGGTACAGCCCGAGCGCGGCCTCCTCGACGGCGCGGGCGACGGCGGGGTCCAGCACACCCGCTGTTCCGTTGGCCCGGGCTGCGGCAGCCTTCACCAGGCCGTAGGAGCGCACGAAGACCGGCACGTCTCCCAGCGTGGGGTGGACGGGCGGGAAGAGCGCCGCGGCCGCACGGGTGGTCTTCAGAGGCATGAGATCAAACGTCCCAGGAAGCGCTCTTGGAGACGACCGACCTGTGTCGGAAAAGCAGGAGAGCCGCTTCGACAGCCCGAGCGACCCCCATCCCGGGACGCCCTTCGACAGCGGTCGAAGCGCGGCCCCCAGGGATTCATCGCGTGCTTCGTGCGCTGCGAGGGACGGCTTCGTAGCGTGTTCGGAAAGGGAGGGAACCCATGAGTCTGGACCCGAGGAGCTGGCCCGCCGACGAGGTCGAGCGCCTGCTCGCGCGATCCTCGTCGCTCCGCGACGATCCCGCGTCGGGCCGTTTCGAGCACAGCTGCGTCGTCGCCTCGACCTCCCCTCTCGCGTCCTATGCGGGGCGCAAGGCCCTGGAGGCAGGGGGTACGGCGGTCGATGCCGCACTCGTGACCGCCTTCACGCAGATCGCGGCGGCCGCGGGCTGTTGGGTGAGCTATGCCGGGATCCTGTCGATGGTCCACTACGACGCCGCCACCGCCACCACTGTCAGCCTGAGCGCCGGCTACCGCACCTTCGCCGGTGAGACCGACCCGGCGTCCATCCCGGCCTCCCCGCAGCCCAGCGGCCGCACTGCCCTGGTGCCGGGGTTCTTCGCGGGCGCCTGGGCAGCCCACCAGCGCTTCGGCCGGCTGCCCTGGGCCGACCTGCTGGCGCCCGCCATCTGGATCGCCGACGGGGTGCCGCTGGGTGAGTCGCTCGCGAACATGATCGCCATGCGCGAGCCGGTGCTCTCCCGCACGCCGGAGGCGCGCGCTGCGCTGCTGCCCGACGGGACGGTGCCCAAGGCCGGTGACCGCTTCGTCCAGGCGGAGCTGGCCGCGACCCTGCGCAAGGTCGCCTCCGAAGGGATCGACCACCTGTACCAGGGTGCGTGGGCCGAGAAGTTCGTCGACGTGGTCCGCCGCGAGGGCGGCAAGGCCACGCTGGCGGACCTGACCGCGTACCAGCCGATCTGGTCCGAGCCGATGGTCGGCATCGCCTTCGGGGCGGAGGTGCACGGTGTCGGGCAGCCCGACTCGGCGGGGGCGGCACTGGTCGAGGGTCTCAAGACCGCCGAGGCGCTCCGCGTGGGCGACATCGACAGCGACGCCGAGGCCGTTCACCTGCTGGTGCAGGTCAGCCGTGCCGGCCACACCCTTCGCGACGTCCCTCCTTCGGAGCGGGTGAGCGACGAGCACGTCGCGCGCCTGGCCAAGGTCATCAGCGAGACGGGCCAGGCACCGCTGCCGTCCGCGTTCAGCCCGGGCAGCCACTCCGACTTCGTCGTCACCGCTGACCCCGAGGGCAACCTGGCGGCCGTGTGCCACACCATCAACACGGTGGCGTTCGGCAACACGGGTCTGTTCGTCGACGGGATCTCCATCCCCGACTCCGCGAGCTTCCAGCAGCCGTTCCTCGCCGCCGTGGCCCCCGGCAACCCGCTGCCCCACTCGATGAACCCCGCGATCGTCCTCAAGGACGGCCGGCCCGTCCTCGCCTTCTCCTCCATCGGCGCGGGGCTG
>CAMLIA010000102.1 GCA_946479905.1 uncultured Frankiales bacterium | reverse complement strand
GGCTCCCGGGGCCGTGGCACCACATCACCCGAGGAGAGAGGGAGTCCATGAACACGAACGGAATCAGCTGGGCCAAGAGCAGCCGCAGCGGAGCAACCGGCTGCTGTGTCGAGGTCGCCGTCATCGGAGTGGCGGAGAACCGCGCCGCCTGACCGGCACGCGAGCGGCCCTAACGGCGACGTCTGCCGGGGCCGCTCGCCCTCGGGCGCTACCGTGACACGGTCAACCCACCACCGCCACCGAGAGATCATGAAGCCGAAACGATTCGCCGAATGGGCCATGCCCGTGCTCGCGGCCAGTCCCGCGATCGCCGAGGTGACCGAACAGGAGATCAAGAGCGTTCCCTGCGTCAGCCGCATACGCCTCGCCACGGGCGCGCAGATCATCATCCAGTGGGTCGGGACCGCTCCGCCCGGCTCCGATGGGTCCGGTGAGGACAAGGTCGTCACCGGGGCACCGCCCGAGCCGGTCAAGGTGCCGGAGCTCGCGACGTCCGGCCGGCTACGGACCCGGGACGTCGAGCAGCACCTGGCCGCTCTGCTGAACAACGCCGGGCACGAGGAGATCCTCGACGTTGCCGGCTACTCCCAGGACCCCAAGCTCGGATCCGATCAGCAGCCGTACGGCATCCGGGTCCGGTTCCACAACGGAGCGGCCGTGTTCGGGCTGTTCCGTCAGATGGCTGCCGCCGGCGGAGCGCCGGGGGGTGATTTCCAGCAGAGAGAGGAGGTGTAGCGAATGGCGAGCACCTTATGCCCCAGCTGTGGGCAGCGCGTAGGCGTCAGCGGTGGGACGATCACCACCCACCAGAAGCCGGACGGTAGCCGGGCGACCTGTCCGGGCTCCGGCAGCAGCGCCTGACGCGCAACGGCCCCCGCCCTCCCGAGCAGCAGACGGGAGGCCGGGGGTCGTTTCCGATCATGGTATGAGCCTGCGGGCACGACGAAGAAGCCCCGCCCTCCCGAAGGAGGGCGGGGCTCCGTGCTGCCGGGAGGCGCGAGCGCTACACGCCAGGACGGCGGTAGTTCTCGGCCGGAGGAGCGTCCGGGATCGGCGGGGTGTTCGGGATCGCGTACACGCCGAGGGCGCCCAGGACGGCCAGGCCGATCGTCACCCACTCGGCGAGCGTGACGTTGCTGTCGGTCAGCGCCGTCTGGAGCGCGATGACGCCTGCGGCGATCGCCGCGACGATGAACTTCGCGTACCTCATGGAGTCTTTCCCTTCACGATGTCCAGGGCCTTCTGGATGGCCTGGAGTGCGGTTCCGAGGCACCCGGCCAGGTCCCCGCCCGGGTCCGGCGCCGGGGTCGGTGGGGGCTGGCTTGCGGCGGTGAACACCGTCACGTCGCCCTGCTCGTCGAGGAGCCGGCCGAAGTCGTCCCAGCCGATGCAGGCCCGGCCGTTCATGCCCCAGCCCTCGCCCCAGGAGTTCGTGAACCAGATCAGCCGGTGCTCGACGTCGAGCTGATCGAGGCAGATCTCGTGACCGCCGCGCACGGACGCGCCCCGCGCGATGCGGATCAGGCCCGTCCGGCCCGGCTCGTCGAACGAGTCGTACCAGGAAATCCCTGCGATCACCGGCTGGTCGGCGAGCGCCGCCAGGGCGGCCTCCAGTGACGTGGCGTGCTGGTAGCCGGAGATCAGCCCGGCCCGCTGCGCGGCCTTCGCCACGGACAGGCCATCGCTGCCGGTGTCGACCGGCGGCCACTCGCCGTCGTAGTCGTCCAGGGCGGTCGCCGCGGAGTACAGCGCGCGGGCCTGCTCCTCGTCGGCGTCCGCGTTCGTGGTCGACGGCCGGGCGGGCAGGTCCGCGGGGATCGCGTCGAACAGCGCGCCCGTGCCGACACAGCCCTCGGCGGCGTTGCCGGTGCAGCTGCCGAGGTCGCCCTGGTCCAGGACGGGGATGTGCCGCGCGTGCCGGACGCTCCGCAGGGCGCCGAGCGACCGGGCCGGATACCGGTAGGCGAGCGAGCGGGGGTCGTGGCGGACGTGCCGGCCGAGTCGCCCCGCCGCCGGGTGCGTGGGCGGGTGCTCGGTGATGCGTCGTACGTGCATCACACGACCTCCGGCCAGTGCCAGGTGCCGCCGACGGTCCCGCTCTCGTCGTGCGTGATCTCCCTGTTGAAGAACGTCCCGGTGGGGTTGAGGACGGCGAGTCCGACGAGGTCGGGGTTGATGACCTCGGTGACGATCGCGGCGCGGCACTCGCGGGTGTACTCGCCGCCCGGCGTGCCGTACGAGACGTAGTGCACGATCCGGCCGACGCTCGGTTTCTGATCAGACATCAGGCTCCAGACATGCGAAGACCCCGCACGCGGGCGGGGCGAAGTGTTTCCGAACGGGAAAGGGTTCAGGCGGGGACCCATGCGCCGTTGCGCACGAATCCGTGATGGCCGCACGCGCGGCACAGCAGCGACGGCGAGAGCGTCAGCGGATCCCAAGACTCGACGGTCCAGTGCGGCGACTCGGGGAACTCCGGCTCGATGCCCGGTGTGTCGAGCCAGCCGCCGCCGGCGCACCGGCCCGCCCCGTCCGGGCGGGGGTGGGTGTAATCGAAGCGGGCCTCATGCTCGCCGGATGCCGGCAGGATCTCGAGCTGGACGCCGTGGCCGAGGTCAAGCGGCTCCATCAGTACTTCAGCAGGGTGACCTTGGCCATCCCGCCCTGCAGCTTCACCGGGTAGGCGTTGGGGTTGTAGACCCGCAGCCGCAGCCGGACGCTGCTGTCGAGGCCGAACTGGCCGGTCATGTCCGCGCGGATCACGCCGTTCTTGTCGGCGGTGAACGGCAGCTTCCAGGCGTGGTCACTGACCTGCCAGCTGTCGCCGTCCTTCGCCGGCGGCTTCATGCGATCCCAGGCGACGTCGACCGTGTCGCCGGGCTGAAGGCCCTCGATCTGGAAGATCGCGCTCGCGATCGCCCAGAGGCTCCCGGCCGCCTTGTCGAGGATGACGAGCGAGTACGCGCCGCCATCCTTGTCCTCCTGGAACAGCTTGTGCTTGTCGCTGAACGCCTTCCCCCAGTAGACCGAGGCGTCGCTGTTCGCCGGGATCTCCTGCTCGGGCGCGGAGTCGCCCGCGCTCACCACTTCGGCC
Source organism: uncultured Frankiales bacterium (assembly GCA_946479905.1). The sequence goes on along the minus strand of CAMLIA010000102.1, from coordinate 12,189 downwards.
ACGTCGTCCTCCTGGATGCTGGGGCTGACGCCGACGCGCCACTGCCCGAAATCGGTCTTCGTCGCCCGGTCGTAGTCGCAGTCGACGCCGCCGAGCAGGTGTGAGTTGCTGTACTGCTGGATGTGCGCGCCGTCGTACCAGCGCCCGCCGGACCACGCGTAGGTCTGCCAGCCCCACCGGGCTTTCCCGGCGGCCATGGCGCGGGAGACGGGCCCATACCCGCCGTAGATCCCGACGCGGTCCCGGCCGAGCACGGAGGCGGCCCCGTCGAGGTAGGCGTCGATCGTGGCCTGCTGGCTGCCGCTGGCGTCCCAGTCGACGGCGAAGTAGATCGGCCGGTCCGGCGGCATCCCGCACGCGCGGGCCTGAGCGTCGGCGTCGCGGGCGTCCGCGGCGCCGCCGGAGTAGCCGGACAGGGCCCGGTTCGCGGCGGTCTCCCAGACCACGACGATCCAGAACCCGTTGTCCGACAGGCGGGCCGCCTCGGTGGCCGTGAGGTTCTTGCTGGGGCTGTGCGACAGGTATCGGCACACGAAGGTGACGCCGGCCTGCCGCATCGCGGTGAAGGACGGCGGGCCGCCCCAGGCGTAGTCGATCCCGTCAGGCACCGACGCTCACCACCATCGCGACGTCGTCGCCGCCCGGCGCCGGGGTGTCGAGGTATTGCGGGTCGCCGTAGCCGAGGACGTCGGCGCGGGACCGGTCCCGGCGGGCGACCTGCCCGCCGAGGGTGTTGCCCTCCAGCGTCCGCAGGCCCGTGCTGGTCACGGACTCGACGATGCCGACGTGCTCGGGGTCGCCGCTGCGGTTGAAGTCGAAGAAGACGATCCGGCCTGGCGCGGGTGTCGAGGTGGCGCGGCCGATGGACCGCCAGTGCTGCCACCAGCTCGGGACCCACGCCCACTCCTTCCGGGCGCCGCCGAGCAGGTCGAGCTGGCCGGTCTCATTCGCGCACCACAGCAGCGTCATCGCGCAGAAGTCCCCGGTCCGGTAGGCCCGGTCGCCGACGAGCTGGGCGAACCACTCGCCGAACTTCGTGGACCCGTCGGCCGCCGCGTGGTAGCCGAGCTGCGCGCGCATCGTGTCCAGCATCGCGTCGCGTCCGTTCACCGCACATCTCCGCATCCGAGGCTGCGCCTCAGCTCGTGCACCTGCCGCTGGATCTGCCGGCCCCGCTCGGTCTCCGCAGGCGCGCCGGGCGTGTCGAGGGTGGCCAGGAGGGCACACCAGCGCTGATCGGACTCGCGCTGCTGATGGGCGGTGTAGATCCAGCTCGACCCCGCGGCAAGCACGGCGGCGACCAGGACCATGAGGATCGCCCACTTGGCTCGCAGCGCGCCCGTCGGGGTGAAGATGCCGTTCACGTCTCACCGCCCGGCGTAGTAGTAGGCGAGGAGGAGGCATCCGATGGTGGCGAAATAGATTGTGACCCGGTACGCCCAAGCCAGGCCGCCGCGATGAGTCCAGGCGAGATCATCAGGACGCCGAAGAAGAGCATCCTCGTCAAATCGGGCGTCTTGTTGAGTTCCTCGTGGATGACGCCGAACACGCCGAGGATCAGACACAGGACGTCGCGCACCACGGTCAGCCACGGCGATCTCCTCCACACTCCCTCACACTCCTGTCAGATATCGATGGGCGGCGCCATGCAGCACCGAGGATGGCCAGCGATCACGGAGGTGAGGGGAGCCGCCGGGGATCGTCTGGACGTTCGTACGGCCCGCTCAGGCGATCCGCAGGTACTGGATGAAGGAGTCCGCGCGCAGGATCGTCGCGTTCGCCGAGTCGGTCGTGTTCTGCGCGAACTGCAGTTGCAGGCTCCCCGCGGTGCTCGCGGTGCGGGCGATGATCTGTTCCATGTAGGTCACGAAGTTGCCGGTGCCGTCACCGCCGGGCGTGGCGTTCGTCGAGGACCGGCGGCGCATGACCACGGTCGTGGCGGTGGTGTCGGTGGTGCCGACGGTTGCGCCGAGCGTGTACCGCTGCAGGGACGTCCCGGTCGGCACCGCCCAGTTGATCTTTATGTCGGCGGTGGTGGACGCGCCGTAGCAGGCGGTCAGGTTCACGATGTAGGTCGCGTTCGCGACCAGCGGCACCGTCATGTCCGTGGCGTTGATCAGCGTGGTGCTGGCGGAGGTCTGGTCGGACGTCTTGATGATCGTCTGCCACTGGCTGGCGGTCAGCAGGCCGGCGGTGAGCCGCTGCCCGGCCGCGAACGTCGGATAGGTCGCCACGAACTCTCCTACAAGGCCAGGATCATCGGGGTCGCCAGGCGCACATCCTCACCGGTGGCGTGGCTCTTGCTGACGCCGTTCACGCTGCGGGTGACGGTGAAGGTCTGCGGCCCGGCGATGGTCACGTCGTCCATCGTCAGGACGTTGGAGGCGGCGGGCGTACCGGTCATCGTCGGTGCGATGTCCACGCTCGCGGTGCCCGCCGGAGCGACGAACGCGCCGGAGAACGTCACCGGCGTGCCCGCGGGGACGGCGAAGCTGATGATGTTGTTCGCCACGAACGCGCCGCTGGAGTCGAGCCAGATCACCCGCAGTTCGACGGTCCGGGCGACCGCGCACTGCATCACCGCGGAGACGGTGTACTGCGCGCCGGCCGTGGCCGGGCAGTGGGTGGCGTTGCGGACCTGGACGAGGGCGCTGACGCCGTCGGGAGTGATGCGGCCGTTCAGTGAGCCGCTGCCGAGGACCGCGGCGACGGTCGTGAGGGTTCCGCCGGTGCCGGACCATCCGGTCGTCCCGGACTCGAACCCGGGGTTGGCGTTCAGGACTGCGGGCGCGGTGATGGCGGTGACGGTCATGACTTCCCCGCCGACGCGGATGTCGAGGGGGAACTCTGCCGGGTCCGTCGTCCACGCCGGGCCCGCCGTCGGCGTCACAGTGATGCTGGTGGCCGTCGCGGTCGCGGGCGCGGTGAGGATGCTGCCGTCGGTGTCGAGGCGGCCAAGGACCGTGTCGTCGAGGACGCCGACGCGCCACGGCTCACCCGGTGAGGCGTTGATCGTCGCGGTCCAGGAGACGGTGTCGATGGCCTCGGTGTAGCCCTCCGCGACCGCCCGGATGGTGCCGGGCGGCAGGTCCGGCGGCGGGTTGGTGACGGCGACGGCCGCGCCGGCGTCGAGGGCGAGCCAGCCGGGGATCAGGTCGGCGGCCTTGCCGTTCAGGTTCGGGGAGATCGACGGGTATCGGTAGTCATCGCCGGTGCCGAGATGGACGCGCCACCCGGCCTGATCGTCGAGCTGGTCGTCGGAGGCGACGTTGACCTCGACTTGCGCGTCGTACAGGCCGACCGTGGCGACGCTGGCGTCATCGACGACGCGGACCGCGCCGCCATCAGGGCGGGAGGCGGTGACGTCGTTGCGGGTGCGCTGGTCGTCGTCTTGTGGCTCGAACGGCGGGGCCAGGTGCCCGGACGGGTGGTCGAGGATCAGCGTCGGAGCGGCGTTGTAGCGCGCGGACCGGACCTGGTAGGCCAGACGGCCGTCACGGCGCTCGTACAGCTGCCCGCCGTCGGCCGCTTCGCAGTCCTGAAGGATCGTCAGGAGCTTGTCGACCGGCTGGGGGCCCATCGGCTCGGAGTTGCCGTCGTCGCCGAGGACGACGAGGGGGAAGTTCTCCTCGATGGCCAGGCGGCGGATCCGGTCGGCGGCACGCTCACCCGCATAGCCCATCCCTGCGGTGACCTGCCAGGTCTGGCCGTAGAAGTCAGGGTCGGGGTCGGCGGCGACCACCAGATGGCTGATGTTGCCCTTCGGGGTCGGGTTGCCGATGTCCGACAGGTGCGTGTTGATGCCGATGCTGTTGATCGGCCGGACGGTGTTCCCCGGCGACAGTTCGCTCATGTCGTCGGTGAAGTCCGACCCGACGATCCAGAACCCGAACTCGACCTGGCCGGTGTTCGGCTGCGCGTACACCGTCACCAGCACCGGGCCACGGCCTTGCAGGTTGACGGTCCCCACTGCCGCGTATTCGGAGACGCCGTACTGGAAGTTGTAGACAGCCAGCTGACCGGTTCCGCCTTCAGGCATGTAGGCGAACCACTGGTCGGCGTCGGTTCCGGGGGTGGTCCAGTAGACCATGTTGCTGACGTCGCCAGGGGCGAAGTCGGCCGGGACGTCCATCCACCAGCTGATCCGCCACCCGCCGACGTCCGGCATGCCGGTGATCTGCGTCGACACGTACCCGGTCGAGTCGAACGTCATCGCTCCGGCGCTGCCGGGCGGGCCGTCGGAGGTGAACGAACTCGGGCCGACCGCCCGCATCGGCTTACCGCCGACGATACCGGAGGCGGTGTCGGTCTCCAGCGGCCAGTACGCGTGGAAGTCCCCGTGCGCGGTGATCGCGCGGAACAGCGGCGACCGCAGGGCCTTGCCCTGGTTCATGCGGCGCGTGATCCCCGAGGCGGTGATCGGCATGTGCTGGTCTACATCCCCGCCCTGCTGCCGGGGTGGCCACTCCGACACGAACCCGGTGTAGCGCAGGTCCCAGCCGGAGCCGGGGTTCACCCACGTGCGGATCGGCGTGTTCTTGCTGAGCTTGCCGTAGAACGGGCTGAGCGGGTTCAGGCGGGTGTACTTCCCGCCGGTGTTGTTCAGCTCCAGCGTCATCGACGACGGGTTGACCGACGACGCCTCATCCGATCGGCCGCGCGTGATCGTGACCGGCTGGCGAGCGTACGCGTCGTTCGTGATGTCGGTCCACAGGCCCGCCCAGGTCGCCGGGTCCGCGTCCGGGGACGCTCCTGGCGCGATCTCCGTGCGCACCTGCAGGCGCTGGGCCGGGAACGTCACCGGCCCCGTCGCGTCCCGCGCGACGATCGACAGCGCCGCCCACGGCTGCGCCGCCGACGCGGTCGCCGACGTCGACCCCGGCCCATGAGCGGTGACCGCCTGCTCACCGGCCCTCGACGTCGAGACCGTACCGTCCAGCTCCGCGCGGGCCGCCATGCCGCCCGGAAGCGTGTAATTCACCACGCCGCCGGATATCCACGCGCCGATCAGCAGGCCCGAAGCCTCCGGCGCGTACAGCGGCGCCGTCTGCCCGGCCGCCGCGGACGCCGACGACGCCGCACCGACGCAGAACACCTTCTCGGCGTCGTCGCCGGGGCGCGTCCCGGTCACGTAGTACAGGTGGGAGTACCCATCCACGCCAGACGGGCAGCCGAGAGCGAACGTCAAGCCGATGTAGCCGGGCTGCCACTTCACCGCCCACGCGCGCAATTTCGGCAAGCCGGGCCCGGCATCCGCCTCGGCCAGCAGCTGCCACGCGCCGGGCCACCACCCGCCGTAGGACTTGCCCGGGTCGCCGCCCATGTCGGCCAGCGTCCCGCCGGACAACCCGTGAATGACGACCAGCCAGTTGCCGGCACCGGCCCCGACGTTGTTCCAGACGGTTGCCGAGCCGGTGAGGACGTACTGGAAGTACCCGCCAACGGCGGCAGTCATCAGCTACCTCCGAGGGCGATCTGGACGTTACCGCCGCCCCTGACGCGCACGGCCTTACGGATCAGCTCGATCAGGAGGTCATCCATCCGGGAGCCACCCGAGTGCACCTCCAGCACCACCGTGCCGCCACCGGCCCCCGCCGCCGCCCTCACGCCGCGCGGAGCCGATACCGCCGCCGCGCCCCCGGCGGCCGGCGTGGCCATCACCTGACCGGCGGGCAGCGCCGGCGGAACCGCGGCCTGCGCCAGCGTCCCCGCCGCACGCTCGACGAGCCCCGCCGTGCCGAGGATGCCCTGCGCCAGGCCCTGGCCAGCGAACCCGCCGAGCTCCGCCATCACCTTGCTCGGGGAGGCGATGCCCAGCGCCCACTTCACTGCGCCCGGCAGAACCGCCTTCACCCACGCCCAGACGCGGTTGAACAGCCAGTCCCCGAGTGAGGCGATTCCGTTCCACAGGCCGACGACGATGTTCTTCCCGGCGTTCACCAGCCACTTTCCGGCCCCGGCGAAGATGCTGACGATCGCTCCTGGGATGCCGACGACGTACCGCAGCAGCCCACCGGTCACGTTCGCCGCGCCCCGCGCCATGTCGGTGAACAGCCCGACCACCCGGCCCGGCAGGGCCCCGAACCAGTCGATCACCCCATGGACGATGTCCGGGATGATGCTGTGCCCCAACAGCACATCGAACAGCCAGCTGAACCACTTGAAGATGCCGGTCAGCGTCTCTGACACCGCCCGCAGCGCCAACGCCAGGCCATCACCCAGACCGCCGGCCAGCGCAGCCGAAATCTGCACCAGCCAGCCCAGTACCGGCACCATCACCGGCGTCCACTGCGCCATCAGGTCAATCAGCTGGATCAGCGGCGGAAGCAGCTCCGGCAGCGTCTTGCTCAGGTTTTCCGCAAGGACCCTCCCCAGGTCGACCAGCTGAGGCATCAGCGGCGTCAGCGCGATCAGCATCCGGATCAGCGCCGGAACCAAGCCCTGCAGCAGCTGCGGAACGATCTGCAGCAGCGGCGGCAGGATCTGCACGAGCGCCTGAGCGAGCAGCAGACCGAACCGGGTCGCGATCGGGGCCATCGCCTGCGCCAGCTGAGCGAAAGACACAGCGATCTGCGGCAGGATCGGCGCGAGACTCTGCGCGATCGCAGCGATCACCGGGCCGAGCACGGACGTCAAGATGATGACCGAGTTCGCCAGGTTGTTCGCCAAGATCCCCGCGAGCTCACCCGCCACCGGCAGCAGCGGAGCGATCGCAATCGCGATCGCCGAGATCGCCTTGCCGAGCGCCGGTAGCGCGCCAGAGTTCGCGATCGCCACGAACGCCAGGCCGAGCCCGTTGAACAGGGCCGTCAGTCCGGGTTCGAGCTGCTGGAGGGCGGGGCCGAGCGCGTTGATCGCCGTGGTGAGGATCGGGCCGATCATCTGCGCCAGCCGGCCGAGCGGCGCCGCGAGGCCGCCGAGCTGCGTGACCAGCGCGCCGATCACCGGCCCGAGGCTCGTGCCGATAGCGCCGAGGGTCTGGAAGATCGCGGTCAACGCCTGCTGGCCCTGCGCTGTCTTCAGGAAGGCGTTCAGCTGCGCCAAGGCGGCGCCGATCACGCCGAGGAACTGTGATCCGCCCGCCGACGCCGCGCTGAAGATGCTCTTGAGGATCCCGCCGACGTTCACGACGACCTGGCCGAGCTGCCGCAGCGTCGCCAGCGCGTTATGGATCCACTCCGCGGCCTTTCCTGAGGCGGCCATCTGCTGCATCCACTGCCCGAACCGGGTCGCGACCTGCGACACCGACGCCGCCAGGCCCGGCAGGAAGTACGTGCCGACGTCCGCGATGTTCCGCAGCCCTCGCAGCACCGGCTGGATCGCCGGCAGCAGCGCATGCAGCGACAACGCCACCCGATCGAAGGCGTCCCGGATGATCGCGACCGTCAGGCCCTGCCGGGCGAACTCGGTGACCTGCCGCCCGGCGAGACCGAACTGCAGGGCCACGTTCGCGACGCCCTGGCGCAGCGGCCCGACCATGACCCGCGCCATCGCCGTCAGCTCACCGCGCAGCGGCGCGAGCAGGTTCTGCTGGGCGGTGAGCTGAATGCTGCGCAGCTCCGGAGACAGCTTGTGCAGCTCCAGCGCGACCGATCGTGCCGCCGGTGACAGTCCCTGAAGGGACTGCTGGAACTTCTTCGGGTCGCCGCCCATCGCGGCCTTGAAGGCGTCCCCCAGCCCGGCCGTGGCCAGGTGGAGGGTGCTGATCGCCGCGGCCGCACCGAGCGCCACCCCCGGCAGCGCCGCCAGCAGACCCGCCAGTGGCGCCAGGCTCGAACCGAGCTGGACGACGGTGTTCAGGCTGCCTGCCGCGAACGCGACCGCGGCGATGCCCTTGGCGGCCAGCAGCGCGTTCTGCCCGAGCTTGGCCAGCCCGGCCCCGGAGGCCTTCCCGAGCTTGGACAGCGTGCCGGAGAACCGGCCGCTCTTCTTGTCCGCGGCATCGAGCTCGCGGTTCGTCTCCCGCAGCGACGTCGTGACCCGGCGGATGCCCTTGTCGGTCTTCTCCGTGACGGAGATGCGGACGATGAGGTTACGAATTGTCGCCATCTAGGCCGCCCTCCTCATCGTCGTCGCGGGCAGCCGCCCAGTCCGGCATGAAGTCGTCTGGGGTCGCCGGAGTGGCGTCCTTGTCGAGGAAGGTGTTGCGGATTGCGGCGGCGAGGATCGCCATCAGCGCGTCATCACGCTGCGGGCCGATCGGGCCGTACAGGTTCTCGTACGCCGCCCACTCGCTCAGCTCGTGAGAGTCGATCCGGTGTAGGAGTTCGCGGACGGTACAGCCGAGGGCGAGGGCGAGACGGAAGTAGCGGGCCCGCTCTGGGCGGGCTCGGAATTTCCCTCCAGCTCCTTCACGTCCTCATCGGTGATCCCGGACAGGCGGCAGGCGACATCGAACAGCCGGGACAGCGCCGCGCTGGAGCGCCGGCCGAGCGCGGCCACCTCGTTCGGCTCGAACATGCGCGACCCGTCCTCATTCACAGCCGACAGGGCGATCAGGCGCGCGCGGAAGTTCCGCACGTCACGGACCTCCTTGCCTTTGACGACCTTGGTGATCGACCCTTCGAAGTCGTCGCGTTCGGCGCCGGTGAGGCCGCGCAGGCGAACGGCGCCGCCCCACTCGGGGACGAAGACGTCCTCATAGCGCCGGTCGTCGGCACCGAAGATGTCGCTCTTGGACAGCAGGCTCATTTGGGATCCTTTCGACCTCCGCGGCGAGCGGAGGGTCACGTACAGGAAGAGCAGGAGCGCGGCGGCGTCGATCGCTGCCGTGGGCCACTGGCCGAGGCCGACACGCAGGCCGGTCAACGCGGCCATGAACGTCAGGCCGAGCACCGGAGCGGGTGTGACGCGGCGTCGGCTCACCCGGGCGCCTCGTCGACGATGGGGATAGCGATGCGGTGGGTGGCGACCTCGTCGGGGCGAGCATTGAAGGTGCCGTCATCGAGGCCGCGACCTTCGGCGTAGCGCCAGCCGCGTGCGTCGGTGGCGTGCACGGTCACGTAGATCACATCGTGGCGGAACTCCAGTCCGGCGAGCTCCTCCGGGTTCAGACCGAGGGAGTTGACCGCGTGCAACACCTGCGTGCGGGTGACGTATGGCGGCACGCCCGCGATCGTGATCGACGGCGGCTGCTCGGGTGACCGGCCGGGGATCTTGCGGACGAAGCGGGCCGCCAGGTCGTCCGCGCTCATGGGATGACGACGTACTCGGCGGGCTGGTCGGTGATCGCGAACTGGATCTCCACCGTCGCCGCCGCGTTGCCCTCGGTCGAGCGCGGCTTGTTGTGCGCGGCGACCCGCACCGGGAACACGTCCATGAGCCGCCCGGGGACGTCGCCGCCGTCCATCCACACGATGAACCCGTTGGCGTCGACCGGCATCAGGCTGTGCGCGTCCGCGCCACCGAGGTCCCGGTACATCGTGATCGAGCTGTCGTCGGCGGAGATGCGGCCGGGGATCTTGCCGGTGAACCGGGACGCCATGTTCGGCGTCTCGACCTGGTCGGCCTTCGTGGTCCAGCCGTCGGCGGCGCTGTTCTCGTTGATCAGATTCGTGCCGGCGTTCAGCTCCGCGCGGGTGGGCGCGTTCTTGTTGCCGATCGAGGGCACCCACAGCACAACGGTGGTCCCGACGTTGATGTAGCGGGTCGCCGCGGAGATGTTCGGTGCGGCCATCTCAGCTCTCCTTCTTGCTGGTCGCCCGCGGCTTCGACCGCGTCGGCTTGGTCTTCTGCTCGCCGGAGTCCGCGTCCGGCCCGCCCTTCGGCTCCTCGTCCCGCTCCTGGTCGTCCGGCTCGGGTTCGGGCTCCCACTCGGGCAGGTCCTCGCGCTGCTCCCACTCCTCGCGGGTGAGCCAGCCGCCCCGGCGCATCATCGGCACCTGGACGTCCTGCGCCTCGTACGGGCCCGCACCGTTCGGGTGACGCATCGTCGGCATCCCGACCCCCTACGCGCTCGCGCCGATGACGACGACGTCGTACGTCACCGAGCTACCGGCGCCGGAGTTGGCGACGTGCAGCAGGTCGCCCGTACCGGCCGTAACCGTGTAGCCGGTCGTCCCGGGCGCGAAGAGTGTCAGCAGGCCACCCGGCCGCACGGCGAGGGTGTGCGTCGCGCCGCCGAACGGGCCCGTCCAGCCGTTGGAGCTGGCGCCGCCGATGACGACGTCGTTCGTGTTCGCCGCGGCTGCGTACACGATCAGGCCCTTCACCCGCGCCAGCGTGATCGTCGCGCCGAACGCGTCGACGAGCGTGCCGGTCAGGTCCAGGTCTTCGGACGCGGAGGCGGCCAGGGTGCGCGTGTCGCTCCAGACCTTGTCCGCCTGGCCCGCGGCAGTGCCGGTGGCCAACGCGATCTGCTTGACGTAGCGCAGCCGGTTCTCGGTCGTGCTCAGATCGAGTGCGGACGTGTAGTCCGCATCCAGGTCGACCAGGAGCTTCGTTGTCAGGGGCATGGCTCTCCTATCAGCGGAAACCCGCGTCGCGGGTCGCTTCGTCTACGGCGTCGGTGATCCGGCGTCCGGCCTCGTCGCCGCGGGCTCTCAGTGCCGGCTCGAGGAACGGCCGGGCCCTCTGCGGCACCCACGGCGTGCGACGCCGCGTGCCGAACGTCTGGAACACTGGGTGCCGGAACTCGCCCGGATCGCCGCCGTGCTCGAAGGGCCTGGCGTGGGGGGCCAGCTTCCGATTCACCGTGACCGACACGCCCGGCCGGCGGAGCGTGAAGCTCGTGCTGACCTTGGTCGCGGGCGGGATCCGCGTCGACCAGGACGCGTTGATGCGCGCCTGGGCGGCTACGATCTCGCCGGCCTCACGCAGCTTCGGCCGGAGCTTCCTGCGCAGGTCCTTGGGGATGCCGTCCAGGTCCCGGATCAGGCGCTCGATCTCATCGGCCACGGGTCACCTCAGGTGCGACAGCAGGGTGACCTGGTAGATGACCTCGGCGCGGGTCTCCTCATCGTTCGGGACGACCTCGGTCATGCCGGAGACGATCTGGGTGAACAGCAGCCCCGGCACGCGGTCGTCCAGACGCGGATCGGCGACGAGCGCCTGCTCAACAAGAGCGCCGATCTCGACCGCGCGCGCCTCGGCCTCCTCCGCCGACCCGCCGGGGAACACCACGCCGACGTGCAGGTCGATGGTGAGCGTCTCGGCCGGATCCCCGCCCATGTCGGAGACCTCACGTTCGAAGCGGGTCGAGCCGCAGAACACGACCTCCCGCTCCGCCTCGCCGTTCCACTGGTACAGGGTCTGTACCTTCGCCAGCGCGGGAATCCCGGCGACGAGCGCGAGCAGAGCCTTCTTCGCTGCGACGACGTTCGTACCGGGCATCAACGCGGCCCGCCATGCATGAGGGAGTTCCGCTGCGGGTCGTAGTCCAGCGTCCGGGACGCGGGGATCTGCCGGCCGCCCGCCGTGCCGGCCCCTGACCGGCGGGAGTACCGGGAGTAGACCGCGTCGACCGCCGGAATGCCGGTCTTCCAGGCGGCGGGCATGTCGAGCCGGTACGTGCCGCCGTCGCCGGCAGTGAAACTCAAGGCCCGGTCGGGGACGCCGGTCTTGTTCACGTTCAGCAGGCTCCGGAACCGGAGCATCGCCGCGCGCTGTAGCTCCACCGGCGGGGAGTCCAGCCCGTACTCGTACTCGATAACGACGTTGCCGTAGCCCTCGGCCCACCACTGGTCCGTGCGCGTGAGGATGTTGTCGCTGCGGACGACGATGGCGGCCAGTTGCCCCGGCGTGAACGGCACCGGCGTGCCACCGGAGCTGGCGGCCATGGACACCGACCGGATGCTGCGGATGTGCGCCGCGGTACGGTCCGGGTCCGGGTGCGGCAGCACCAGGTCGGCCGACGCGGTGCCGTCGACGACGACGCGGGCGTAGCGGGGGACGAACGCGCGGTCGCAGATCCGCTCGCACTCCTCCTCGACCTCCAGGCGCTTGGCTTCGAGATCGCTGGTCGGGTACTTGTCCCGGTCCGTCAGCGAGGCGTCCGAGGCGCGGCCCTCGCTCAAGGTGAAGAAGAAGCCGCCGACGACCTCGACGGTGTCGGTCTCGGTGACCGCAGCGCCGTTGATCGTCGCCGTCCATGCCACCGCAAGGACCGTCAGGGCGGCCTGCTGTGGCAGGTCGTAGGTGTACGTGCCCGTCCCGGCGTGCGTGGCCGTCCCGGTCGCTACGGTCTCGCCG
>CAMLIA010000101.1 GCA_946479905.1 uncultured Frankiales bacterium | reverse complement strand
GCGGTCATGCCCGCACTGCGGCGCTCGGGCAGCAGCACGCCCTGCGCCCCGAACGCGGCGGCCGAGCGCACGACCGCACCGAGGTTGCGGGGGTCCGTGACGCCGTCCAGGGCCACCACCAGCGGGTGCGGGGCCTCGAGCGCGCGGCGCAGCAGGTCGTCGGCGTGCTCGTAGGCGTACGGCGGCACCTGCAGGGCGATGCCCTGGTGCAGCATCCCGCCGGTCATCTTGTCCATCTGGGCGCGGCTCATCTCGAGGATCGAGATGCCGGTCTTGCCGGCGATGCTGAGCGCCTCGACCATCCGCTCGTCGTTGTCGTTGCCCAGGGCGACGTAGAGCGCGGTCGCCGGCACCTTCGTGCGCAGCGCCTCCACCACGACGTTGCGGCCGAAGATGGTCTCCGGCGCGTCCGGGTTGGGCTTGGCGCCGCGGGCCTTGGCCGGCGCCGTACCCCGGGTGCCCGTGGTGGGTTTCGGCGCGGCCGCGCGCTTGGCGGCCGACGCGGCCTTGCGGGCCTTCGGGTGCCCCTTGCGCGCCTCGGCGGGCGGCGTCGGGCCCTTGCCCTCGAGCCGCCGCTTGCTGTTGCCGCCCGACCCGACGGCCGCGCCCTTGCGGTGCGACCCCGGCTTGTTGCCGCGCCCGCCCTGACCGCCCCTGCTGACCCCGCCCTTGCTCATCGCGCTCTCCTTGCGTCCTCAGAAGTGGCCCTGGCACACGCGTGCGCCTGAGGACGCAAGAGGGGGGTGGTGGGGGTCATGCGAGGCGCCAGCGGACGCCGTCGGCGGTGTCCTCGAGGACGACGCCGGCCGCGGTCAGCCGGTCGCGCAGGGCGTCGGCCTGGGCCCAGTCCTTGCGCTCGCGAGCCTGCGCGCGGGTCTCGACCAGCAGCTGCACGAGCGCGTCGACGACAGGGGTCAGCTCCGAGGCCCCGCTCGACGGCCAGTCGCCGATCGGGTCCAGGCACAGCACGCCGAGCATCCGGCGTACCACCGCCAGGGTGCCGGCGAGAGCCGGCAGCTCCCCGGCAGCGAGCTGGCTGTTGCCGCGCCGGACCGCGTTGTGGACCGCCGCGAGCGCCTGCGGGACGCCGAGGTCGTCGTCGAGGGCGGCGGCGAAGTCGTCCCAGCCGGGCTGCTCGACCGGCTCGACGCCGGCGGTCGCGTCGGTCGCGTTCCGGACGAACGTCGCGATCCGCTCGTACGCCGCGGCCGCGTCGGCGACGACCTGGTCGCTCCACTCGATGGTGGACCGGTAGTGGGCGGCCCCTAGGGCGTAGCGCAGCACGGGCGCCGGCACCTGCCGCAGCGCATCGGCGACCAGGACGCTGTTGCCGAGCGACTTGCTCATCTTCTCGCCGCCGGCCGCGGTCACCAGCCCGTGGTGCACCCAGGTGGTGGCGAACCCGTGGCCGGCCGCGGTCGACTGGGCGTTCTCGTTCTCGTGGTGCGGGAAGACGAGGTCGAGGCCGCCGGCGTGGATGTCGAAGGAGGTCCCGAGGTACTCCACGGCCATCGCGGAGCACTCGATGTGCCAGCCGGGCCGCCCCGGGCCCCACGGCGACGGCCACTGCGGCTCGCCCGGCTTGGCGGCCTTCCACAGCGCGAAGTCGAGCGGGTCGCGCTTGAGGCTGTCGTCGGCCTCGCCCTGCTTGAGCTTGTCGGGGTCCTGGTGGCTGATCTCGCCGTACGTCGGGACGGCCTTGACGCTCAGGTACACGTCCCCACCCGAGGCGTAGGCGGTGCCGTTCGCGACGAGCGCCTCGATGAGGTCGACGATCTGCGGCAGGTGCCCGGTGACGCGCGGCTCGACGGTCGGCGGCAGCACCTGCACGGCGTCGTAGCCGCGGGTGAAGGCGTTGGTCATCCGGGTCGCGAGCGCCCAGAACGGCTCGTCGTTGCCGGCGGCGTCGTGGATGATCTTGTCGTCCACGTCGGTGACGTTGCGGACGAAGGTGACCTTCAGCCCCTTGGCGAGCAGCCAGCGGTGCAGCACGTCGATGGCGACCGCGCTGCGCAGGTGGCCGACGTGGGGGGCCGCCTGCACGGTCGGGCCGCAGACGTAGAGACCCACGTGGCCGGCGCGCAGCGGCTGCAGCTCGCGCACGCTGCGGGAGCGGGTGTCGTACAGGCGCAGCGCGCCTGCTGTGTCGGAGGGCCTCACCGGCCCAAGACTAGGCGCGGCGGAGCAGGGCGGTCGCGATCGCGGCGCGGCCCTCGCCGCGGCCGGTCAGACCGAGCCCGTCGGTGGTGGTCGCGCTGACCGCCACCGGGGCGCCCCCGAGGGCCGCCGACAGCGCCTGCTGCGCGTCGGCCCGCCGAGGTCCCAGCCGGGGGGTGTTCCCGATGAGCTGCACCGCGACGTTGACGACCTCCCAGCCCGTCAGCAGCCGGTGCACCTCGGCCAGCAGCGACCCCCCGGACGCGCCGGCGAGCTCCGGGCGGTCGGTGCCGAAGACGCTCCCGAGGTCGCCGAGCCCGGCCGCCGACAGCAGCGCGTCGCACACGGCATGGGCGGCCACGTCGCCGTCGGAGTGCCCCGCGCAGCCGTCGTCGCCGTCCCACAGCAGGCCCGCGACCCAGCACGGCCGGCCGGGCTCGATCGGGTGGACGTCGGTGCCGATGCCGACGCGCAGGTCAGCCACGCAGCACCGCCTCCGCCACGACGAGGTCGAACGGCGCCGTCACCTTGAACGCCAACGGCGAGCCCGCGACGGTCCGGACGGTCACCCCGGCGGCCTCCACCAGGCCGGCGTCGTCGGTGGCCGCTGCGGTCGCCGTGCGGTGCGCCGCCTCCAGGACGTCGCGGCGGAAGCCCTGGGGCGTCTGCACGGATCGCAGGTCCTCCCGCGGGAGGGTGCGCACGACGTTGCCGTCGACGTCGACGCGCTTCACGGTGTCGGCGACCGGCACGACCGGGACGACGGCCTGCGCGCCCGCGCGCAGGGCCGCCACGACGGCCTCGACCACCTCGACCGGCACCAGGGCGCGGGCCGCGTCGTGCACGAGGACGAGGTCCACCTCGGCAGGCAGCGCCGCGAGGCCGGCCGCGACGGAGTCCTGCCGCTCCGCGCCGCCCGCCACGACGAGAGCGTCGGGGACCAGCGCCTGCACCTGCTCGACCTCCGCCGGGGGCGCCGCGACGACGACCGGGCCGACGGACGGGCACTCCCGCAGCCGCCGCACCGCGTGGACGAGCAGCGGCTCGCCGCCGAGCAGCCGCAGCGCCTTGGGCGTGCCCGGTCCGAGCCGCGTCCCCGCCCCGGCGGCCGGGACGACGACCCCCACCGTCACGGGCGGGGGGCGGGCGCGGGCACGGGCGGGCGGCGGCGCGACGGCCGGCCCGGCGCGCCGGGCAGCGAGGCGAACACCAGCCGCCCGTTGGTGGTGACCACCACGCTCGCGACCTGCACCGTCACGTCCTCGCCGACGTGCGGGCGGCCGTGCTCGACGACCACCATCGTGCCGTCGTCGAGGTACCCGACGCCCTGTCCTGGCTCCTTGCCCGGCTTCAGCAGGTGGACGGTCACGTCCTCGCCCGCGGCGACCGGTGGCCGGAGCGCGAGGGCGAGAGCGTGCAGGTTCAGCACCCGGACACCGGCGACCTTCGCGGCCTTGGCGAGGTTGGTGTCCAGCGTGAGCAGCGCGGCGTTGCTGTCCAGGCAGATCCGCACCAGCTTCGCGTCCACCTCGGGCACCGCGGGGACGTCGAGCTCGACGACCTCGAGGTCGACGCCGGGCTCCCGCTTGAGCGTCTCCAGCACCTCGAGGCCGCGGCGGCCCTTCGCCCGCCGGGCGTCGTCGGCGGAGTCGGCGAAGTGCTGCAGCTCGCCCAGGACCGGGTTGGGCACCCAGAAGGTCCCGTGCAGGAACCCGGCGCGCACCACGTCGACGATGCGGCCGTCGATGGCCACGCTGGTGTCGAGCACGCGCGGCAGCGCGGAGGCCGGGACCTCGCGGGGCGCCAGCCCGGCGCGCTCGCCGAAGAGCGCGAGCACGCCTGAGCGCTTGGAGGCGCCGACGAGGTAGCCGACGTAGGCCAGCGTCACGCAGACGAACGCGAACAGCGGGAACGACAGGTAGGCCTGCCGAAGCAGGAACACCGGCCAGGCAACGCCCGCGCCGAGCAGCACACCGCCGATGACGCCCATCCCCCCGGCGATGAGCTCCTCGGCGGAGGTCTCGTGCAGCCGTGAGCGGGCGCTCTCCGCGCTGGAGGCGGTGGTGCGGCCGAGCACGCCGCCCAGCACGTAGCCGAGCCCGGACCCGAGGATGAGCCCCACCGCGGTGCCGTTGAGCGATCCCAGCAGCCGCGTCGAGGGGTCCACGCCGGTGCCGACCTCGTACCCGGCCCCGGCGAAGAAGACGACGACGAGGAAGCGCAGGATCTCCAGCACGACGGTCGGCGTACGCCGAACAGCACGACGCCGGGGCGGGCTTGCGCCCGGCCCCGGCGTGGAGCCGGCAGGTGCCATCAGCTAGCTGGCGGTCAAGAGGCGAGGACCTCGTCGAGGATCGCCTCGGCCTTGTCCTCGTTGGTGCCCTCGGCGAGCGCGAGCTCGCTCACCAGGATCTGGCGCGCCTTGGAGAGCATCCGCTTCTCGCCGGCCGACAGCCCGCGCTCCTTGTCACGCCGCCAGAGGTCGCGCACGACCTCCCCGACCTTGTTGATGTCGCCGGAGGCGAGCTTCTCGAGGTTGGCCTTGTAGCGCCGGGACCAGTTCGTGGGCTCCTCGACGGCCGGTGCGCGCAGCACCTCGAAGACCTTGTCCAGACCGGCCTGGCCGACGACGTCACGGACGCCGACGATCTCCGCGTTGTCCGCGGGCACGCGGACGGTCAGGTCACCCTGAGCGACCTTGAGGACCAGGTAGACCTTGTCCTCGCCCTTGATGGTGCGCGTCTCGATGGCCTCGATCAGAGCTGCGCCGTGGTGCGGGTAGACGACTGTCTCGCCAACCTTGAACGTCACGTGGTGGTCCTCTCGCCGGCTACCAGACTAGCACGTCCGGGCCTCGGTCCGGGCCGGCCTGCGAGGACAAACGCGCAGGTCAGAAGGCAAGTTCGGTCGTCCCCGGGCCGCGAATGGGTCTTGACAAGAGTGCCTTCAGGATGCAACCACCTGCGCTGGTGATCCCCTCGATCCGCCGGCTCGCGCTGGCCTGCCACCTCGGTCCGACACTCGCTGTCACCGCCCTGGCGACCGCCCTCGCGGTCTCCGCCGACGCCCGGCCGGTGCGGGTGGGGCTGGCGTTCCTGGCCGGGCAGCTGTCGGTCGGCTGGAGCAACGACTGGGTCGACGCCGAGCGCGACCTCGCGGTGGCCAGGCCGGACAAACCGGTCGTCCAGGGACTTCCGGTCGCGGCGGTGCGGACGGCGGCGGTGCTGGCCGCCGCCGCGTGCGTCCCGCTCAGCCTGGCACTCGGCTGGCGGGCGGGCGTCGCGCACCTGGTGGCGGTCGCGAGCGCCTGGGCGTACAACCTCGGCCTGAAGGCGACGCTGCTGTCCTGGGCGCCGTACGCGCTGTCGTTCGGGCTGGTGCCCAACGTCGTCACGCTGGTCCGGCACGTCGCGGCACCGTGGTGGGCGACGACGGCCGGTGCGCTGCTCGGCGTGGGCGCGCACGCGGCCAACGTGCTGCCCGACCTGGCGCAGGACGCCCAGACCGGGGTACGAGGCCTGCCTCAGCGACTCGGGGCGCGCGGGGCCTCGCTGCTGGCCGGCGCCTGCCTGGTCGCGGCCAGCCTCGCCCTCAGCCCGCTGGCCGTCGTCCCGGCCGTGCTCGTCTTCGCCGTCGGCCTGGTGCGCGGCGGGCGGGCGGTCTTCCTGTCGGTCATCGCGGTGGCCGCTGTGGACGTGGCCCTGCTGGTGCTCCGCGGGGCCGACCTCGTGGCGGGTGGGTGACACTGGACGGGTGACCGGACGGGTGAAGCGCGCGCTGCTCGCCCTGCTGCTGGTGACCGCCTGCAGCGGGCACTCGGCCCCCAGGAGCGTGGCGCTCGGCTACCACGGCGTGGAGCCCGACCCGCGGCCGTCGCGCCCGCACTTCGTGCTGACCGACCTCGACGGCGACAGGTACGACTTCGCCGCGCGGACGAAGGGCCGGCCGACGTTCCTGTACTTCGGCTACACGCACTGCCCGGACGAGTGCCCGACCGCGATGGCCGACGTCGCGACCGCCCTGCGCAAGGCGTCGGCGGAGGCGCGCCGGCGCGCCGTGGTGGTGTTCGTGACGACCGACCCGAAGCGCGACACGCCGGCAGTGCTGCGGGCGTGGCTGGACCAGTTCTCGCCCGACTTCGTCGGGCTGCTCGGCAGCGCCGCCGAGATCGCGCGCGCCGAGACCGCCTCAGGGGTGGCGGTCGCCGAGCCCGGACCGCCGATCCCGACGCTGCCCGGCCGGCCCGACGCGCACCCCACGGAGCCGGGGGCACCCATCACGCACCACCACTCGGGACCCCTTGGATACTCTGTCACGCACTCAGCGGTGATCCTCGCCTACGACGCAGCAGACCGGCTCCCGGTCCTGTACCCGGGGGGAGTGACCGTCGCCGACATCGTCAACGACCTGCCCCTGCTGCTGAACCCGGCGCGGGCCCACTGAGCTCGTTCGTTCGGGCTAGGAAGGAACGCCTCCGGTGAGGTCCCGCCTCCTGTCCGCCGCCCTGCTGTCGAGCAGCCTGCTGCTCACCGGCTGCGGCACCGGTCTGCACGCGACGACCTACACCGTCGAGCGCTCGCCCCGCGACTTCGCCAGCACGAGCATCGCCGACCTGCAGGTCCGCAACCTCGGCATCGCCGGCCCCGCCAGCGGCATCACCATCCCCTCCGACGGCACCGCGGTGCTCAGCGGCGCGGTCGTCAACACCGGCAGCACCGACGACGCCCTCGTCGGCGTCGAGGCCGACCTGGCCGGCACGGCCACCCTGTGGCTGGACGGCAAGCCCGTGACCGAGGTCCCGGTGCCGGCCGGCGGCAGCACCGGCGAGTGGTCGGTGACGCTGTCGGACCTGAAGCAGGACCTGCGCGTGGGGCAGTACCTCGACGTGACGCTGGTCTTCGCGCACGCCGGCCGGCTCAGCGACCTGCAGGTGCCCGTCCACACCCCGGACGACACCGGCCTCGACCAGCGCACCCCCGAGCAGGACCCGTACAAGAGCGCCGAGTAGCGCCCGGACGTCGCACCCCGGCCCTAGCCTGCGGCGTGTGACCAAGCCCGCCACGGCCAAGCCGGCCTTCCGCTGCACCGAGTGCGGCACCACGGTGACCAAGTGGGTCGGCCAGTGCCCGGAGTGCCAGGCCTGGGGCAGCATCACCGAGGCGGGTGCCAGCCGGGTCCGCCTCAGCAGCGGTCCGGTCAGCACGCCGGCGACGCGGATCTCCGAGGTCAGCGCCGACGACGCCCGCTCGCGCGCGACCGGCGAGCCGGAGCTCGACCGGGTGCTCGGCGGCGGCCTGGTGCGTGGTGCGGTGGTGCTGCTGGCGGGCGAGCCGGGCGCCGGCAAGTCGACACTGGCCCTCGCCGTCGCGGCCAAGGCGGCGGCCGCGGACACGCCCACGCTCTACGTCACCGGCGAGGAGTCCGCCGCGCAGGTCCGGTTGCGGGCCGGGCGCACGGGTGCCCTCAACGAGCACCTGTGGGTCGCCGCCGAGACCGACCTCGGCGCCGTGCTCAACCATCTCGAGACGGTGCAGCCGACGCTGCTCGTGCTCGACAGCGTGCAGACCATCGGGTCGGCGGAGGTGGAGGGCAGCCCCGGCGGCGTCACGCAGATCCGGGCGGTCACGGCAGCCCTCATCGGCGTCGCGAAGGAGCGCGGCATCGCGACCATCCTCATCGGCCACGTCACCAAGGACGGCAGCATCGCGGGGCCCCGGCTGCTCGAGCACCTCGTCGACGTCGTCCTGCACTTCGAGGGCGAGCGGCACTCCACGCTGCGCCTCGTGCGGGCGGTGAAGAACCGCTACGGCGCCGCCGACGAGATCGGCTGCTTCCAGATGACCGAGACGGGCATCGAGGGCCTCGCCGACCCCTCCGGCCTGTTCCTGTCGAGGGCCGAGCGGGCGGTGCCCGGCACCTGCGTCACGGTGACCGTCGAGGGCCGCCGCCCGCTGCTCGCCGAGGTGCAGGCCCTGGTCTCCGAGGCCTCGGAGAAGAGCCCCCGGCGGGTGACCTCGGGCCTCGACAGCCAGCGGGTGGCGATGGTGCTCGCCGTCGCCGAGAAGCGCGCGGGCACCCCGATCGGCGGCAAGGACGTCCACACCGCCACCGTCGGCGGCATGCGCGTCACCGATCCCGGCGCGGACCTGGCCCTGCTGCTGGCGGTGCGGTCAGCGGTGCGCGACGACGAGATCCCGACCGGTCTCGTCGCCCTCGGCGAGGTCGGCCTGTCCGGCGAGGTCCGCCCGGTCCCGGGCGTCGCGCGCCGGCTCGCGGAGGCAGCCCGGCTCGGGTTCACCGCTGCCGTCGTACCCGTGGGGAGCGGGACGGCCCCTCCCGGCATGGAGGTGCTGGAGGTCCTCGACGTCGACACGGCACTGCGCGCGGTGTCGGCTCTCAAGGGCCGGGCGCGGCGGACGGTGCCCCGCCCGTGACCGAGACGTGACCTGCGCGCTGCCCGATCGGGACCTGCGCGCTCCCTAGACTGGCGCTCAGCCTCGGGGAGGAGCGTGCGTGGCCGGCAACACCGACGACCTGCTGCGCTCCACGTTGATGGCGGTCGCTCCCGGCACCGCCCTGCGCGACGGTCTCGAGCGGATCCTGCGCGGCAACACCGGCGCCCTCATCGTGCTCGGCCACGACCGGTCGGTCGAGGCGATCTGCACCGGCGGGTTCGACCTCGACGTCGACTTCTCGGCGACCCGGCTGCGGGAGCTGTCCAAGATGGACGGCGCCGTCGTCGTCGCCGGAGACATCTCCAAGATCGTGAAGGCCAGCGTGCAGCTGGTGCCCGACGCCTCCATCGAGACCGCCGAGACCGGCACCCGGCACCGCACCGCGGAGCGGGTGGCGAAGCAGACCGGCTACCCGGTCATCAGCGTGAGCCAGTCGATGCGGATCATCGCGCTCTACGTCGACGACCGCCGCTACGTCCTCGACGACAGCGCCGCCATCCTGTCGCGCGCGAACCAGGCGCTCGCGACCCTCGAGCGCTACAAGCTGCGCCTGGACGAGGTCGCGGGGACGCTTTCCGCGCTGGAGATCGAGGACCTCGTCACCGTGCGCGACGCGATGGCGGTCAGCCAGCGGCTGGAGATGGTGCGCCGGATCGCGACCGAGATCGAGGGCTACGTCGTCGAGCTCGGCGCGGACGGCCGGCTGCTGTCGCTGCAGCTCGAGGAGCTGATGGCCGGCGTGGAGGCCGAGCGCGAGCTCATCGTGCGCGACTACCTCGTGAGCGGCAGCGGCCGCAAGGCGCGCAAGCCCGAGGACGCCCTCGCCGACCTCGACGCGCTGTCAGGCACCGACCTGCTCGACCTGTCGGTCCTCGCCCGCGCAGTCGGCTGGAGCGGCGGCGCCGACCAGCTCGAGGTGGCCGTCAGCCCCCGCGGCTACCGGCTGCTCGCCAAGGTGCCGCGGCTGCCCAACCAGATCGTGGACCGGCTCATCGAGCACTTCGGCGGCCTGCAGAAGCTGCTGGCGGCGAGCATCGACGAGCTGCAGGCCGTCGAGGGCGTCGGCGAGACCCGCGCCCGCTCGGTCCGCGAGGGACTGTCCCGGCTGGCCGAGTCCAGCATCCTCGAGCGCTACGTCTGACCGCTCGCGAGGCTTGCGCTTTCCGGAAGCCGCCGGCCCCAGCGGTGCCGGTTTCCCGACAACCCAAGCCTGGTCAGGTGGTGCGGGCGGCCTTCGCGGCCTTGCTCCGGCGGCGGCGCAGCACAGTGAGCACGACGGACGCGACCAGGCAGCCGGCGGCGACGCCGTAGGCCCAGGAGGGGCCGACGATCGCGACGACCAGCAGCACGACCGCCAGCAGCAGCAGCGCGTCGGAACCGCGCTTGAGCCCCTTCACAGGGCCGCGGCCCGGCGCGCGGCGTCCACCATCTGCGGCAGGTCCACGAGGAAGACGGGGCCCTGCGCTCCGCGGAGCACCTCGACGACGTACGACGGGAGCTCGTCACCCACGGCTCCGCCCTTGCCCAGCTCGCCCTCGTCGACGACGGCACGCACCCGGTCGACGGCCACCCCGACGAGGTTGTCCTCCGAGCCGCCCTCCATGACGAGCACGTCGCCGCGCGCGTCCGCGGTGGCGCCGACCCGGAGGTCCAGGACCGGCAGGGCGGTCCCGCGCAGGTCCAGCACGCCGGCCAGCGGCTTGGTCATCCCGGGCAGGTCGGCGAGCCCCTCCAGCCGGACCACCTCGCGGATGGACGACAGCGGGGTCGCGTAGTCGCGCTCCCCCAGCACGAAGGTCACCAGCCCGCTCACGACACCTCCTCGACCCGCCCCACCAGGCGGTGCTCCAGCTGCCGGCACAGCTGCGCCAGCTCCCGCACGCTACGCCCCCCGAGCTCCTCCGCCGTGGCATCCGCGGGCTGCCCGCCGAGGGTGTCGGCCGCGGCGCCGTACGCCCTCGCAGCGAGCACCGGTTCGCCCAGCCGGTCCAGGACACCGGCCAGCAGGAAGTGCGCGAACCCCCGCTCCGGCTCGAGGTAGACCGCCTTGCGCAGCTCGATCAGCGCGTCGTCGTCGCGGCCGAGGTCAACCAGGGCCAGGCCGCGCAGGTAGCACGCCTCGGCGCGCAGCGGCTCCCGCCGGCTGGCCTCCGCCGCAAGTCCCGCGGCGTCCTCGTACCGCCCGGCGGCGAGCGCGGCCCGGGCCTGGGAGACGAGGTCCTCCCCCGCGGCGACCGGTGCGGCTGGGGCGGGCACGACCACGGGCGCGTGCCGGCGCGCGAGGACCCGGCGGTCGTCAGCGGGAGGCCCCTCGTCCAGGGTGCGCCGGTCGGGCAGCACCGCGCGCCGCTCGGCCGTCTTGTCCAGGCGGCGGTAGACGAAGGCCGCGTCGTCGCCGCTGCCGAGGGTGACGAGCCGGAAGTCCTCGCTGACCTGCCAGAGGGTCTCCGAGTGGCCGAGGAACAGGTACCCGCCGTCGCGCAGGCAGTGGTGCAGCCTGCTCATCAGCGCCCGGGTCGTCTCGCGGCCGAAGTAGATCGTGACGTTGCGGCACAGGATCAGGTCGATCCGCTCGGACGGCGCAAAGGGCACGGCCTCGGTGACCAGGTTGTGGTGGCGGAACTCGACGAGCTCGCGCACCTCGGGTCGTACCTCGTGGCCCCCGTCGGGCGCCGCCATGAAGTGCCGCGCCAGCTCCTCGGGCGAGGCCATCTGCACGGCCCGGGGGCCGTAGCGGGCGGCCCGGGCCGCGGCGAGCGCGCGGCTCGAGATGTCGGTCGCGACGACCTTCACGTCCCAGCCGGCGGTCGAGGGCAGCAGCTCGCGGAGCAGCATGGCGACCGAGTACGGCTCCTCACCCGTCGAGCAGCCGGCGCTCCAGATCCGCAACCGGCGACCGTTCGCCTCGGCGTCCCGGAGCAGCTCGGGCAGCACGTGCAGCCGCAGGGCCCGGACCTGCGGGGGGTTCCGGAAGAAGTGCGTCTCCTGGATCGTCACCTCGTCGAGCAGGTGCTGGCGCTCGACCGGGTCGCCGAGCCGCGTCAGGTAGCTGGCGACGTCGCGCACCCCCACGGCCCGCATCCGCTCGGCGACGGAGTAGGCCATCGACTCCTTGCGGGCCTCGTCGAAGACCAGCCCGGCCGCACTCGCCAGCAGCAGGCGGAGGGCGTCGAACTCCTCGGCGCTCAGGGTGACCTTCACGACCGGCCCACCAGTCCGAGGAGGGCGGGCGCGATGTCGTGCAGGGCCAGCTGGCGCTCCACCGCGTCCAGGGCGAAGGCCGCCTGCGGCATGCCGTAGACGGTGCTGGTCGCCTCGTCCTGGCCGAGGGTCACCGCCCCTCTGCCGCGCATGGCCTTGAGGCCCTGGGCGCCGTCGCGGCCCATGCCGGTCAGCAGCACGCCGACCGCGTCGGGGCCGAGGGAGTCGGCGACCGACACGAAGCACTGGTCGATGCCGGGCACGTGGAACTGGCCCGGCTCCGGGTCGACGCACAGCACCCGCAGCCGGTCGTCCTGCACGAGCAGGTTCTGGCCGCTGGGGGCGATGGTGACGGTGCCGGGCTGCAGCCGGCGGCCGCTGCCGCCCACGACGACGGGGAGCGGGACGAGCTGGTCGAGCCAGGACGCCAGGCCGGGGATGAACCCGTCGGCCATGTGCTGGACGACCAGCACGGCCTGCTCGAGGTCGGTCGGCAGCTCGCGGAGCAGCGCGTGCAGCGCCTGCGGGCCGCCGGTCGAGGCGCCGATCGCGATCAGCTTCACGCCGGCCCGGGCCTCGACCTCCTCCAGCACAGGCGTCGTGCGGGTCAGCCCCAGCCGCGGGGTGGCGTGCACCGTCTCCCGGCTGCGCAGCTTGCCGCGGGGGTGCGTGATGACGCGCACCCGGGAGGCGACGCGCAGCTTCTTGCGGATCTGGTCGGCGTAGTCGTCCAGGCTGGCCGTGTCGTCCGGCCCCGGCTTGGCGAGCACGTCGACCGCGCCGGCGGCGAGCGCCTCGAGGGCGTTGGCGCTCTCCTCGCCGCCCACGTGCGCGCTGTACACCAGGATCGGCGTCGGGCTGGTCGCCATGATGCGCTCGATGGCCTCGATGCCGCTCATCACCGGCAGGTCGAGGTCCATGAGGACGGCGGCGGGGCGGAGCCGGGCCACCAGCGCGACCGCCTCCTTGCCGTTGCGCGCCTCGCCGACGACCGTGAACGCGGGGTCGGCCTCGACGGCGGCCCGGACGAAGCGGCGCTGCACGGGCGAGTCGTCGACGATGACGACGCAGAAGGGGGTCGAGCTGGCCGCGGACGTCATGCGACGTACCTCGTGAGGGCCGCGACGAGCTCCGCCACGGGGCCGTCGGGCAGGGCGTACTCCACCTCTCGGGCCAACCGGGCGATCTCGGGCTCCCCGACGATCCAGGCACTGCTCGCGATCGTGTGGGCGTCGCGGCGCGCGGTCTCGAGGTCCGACGTCGTGGTCAGGTGCGGCAGCCGGTTGCGGACCTCCTGCCCGAAGGCGTGCCGCAGCTCGGCCAGCACGGCAGGAGGCATGGCGGACGCGACCGTCTGACCTTCCACGCCGACCCTCCGGACTCCCACGCGTGTGTGTCGTCCGGATCCGCCCCGCCCTTGAGGAGCGGGCGGCTATCGGAAGTGGAAGACCACCCTCGCCGAGGTGAGCGTGCCGACGGTGCCCGTGACCTGGTAGGTCCCCGCAGTGGCCGTGTCCCGCGGGGTGGGGCAGCCGGGCTGCGACCGCTTGCCGGACCACTGCAGCTCGACGACCTGCGTGGCCTTCCCCGGCGCCAGCCGGGTCGGCTTGCTGTCCCGCGCCTCGGTGCAGTCGTCGCTGTTCCAGGTCCGCGCCGTGCCGCTGACCACCTGCAGGGAGACGACCTTCGAGCCCAGGTCGCGGGTGCACGCCACCGCGGACGTGTTGGTGATGGTCATCGTGAAGCGGGGGCTGCCCCCGACCGGATAGGTGGACGCGTCGGCCGTCACGCGCAGCTGCAGGGCGCTGTCCGGGCAGACCCCACCGGCGGCCGCCGGGGCCGGACTCGCGGTGGCGGTCGGGGACGCGGTGGGGGTGGCGCTCGCGGAGGCCGACGGGGTGGGGCGGGTCGACGAGGTCCGCTTCGGGCTGTCCCCGCCCCCCGTGCACGCCTTGAGGAGCAGCAGCAGGACGACCAGCACGCCGAGGAGCACCGCGCGGCGCCGCCAGTAGGTCGAGGCCGGCAGCGGCCCGACCGGGTGCATCACCACGGACGGACCCTATCCGCAGCGACCTGCTTGGATCGTCGGGTCATGCCCTTCCGCGCCGCCCTCGTCGACTGGTACGCCGCGCACGCCCGCGACCTGCCCTGGCGCGCAGCGGGCACCACGCCGTACGCCGTGCTCGTCAGCGAGGTGATGCTCCAGCAGACACCCGTCGCGCGGGTCGTCCCGGCGTACGAGGCGTGGGTCGCGCGCTGGCCGGACGCCGGCGCCCTCGCCGGGGCACCGAGCGGCGAGGCGGTGCGGCAGTGGGGACGGCTGGGCTACCCCCGTCGGGCGCTGCGCCTGCACGCGGCCTGCGTCGCGGTCGTCGAGAGGTACGACGGGGAGCTGCCGACCACCGTCGAGGAGCTGCTGTCGCTGCCGGGCGTCGGTGACTACACGGCCCGGGCCGTCGCGGCGTTCGCGCTCCGGCAGCGGCACCCGGTCGTCGACACCAACGTCCGCCGGGTCGTGGCGCGGCTCGTCGAGGGGGTGGCGGACGCCGCGGTCACCAAGCGGGACCTGGGCCTCGTCGAGGCGCTGCTGCCCGAGGAGGGGGAGCCGGCCGCGACCCTGTCGGTCGCCCTCATGGAGCTCGGCGCGCTCGTCTGCACCGCCCGCACCCCGCGCTGCCCGTCCTGCCCGGTCGCGGCGTCGTGCGCCTGGCGGGCGGCCGGGTCACCTCCGCTGGCGTCCCCGGTGCGCCGCCCGCAGGGGTACGCCGGCACCGACCGGCAGGTCCGCGGCCGGCTGCTGGCAGTGCTGCGCGACGCCTCGGGCCCGGTGCCCGCCACCGCACTGGCGCTGGCGTGGGACGAGCCGGTGCAGCGCGCCCGGGCGCTGGACGGGCTGGTCGCCGACGGTCTCGTGGACCCGCTGCCGGACGGGCAGTACTCGCTGCCGGGCTGAGCAGGGACGACGGAGGGCCGCACCCTGTCCGGGTGCGGCCCTCTCGTCGTGCTGCTAGGCCTCTTCGGCCGTGCTCGTCGTCCCGCCCTCGACCGACCCGGCGAGGTCGACCGGCGGGGCGTCCGGCAGCGCGACCGGCTTGTCCTCGCCGCGGAAGGTGAACTTCGCCTCCTCGCCCTCGCCCTCGACGTCCACGACCACGATCTGGCCGGGCGCGAGGGTGCCGAACAGGATCTGCTCGGACAGCGAGTCCTCGATCTCGCGCTGGATGGTGCGGCGCAGCGGCCGGGCACCGAGCACGGGGTCGTAGCCGCGCTTGGCCAGCAGCAGCTTGGCCGGCTGCGTGACCTCCAGGCCCATGTCCTTGTTGCGCAGCTGGGCGTCCACGCGGGCCAGCATGAGGTCGACGATCGTGATGATCTCGTCCTC
This sequence comes from uncultured Frankiales bacterium, assembly GCA_946479905.1. The sequence continues at coordinate 132 of CAMLIA010000101.1, read as the reverse complement.
GGACAGCTGGTGGAAGACGACGATGTCGTCGATGCGGTTGAGGAACTCGGGCCGGAAGTGCTGCTTGAGCTCCTCCTGCACCTTGGTCTTCATCCGCTCGTAGGCGCCGACCTTGTCGTTGTCCTTCTGGAA